>NZ_LIPP01000197.1 GCF_001418335.1 Streptomyces aurantiacus | reverse complement strand
ATCACCAACCAGCTCAACCACGAGCGCGTCACACTCGCCGCCCACGGCACCATGGCCGTCCGTGCCCTGCACGACGTCCAGCGCTGGGCCATGGAGACCAAGCTCGCCGACGGCCGGCGGGTCGTCGACCTCCCCTGGGTGCGCCGGACTCTCGCCCGGACCCACACCAGGCTGGACGCCATGAAACTCCTCAACTGGCAGATGGTGAACGCCGTCCAGGAAGGCACCCTCACCCCCCAGGACGCCTCCGCGGTCAAGGTGTACGGGTCCGAGGCCCGCCGTGACGCCTACGCCTCGCTCATGGAGGTCGTCGCGGCGGCGGGTGCCCTCAAGGAGGGCTCGGCGGGTGCGGTGCTCCACGGCGACCTGGAGCGCGGCTACCGCTCGGCCGTCATCTTCACCTTCGGCGGCGGCAACAACGAGATCCAGCGGGAGATCATCTCGTGGATCGGCCTGGGGATGCCGCGGGTACGGCGTTAGCGTCGCTGGTTGAACGCGCGTGACGTCCCCGTCGAAAAGGGTGGCGGCCGTCAGCTGTTCCAGCGGCGACGAGACACATCGAGGACCGGCTGCTCGACGATCCCGACCCCGATCCCCGAGCCGTCGCGGACGCGCTCCGGGTGTCCGTGCGCACGCCCTACCATGTACGCCCGTGAATTGTACGCAAGATCCGTACGGTCGCCCGGAACGGTGACCCGGCGGCGGCCCGGCGGCTACGTCCCACCCGCACCGTGCCGCGCTGTGCTCCCGCGCGTCTGCGTCGGCAACTGCTCCCCAAACACATTATCCGCGCCATGTCACGGCTCGGCCCCGGCTCGCGACCCGCACCGTACAAAGTCGGACCATTGCTCGCCATACTGGACGGGCCAGGGGAGGGCGGTTCGGACGACGGGGGAGATCGCGGCAGATGGGGGAGATGGGGGATACGGGGGAAAACAGGCTCATCCAGGGCCGGTACCGGTTGCTCGACCTGATAGGTCGAGGCGGCATGGGCGAGGTCTGGCGGGCCCGGGACGAGTCCCTGGGCAGACAGGTCGCCGTCAAGTGCCTCAAACCGCTGGGGCATCAGCACGACCACTCGTTCACCCGCGTCCTGCGGGAGCGGTTCCGCCGCGAGGCCCGGGTGGCCGCGGCCCTCCAGCACCGCGGAGTGACCGTCGTCCACGACTTCGGCGAGTCCGACGGCGTGCTGTACCTGGTGATGGAGCTGCTCGACGGACGCAACCTGAGCCAGCTCCTGGAGGACAACAAGCAGCATCCGCTGCCGGTCGCCGACATCGTGGAGGTCGCCGACCAGGTCGCCGCCGCCCTCGCCTACACCCACCGGCAAGGCATCGTGCACCGCGATCTGAAGCCCGCCAACATCATGCGGCTCGACGACGGCACGGTGAAGATCTGCGACTTCGGCATCGCCCGCCTCGGCTACGACATCGGCTTCACCTCACGCCTCACCGGCACCGGCATCGCGATGGGCACCCCGCACTACATGTCGCCCGAGCAGATCGGCGGCTCCGATGTCGACCAGCGCAGCGACCTCTACTCCTTCGGCTGCGTACTGTACGAACTCGCCACCGGGGCCCCGCCGTTCGACCTCGACGACGCGTGGGCGGTCCTCGTCGGACACCGGGACACCCCGCCCGAGCCGCCGCGCAGCCACCGCACCGAGCTCCCCGAGTTCCTGGACCGGATCATCCTCGACCTGCTGGCCAAGGAACCCGGGCAGCGACCGCACGACGCCCGCGAGGTGGGCCACCGGATCGACGCGGGCCGCAGCACGCCGGCGTACGTGCCGACCGTGGTGTCGGCGCGCGTGCGGCCCGAGACGGTACAGCGGCCCGCCTCACATGAAGTACAACAAGCACATGAAGCGCGCCTGCCGTCCTGGACCCATGGCATGACCACCGGCCACAAGGCGACCGGGGCGGGGCTGCGCAGCACGCCGCCGGACGCCGCCGCGGGCCTCACCGGCGACTGGATCGCCCGCACCGACACCCGCGGGGCCCAGGCACCGGTACCCGCCGAACGGCCTGCCCCGTCACCGGAGTTGCTCACCACACTCGCCGGCCGCCACAACGCGGGGCTGAGCCTGGGGCGGCTGGGCCGCTGGGCGGAGGCCGGCGAGGTGCACCGCGCCGTCGCCGCCGAACGCGAGCACGCCCTCGGGCCCGACCACCCCGACACACTGGCCAGCCGCTACGAGGTCGGCTTCACCCTCAGCCGCACGGGCCGCCCCGCCGACGCGCTGCGCGAGTACACGCGCGTGGCCGGCACCAGGGAGCACGTGCTCGGCCCCGACCACCCGGACACGCTGGCCGCCTGCCAGGAAATGGCCTACGTACTGGGCCGGTTGGGGCGTCATTTCGAGGCGCACCAGATCTACACGACCGTGCTCGCCACCCGGGAACGCGCGATGGGGCCCGACCACCCGGACACCCTGCGCTGCCGCCACAACCTCGCCTTCAACCTCAGCAGGCTCGGGCGTCTTGAGGACTCGTACCGGATGGCCAACGAGGTGGCCACGGCACGCGCCCGTGTGCTCGGCGCGCACCATCCCGACACACTCGTCACCCGGTACGAAGTGGCGTACGCGCTCGGCCAGTTGGGGCGGTGGCCCGAGGCGCTGGGGACCTACCAGGAGGTCGCCGCGGCCCGGGCGCAGGCGCTCGGCCCCGACCACCCCGACACGCTCGCCGCCCGCTACGAGGTCGGCATCAGCCTCGGCAGGCTGGGGCGCAGCGCGCAGGCCCTGGAGCTGTACAGGGGGCTGATCGACGACCGCACCCGCGTCCACGGGCCCGCGCATCCCGAGACCCTGCGCGCCCGGCACGGCCTCGGGGTCAACCTCGGCCGGCTCGGCCGCTGGGAGGAGGCGCTGGCCGAGTCCCGCGACGTGTGCGCCGTCCGGGAGCGGATCCTCGGGGCCGACCATCCGGACACGCTGGTGAGCCGCCGTGAGGTCGCGGTCGGACTCGGCTGGCTCGGGCGTTGGGCCGACGCGCTCACCGAGTACCGGCGGGTGGCCGGGGCGCGTGAGCGTGTGCTCGGCGTGGACCACCCCGACGCGCTGGCCAGCCGCAATGACGAGGCCCACTGCCTGGAACAGCTCGGGCGGGGGGTGGAGGCGGCGGAGTTGTACCGGCGGGTGGCGGCGTTGCGTCAGGGTCGTGCCGGGGCGTCCTGACGCCTCGCGCTGTCTTGCGCCGACACCGGAGGGCTGCGCCCCCGGGCCCCCGCCGGGTTTGGTTTTGGCCGCAGGTCGGATGTGGCTGGGCGCGCAGTTCCCCGCGCCCCTTTGGGGCGGTGCTCGTGGGCCCCTGCCTTCTTGGGGCGCACAGTTTCCCGCGCCCCTACGGGGCGCGTGTTCTCGCTTGGGGGGCCGCCGGGTGCCGTGTGGTCTGGCTGGGGTGGATCGGGGCGTGTTAAGCAAGAGGCATGGCTGCACACGAGGGACATCGGGAGCAGGACGTCGTCATTGTCGGCGGAGGTCACAACGGGCTGGTCGCCGCCGCCTACCTGGCCCGCGCGGGGAAGTCGGTCCTCGTCCTGGAGCGGCTGGGCGCCACCGGCGGCGCCGCCGTCTCCACCCGGCCGTTCGCCGGCGTCGACGCCCGGCTGTCGCGCTACTCGTACCTGGTCAGCCTGCTGCCCCGGAAGATCGTCCGGGATCTCGGGCTGGACTTCCGGGTCCGCGGCCGCACCGTGTCCTCGTACACCCCCACCGAGCGGAACGGCCGGCCCGCCGGACTGCTCGTCGGAGGCGGTGAGCGGCGGACCCGGGAGGCCTTCGCCCGGCTCACCGGATCGGGCAGCGAGTACCAGGCCTGGCAGCGCTTCTACGGCATGACGGGCCGCGTCGCCAAGCAGGTCTTCCCCACCCTCACCGAACCCCTCCCCACCCGCGACGAGCTGCGCCGCCGCATCGACGACGAGGAGGCCTGGCGCATCATCTTCGAGGAGCCGCTGGGGGTCGCCGTCGAGGACACCTTCGCCGACGACCTCGTACGCGGAGTCGTCCTCACAGACGCGCTCATCGGCACCTTCGCCGACGCCCACGACCCGTCCCTGCGGCAGAACCGCTGCTTCCTCTACCACGTGATCGGCGGCGGTACCGGAACCTGGGACGTGCCGGTCGGCGGCATGGGCGCGCTCACCGACGCGCTGGCCGGCGCGGCGCGCGGTGCCGGCGCCGTCCTCGCGACCGGCCACGAGGCGGTCCGCGTGGAGAGCGACGGACGCGCCGCCGAGGTCACCTACCGGACCGCGGACGGCGAGCGAACCGTCGCCGCCCGGCACGTGCTCGTCAACGCCTCCCCGCAGGAACTCGCCCGGTTGACCGGCGACGAGCCGCCCGCCCCCGCCGAGGGCGCCCAGCTCAAGGTCAACATGCTGCTGAAGCGGCTGCCCCGGCTGCGGGACACGTCCGTCGACCCGCGTGAGGCCTTCTCCGGGACCTTCCACATCGCCGAGGGCTACGAACAACTGGCGACCGCGCACGCGCAGGCCGCCGCCGGCTCGCTCCCCGAAGCACCGCCCTCGGAGATCTACTGCCACTCGCTGACCGATCCCACGATCCTCGGCCCCGACCTGGTCCAGCAGGGCTGTCACACGCTCACACTCTTCGGACTCCACACGCCCGCCCGGCTCTTCGCCCACGACAACGACGGCGTACGCCAGGAACTGTTGAAGTCGACCCTGGCGCAACTGGACGCACACCTCGTCGAGCCGATCGTCGACTGCCTGGCGACCGACGCGGACGGCCGCCTCTGCATCGAGGCGAAGACCCCCCTCGACCTGGAACGCGACCTCAGGCTGCCCGGCGGCAACATCTTCCACCGCGACCTCGCCTTCCCGCACACCCAGGAGGGCACCGGCCGCTGGGGCGTCGAGACCCGGCACGCCAACGTCCTCCTCTGCGGCGCGGGCGCGGTGAGAGGGGGAGGGGTGAGCGGCGTACCCGGCCACAATGCCGCCATGGCCCTCCTGGAAGTCCCGTAGGGGCCTTTCAGGGGCGCGGGGAACTGCGCGAGCAACCCCCACGCGCCGCAGACGCGTCCACGACGAGCGGCACATCGGCGAGAAGGCGGCCTGTCGAAGAAGGCGCTTCGCGCCCTCAGGCGGTGCTCAGGCGGTGCTCAGTCCGAGGACGCCACCCAGCCCACGCCCTCGACGCGCGACGAGTCCGCCGGCCGCGCCTCGTCGAACACGACCCGGTCGTCGTCCCGGACCCGCAGCGCGTCCACGTACACGCCCCGGCCCACATAGAGCCGGTCCGTCGTGTACCGCCAACGCACGACGAGCCGCGCGGCCACGGGAAGGTCCGCGCCGACCCGGTGCCAGGTCCGGCCCGACCACCCGGTCACCGACCCGGTGGAACGCTCCTGCGGAGCCTCCCCGTCGCGGACGGTCGTGAACGGCACCGGCTGCCACGTCGTGCCGCCGTCCGCCGAGGACTCCAGGAAGAGGGCGTCCGCCCGCGGCTCGGTGTCCCACCACAGGGCGCACCGCAGACGGCCTTCGGCGCCGACGTCGAGGGCGGGCAGCGTCAGGGTCGCGGACGTCGCGGTCGCCATGCCGGAGAACCAGGCCGTACGCCCCCGCGCGGGCCGGACCGCGACGGCGCGGGCCAGGTGGTCGGCGGCGGCGACGCGGGGAGCGGAACCGGAGCGCCAGGTGCGCACGGGGTGGACGGAGTTGCCGAGCAGCACGAGGAACGAGTCGGTCGTCGGGTCGAGGACCAGCGAGGTGCCGGTGAAGCCGGTGTGACCCGCGGTGCGCGGAGTGGCCATCGCGCCCATGTACCAGTGCTGGTGGAGCTCGAAGCCGAGGCCGTGCTCGTCGCCGGGGAAAGCCGTGTTGAAGTCGGTGAACATCAGGTCCACCGACTCCGGTGCCAGGATGCGCGCCCTGCCGTACACACCGCCGTTGAGCAGCGTCCGGCCGAGGACCGCGAGATCCCACGCGGTGGAGAAGACCCCGGCGTGGCCTGCCACACCGCCCAGGCTGTACGCGTTCTCGTCGTGCACCTCGCCCCATACGAGACCGCGGTCGAGCCCCGACCAGGGCCGGCGGGCGTCCTCGGTGGCGGCGATCTCCGGCTTCCAGGAGGCCGGCGGGTTGAAGCGGGTGCGGCGCATTCCGAGCGGAGCGGTGATCTCGGTCCGGAGCAGCGTGTCCAGTGGCCGGCCGGTGATCTTCTCCAGGACGAGCTGGAGCGAGATCAGGTTCAGGTCGGAGTAGAGATACGTGGTGCCGGGCGGGTTGAGGGGCGCCTCGTTCCAGACGCGCCGCAGCTTCTCCTCGTACGTCGGTGCGGTGTAGAGGGGGATCCAGGCCCGGAACCCCGAGGTGTGCGTGAGCAGTTGACGGATCGTGATGTCCTGCTTGCCCGCGCCGCCGAAGTCCGGGAGGTACGAGGCGACCTTCCCCTCCAGCTCCAGCGTGCCGCGCTCGATCTGCTGCACGGCGAGGATCGACGTGAACAGCTTCGACACCGAGGCGAGGTCGAAGACCGTGTCCTTGGCCATCGCGATCTGCTGCTCTGCGGGAAACTCCACGGCGGTGTCGGTCTTCTCGTCGTACGCCGAGTAGCGCACCGCCTTGCCGATCGGCTGATGCAGGGCGACCGTACCGCCGCGGCCCGCGAGCAGTACGGCGCCCGCGTACCAGGGGTGCTGGGGAGACGGGCCGAGGAACGCCTCGGCGTCGGTGACGAGTTGACGCAGGGGCGCGGGAAGCAGGCCGGCGCGTTCGGCGGAGCCGTGGCGCAGGGTCGGGCGGCCGGGGCCCGTGCCCTCACCGCCGTCGCTCCCCGCCGTACCGGGCGCCGCCGACGCCGCGGGCAGGGGCGCGAGGATCAGTGCGCCGCCCAACGCCGCCATGCCGCGCCCCACTTGACGTCGGGTCGGCCCGCCGCCCGCTCTGTCCGCCATCGAGGAGCCTCCCGTTGGTTGCGTCGTTCGGCCGTTGCTGTGTCGTGTCGTTGCGATGCGATGCCTGAACGTATCTTTCCGGGTTCGTCACCGGTCCCCGTCCGAGAAAATCGACGGAAACTGACGGGCCATCAGAAAAGGTCTTCCCTCGTCCGGAGGACTGCGGCATCCTGCGCCCATGCAGACGGAGCTGAGCAAGAAACTCGGAGTCGAGCACGCCCTCTTCGGCTTCACGCCGTTCCCCGCCGTCGTCGCTGCCATCAGCCGGGCCGGTGGACTCGGTGTGCTCGGTGCGGTCCGCTACACCGCCCCCGACGAGCTCAAACGCGACCTCGACTGGATCGAGGCACACGCCGGCGGACGGCCGTACGGGCTGGATGTCGTCATGCCGGCCAAGAAGGTCGAGGGTGTCACGGAGGCCGACGTCGAGGCGATGATCCCCGAGGGCCACCGCCAGTACGTCAAGGACACCCTGGCCAAGTACGCGGTGCCCGGACTCGACGAGGGCGAGGCCTCGGGCTGGCGCATCACCGGCTGGATGGAACAGGTCGCCCGCACCCAGCTGGACGTCGCCTTCGACTATCCGATCAAGCTGCTGGCCAACGCACTCGGCTCACCGCCCGCCGACGTCGTCGAGCGCGCCCACGAGAAGGGCGTGCTCGTCGCGGCGCTCGCGGGCAGCGCCCGGCACGCGCGCAAGCACGCCGAGGCGGGTATCGACATCGTCGTCGCCCAGGGCTACGAGGCCGGCGGCCACACCGGTGACATCGCCTCGATGGTGCTCACTCCCGAGGTCGTCGACGCGGTCGCGCCGCTGCCCGTGCTCGCCGCCGGCGGCATCGGCAGCGGGCAGCAGATGGCCGCCGCGCTCACGCTCGGCGCCCAAGGTGTGTGGCTCGGCTCCATATGGCTGACCACCACAGAGGCCGACATGCACTCGCGCGCCCTGACGCGGAAGCTCCTCGCCGCCGGGTCCGGCGACACGGTCCGCTCGCGCGCGCTGACCGGGAAACCCGCACGGCAGCTGCGTACCGAATGGACCGACGCCTGGGACGACCCGGCCGGGCCCGGCACGCTCCCCATGCCCCTGCAGGGACTGCTGGTCGCCGAGGCGGTCTCCCGCATCCAGAAGCACGAGGTGGAACCGCTGCTCGGGACACCCGTGGGGCAGATCGTCGGCCGGATGAACAGCGAACGCAGTGTCCAGGAGGTCGTCGACGACCTCACGCGCGGTTTCGAGAAGGCCGTGGACCGGCTCGACCGCATCGCAGGAAGGAGCCACGAGTGAGCCGGCCCCCCAACGGCTTCTGGGCCCAGGCCCTCGCCGACCCGGAGCGCACTGTGCTCGTCGCGACCGACGGCGAGGAGTGGACCGCCGGACGGCTGCACACCGAGGTCAACCGGCTGGTGCACGGACTGCGCGCCGCCGGGCTCGAACGAGGTGACTCCTTCGCCGTCGTACTGCCCAACGGCGTCGAGTTCCTCACCGCCTACCTCGCCGCCTCACAGGCCGGCTTCTACCTCGTGCCCGTCAACCACCATCTCGTCGGCCCCGAGATCGCCTGGATCGTCGCCGACTCCGGGGCCAGGGTGCTCATCGCGCACGAACGGTTCGGCGACGCCGCACGCCACGCGGCCGACGAGGCGAAGCTGCCGGCGGACCGGCGGTACGCGGTCGGCCGGGTCGCGGGATTCCGGGCGTACGGCGAACTCCTCGACGGGCAGCCCGGATCGGTGCCCGCGGACCGGACGCTCGGCTGGGTCATGAACTACACCTCCGGCACCACCGGGCGCCCGCGCGGCATTCGGCGCCCGCTGCCCGGCAAGCTCCCCGAGGAGACGTATCTCGGCGGTTTCCTCGGCATCTTCGGCATCAAGCCCTTCGACGGCAACGTCCACCTGGTGTGTTCGCCGCTCTACCACACGGCGGTGCTCCAGTTCGCGGGAGCGTCCCTGCACATCGGGCACCGCCTGGTGCTGATGGACAAGTGGACGCCCGAGGAGATGCTCCGCCTCATCGACACCCGGCAGTGCACGCACACACATATGGTCCCGACCCAGTTCCACCGCCTGCTCGCGTTGCCGGACCACACAAGGGCGGCGTACGACGTGTCGTCCATGCGGCACGCCATCCATGGCGCCGCTCCGTGCCCGGACCATGTGAAGAGGGCCATGATCGAGTGGTGGGGCCACAGCGTCGAGGAGTACTACGCGGCCAGCGAGGGCGGCGGTGCCTTCGCCACCGCCGAGGACTGGCTGAAGAAGCCCGGCACGGTCGGCAAGGCCTGGCCCATCAGCGAACTCGCCGTCTTCGACGACGACGGGAACAAGCTGCCGCCCGGTGAACTCGGCACCGTCTACATGAAGATGAGCACCGGCGGATTCTCGTACCACAAGGACGAGACCAAGACGAGGAAGAACCGCATCGGGGACTTCTTCACGGTCGGTGACCTGGGGTATCTCGACGACGACGGGTATCTCTTCCTGCGCGACCGCAAGATCGACATGATCATCTCGGGCGGCGTCAACATCTACCCCGCCGAGATCGAGGCCGCGCTGCTCACCCACCCCGCCGTCGCCGACGCCGCCGCCTTCGGGATTCCGCACGACGACTGGGGCGAGGCGGTGAAGGCGGTCGTCGAAGCCGCCCCCGGCTTCGCACCGGGCGAGACCCTGGCCGCGGAGATCCTCGGGCACTGCGCACGGCAGTTGGCCGGGTACAAACGGCCCGGAAGCGTCGACTTCATCGAGACGATGCCACGCGACCCCAACGGAAAGCTGTACAAGCGGCGCCTGCGGGACCCGTACTGGGAGGGCCGTACGCGTCCCGTGTGAAACCCCGATTCATGTGTGGTCCTCATGTCTGGTCCTCATATGTGGTCCGGGTCCATGTGGTCCGACCTCGATCTCCGTGCCGCCCGGCTTGACCTGCCAGGTGGACGGGCCGAGGATCATGTGCCATGACGCCTGGACACGGCAGCACGGTCGACGGGGTGCTGCGGCGCAGCGCCCGGCGCACTCCGGCTCGCGTCGCGGTCACCTACCGCGAGCGCTCCTGGACGTACGCCGAACTCGACGAGGCGGTGTCCCGCGCGGCCCAGGTGCTGCGCTCCTCGGGACTCGGACCGCGCGACCGCGTCGGCGCCTACGGACACAACTCGGACGCGTACCTCATCGGCTTCCTGGCCTGCGCCCGCGCCGGACTCGTCCATGTGCCGGTCAACCAGCACCTGACCGGCGACGACCTCGCGTACATCGTCGGCCAGTCGGGCAGCGCGCTGGTCCTGGCCGACCCGGGCCTCGCGGACCGGCTCCCCGACGGTGTCCGGGTGCTGCCGCTGCGGGACGCCGGGGACTCGCTGCTCGCCCGGCTGGAGTCGACGCCCGCGTACGACGGCCCGGAGCCGCGCGCCGAGGATCTGGTGCAACTGCTCTACACCTCGGGCACGACCGCGCTGCCCAAGGGGGCGATGCTGACCCACCGCGCGCTGGTGCACGAGTACCTGAGCGCGATCACCGCCCTCGACCTGAGCGCGGGCGACCTGCCCGTGCACTCGCTGCCGCTCTACCACTCGGCGCAGATGCACGTGTTCCTGCTGCCGTACCTGGCGGTCGGCGCCCGGAACACCATCCTCGACGCCCCCGACGCCGACCAGCTCCTCGACCTGGTGGAGGCCGGCCGCGCGGACAGCCTCTTCGCGCCGCCCACCGTGTGGATCGGTCTGTCGAACCGCCCCGACTTCGCGACCCGTGACCTGAGCGGGCTGCGCAAGGCGTACTACGGGGCATCGATCATGCCGGTGCCCGTACTGGAACGGCTGCGGTCCCGGTTGCCGAAACTGGCCTTCTACAACTGTTTCGGCCAGAGCGAGATCGGTCCGCTGGCCATGGTTCTCGGGCCGCACGAACACAAGGGGCGGATGGACTCCTGCGGGCGTCCCGTGCTGTTCGTGGACGCCCGGGTGGTCGACGAGGACGGCAAGGACGTGCCCGACGGCACCTCCGGCGAGGTCGTCTACCGGTCGCCGCAGCTGTGCGAGGGCTACTGGGACAAGCCCGAGGAGACCGCCGAGGCGTTCCGGGACGGCTGGTTCCACTCCGGTGACCTCGCGGTGCGGGACGTCCACGGGTACTTCACCGTCGTCGACCGGGTGAAGGACGTCATCAACTCCGGAGGCGTACTGGTCGCCTCCCGGCAGGTCGAGGACGCGCTCTACACCCATCCCCAGGTGGCCGAGGTCGCGGTGATCGGGCTGCCGGACGAGCGGTGGATCGAGGCGGTCACCGCGGTGGTCGTCCCCCGCGGCGAGGCCGGCAAGGTCGGGGAGGCCGGGGAGGTCGGCGGGGTCGGCGGGGTCACGGAGGACGACCTGGTCGCCCACGCACGCGAGAAGCTCGCTCACTTCAAGGCGCCGAAGCGGGTGATCTTCGTGGAAGAGCTGCCGCGCAACGCGAGCGGGAAGATCCTCAAGCGGGAACTGCGGGACCGGTTCGGGAAGGAATCCGCCGAATCCTCGCCGGGTTGAACTCAGGCCGCCGGTGAGCCGTACCCAGTAACGGCGGCCCGACCACCCGAGCCTGGTCTCCGCCGAGTCACCACCGGGTTTCGCACGGAAGGACCTTCGGGTTGTCTAGCACCACGAACTCTCACCAGTTGCCGGACACGGACCGGGCAACCCCGGAGGAACCCGCGACGCCGGAGGCACTGCCTCCGGCGGACAGCACACCCGCCGAGAAACCGGGCACGCCCGCCGGGACGACGGACGCCGCCACCGCGGAGCCGGATGCGTCGGCTGATGGCGGAGCCTCGTCGGCCGAGGCCGAGGGCGAGCACGAACACGAGGCCGAGGACGAGAACGTCCCCACCGACGACCTCAAAGGTTCCCCCAACTCCCCGGACACGGGCCTGCCCGACGACAAGGACTCGTCCGTCGACGACGGGGCGGCCCCCAGGGGCTGGCGCGCCAAGTACCCCGTCGCGGCCCGGACCGTGACCTGGACGATCACCGTCCTCGCCGCCCTGCTCGTGCTGTTCGCGCTCCTCATGCCGAACGAGATCGACCGCTTCCGGCCCGGAGTGTTCTTCCGCCTGCCGGTGGAGGCGATCTTCGGCGCGGCCGTCCTCATGGTCCTGCCGAAGACACTGCGGCTGGTGGCGGCGGTCCTCGCCGGTCTGGGACTGGGCGCGCTGACCGTCCTCAACCTTCTCGACCTCGGCTTCAACGAATTCCTCGGCCGCGGCTTCAACGTCGTACTCGACTGGATCCTGTTCGACGACGCCCGGACGTACCTTGAGGACTCGATGGGCAAGGCCGGCGCGGTCGGTGTCGTGATCGCGGTCATCGCGCTCGTCGTCGCCGTGTTCGCGCTGATGGTCCTGTCCGTCGTCCGGCTCGCCAACCTGCTGGCCCGGCACAGCGGTCGCGCGACCCGTGCCACGCTGATCGCCGGCACCGTCTGGGTCGCCTGTTCTGCGCTCGGCGTGCAGTTCACCGGGGTGCAGTTCGCGTCCCGCAGCGCCGCGGGCGCCGTCCAGAACCGGGTGGACCGGGTGCAGGCGACCCTCAAGGACGAGGCGGAGTTCGCCAAGGTGGCCAAGAAGGACACCTTCGCCAACACGCCGGCCGACCAGCTCCTCACCGATCTGCGGGGCAAGGACGTCATCTTCGGCTTCATCGAGAGCTACGGCCGCAGCGCCATCGAGGACCCGGTCATGGCGCCCGGTGTCGATGCCACGCTCACCGACAAGACCGAGGAGCTGAGCAAGGCCGGATACTCGGCCAAGAGCGGCTGGCTCACCTCGGCGACGTACGGCGGCAGCAGCTGGCTCGGCCACTCCACCTTCCTGTCCGGGCTGTGGATCAGCAACCAGGCCCGCTACCGCACCGTCACCGCCGGCGAGCACCTGACGCTCACCGGCGCCTTCCAGCGCACCGGCGCCTGGCGGACCGTCGGCATCATGCCGGGCGTCCAGAAGAACTGGCCCGAGGCCTCGTTCTACGGCCTCGACAACGTCTACGACTCACGGGAACTCGGCTACGAGGGCCCCAAGTTCAGCTGGTCGACCATGCCCGACCAGTACGCCCTGAGCGCCTACCAGCGCCTGGAGCACGGCAAGAAGCGCGACAAGCCACTGATGTCGGAGATCATCCTCACCTCCAGCCACCAGCCCTGGGCGCCGATCCCCAAGACCATCCCCTGGGACGAGGTCGGCGACGGCTCGGTCTACAAGGACATCCAGAAGGACGGCAAGAAGGCCTCGGACGTCTTCTACGACTCCACCAAGGTCAAGGAGGAGTACGGCAAGTCCATCGAGTACTCGGTGACCAGCCTCATCGACTACGTGGTGAAGTACGGCAACAAGAACACCGTGCTGGTCTTCCTGGGCGACCACCAGCCCCTGGCCAGGGTCAGCGGCAACCACGCCAGCCGGGACGTGCCGATCTCGATCGTCGCCCACGACAAGTCCGTGCTCGACAAGATCGACGACTGGGGCTGGACCGAGGGCCTCAAGCCCGACGACACGGCCCCGGTTTGGCGGATGGACTCCTTCCGCGACCGCTTCCTGACCGCGTACGGCTCGACCCCCCGGCCGTAGAAGCCCCCTGGGCCCCCGGCTGTGAAGAGCAGGCCGGGGGACTCGGGGAGGGCCGGGGAAGAAGGCCTCTCGCGGGCATAGGCCTACCGCGGGCGCAGGTCCACGATGCGCCTGATCTTGCCCACCGAGCGTTCCAGTGACTCCGGCTCGACGATCTCGACCCGCGCCGAGACGCCGATGCCGTCCTTCACGGCCGTCGCGATGGCCCGTGCGGCCGCGTCACGGATCTCCGGTGTCGCACCGGTACGCGCCTCGGCCCGTACGGTGAGCGCGTCGAGGCGGCCCTCACGCGTCAGCCGCAGCTGGAAGTGCGGGGCGACGCCGGGTGTGCGCAGGACGATCTCCTCGATCTGCGTGGGGAAGAGGTTCACGCCGCGCACGATGACCAGGTCGTCGCTGCGGCCGGTGATCTTCTGCATCCGGCGGAAGACGCGTGCCGTGCCGGGCAGGAGCCGGGTCAGGTCCCGGGTCCGGTAGCGGACCACGGGCATCGCCTCCTTGGTGAGGGAGGTGAACACCAGCTCGCCCTCCGCACCGTCCGGCAGCACCTCGCCCGTGAGCGGATCGACGACTTCCGGATAGAAATGGTCCTCCCAGATGTGCAGTCCGTCCTTCGTCTCCACGCACTCCTGGGCCACTCCGGGGCCGATCACCTCCGACAGTCCGTATATGTCGACCGCGTCGATGGCGAACCGCTCCTCGATCTCCCGGCGCATCTCCTCGGTCCAGGGCTCGGCGCCGAAGATGCCCACGCGGAGCGAGGTGTGGCGCGGGTCCACGCCCTGCCGCTCGAACTCGTCGAGGATCGTCAGCATGTACGAGGGCGTCACCATGATGATTTCCGGCCGCAGGTCCTGGATCAGCTGGACCTGGCGAGCGGTCATGCCGCCCGACGCGGGGATGACCGTACAGCCGAGCCGCTCGGCGCCGTAGTGTGCGCCGAGCCCACCGGTGAACAGTCCATAGCCGTATGCCACATGGGCCGTGTCACCGGGCCGGCCGCCCGCCGCGCGGATCGAGCGGGCCACCATGTCGGACCACATGGACAGGTCGTTCTCGGTGTATCCGACGACCGTGGGGAGTCCCGTGGTGCCGCTGGAGGCATGGATGCGGCGGATACGGTCCCGGGGCACGGCGAACATCCCGTACGGGTAGTTGTCGCGCAGGTCCGCCTTCGTGGTGAAGGGGAAGCGTGCCAGATCGGCGAGCGAGCCGCAGTCCTCGGGCCGTAGCCCGGCCTTGTCGAAGGAGTCGCGATAGAACGGCACGTTCTCGTAGGCGTGCCGCAGGGTGGCCCGGAGCCGCTCCAGCTGGAGTGCGCGCAGACCGTCCGCGTCGAGCCGTTCGCCCGCGTCCAACAGGTCCGTCGAGTTCGCCACAGGCACTGCTCCCCTCACCCATGCGCCATTTCGGACGACCGATCATTCGGTTGTGCCGTCGGAGATCAAGTAATCCAGCCGCGAGGGCGGCCGTCAAGGAGTGCGGTGGGAACCGGCGGCTCCCGTTCACCCTCTTCGCTACCGAAGGGTGATCGAGGTTCGAGAGATGGGAGGGGCCGCTGATGTCACGCACTGGGAACAGGGCTGCCGGGGTGGGCGGACTGGTCGCCGTACTGGCGGCGGCCTGTCTCGGCTGGGCGGTCTGGGCGGTGGCTTCTTCCGAGCGCCATGTCGGCGAGGACGCACGGGCCGGGGACGCGCGGAGCCGAGCGGTGCAGGTTCCGTGCCGGGAGGCGTTACGGTTCGCGGACCAGGAGCGGCTGCCGGCCGGGGCCAAGGACGCCGCCTGTGTGATGCAGCACGGCATCGACACGCTGTACGACGTCAGGTTCCGCATCAGCAGGACCGGCCTCGACGCATGGCTGGCGGACACCTACCCCGACATGAAGCTGGACTCCACGTGCGTCGAGGACGACGCCGACCGCTGCGGGCACCTGGACCTCCACCCGTACGCCGAAGGAGGCGCCGTGGCCCTGGAGTTGACGGTGCGGGACGAGAGCGACGGCTCCGCCCTCGTGCACTTCAAACCCTTCAACACGTGAACCGACGACGTGCGCGTGACGCTGCGCCGGCGTGCCCCCGACTCCTACTCCACTCCTACTCCACTCCTACTCTGGCGCCGCCCCTGCCTCCGCCTCCGTCTCTGCTTCCGCCGCCACCGACCGTGCCCACCGGTAGTCCGCCTTGCCGCTCGGGGACCGCTGGATGGCTTCCGTGATCACCAGCCGGCGCGGGATCTTGTAGCCCGCCAGATGCGTACGGCAGTGGGTCTGGATGTCGTGCAGGGAGGGTCGGCCGCCGCCTTCGCGCAGCTGCACCACGGCCGCCACATGGGTGCCCCATGTCTCGTCGGGCACCCCGGCCACCAGCGCGTCGTACACGTCCGGGTGTGACTTGAGGGCCTGCTCGACCTCCTCCGGATACACCTTCTCCCCACCGGTGTTGATGCACTGCGAGCCGCGGCCCAGGACGGTGACGACGCCCTCCTTGTCGACGGTCGCCATGTCGCCGAGCAGCACCCACCGCTCGCCGTCCTTCTCGAAGAAGGTCTCGGCGGTTTTCCGCGGGTCGTTGTAGTAGCCGAGAGGCACGTGTCCACGCTGGGCGATGCGGCCGGGCTCGCCCACGGCGACCGGCTCGTGCGTCGCCGGGTCCACCACCCGCGTGCGGGAGTTGACCTCGATGCGGAAGCCGCGGTCCGGGCCCGAGTCGGCCGTCGCCGTGCCGTTGAATCCGGACTCCGAGGACCCGAAGTTGTTGAGCAGCAGCACGTTCGGCACGAGGGCCTGGAACTGGGCGCGCACCGTCTCCGACATGATCGCGCCGGACGAGGAGACGCTGAACAGGGAGGAGCAGTCGGTGCCCTTCATGGGCCCGTTCAGCGCGTCGATCAGCGGGCGCAGCATCGCGTCCCCGACCAGCGACACACTGGTCACCTTCTCCTTCTCGATGGTACGCAGTACCTCCTCGGGCACGAACTTGCGGTGGATCACGACGCGTTGGCCGAAGTGGAAGCCGATGAAGGCGGTGAGGGTCGAGGTGCCGTGCATCAGCGGGGGCGTGGGGAAGAAGGTGATCCCGTCGCCGCCGGCCGCGACCCGCTCGGCGAGCTCCTCCGGCGACTTCACCGGCTCTCCGGTCGGGGCGCCACCGCCCAACCCGGCAAAGAACAAGTCCTCCTGACGCCACATCACGCCCTTCGGCATCCCGGTCGTGCCGCCGGTGTAGATGATGAACTGGTCGTCGGCCGAGCGTGCCGGGAAGCCCCGCCCGGGGGCTCCGGCGGCTTCGGCGTCCGCGAAGTCCACCGCAGGCAAGGCGGGAGCGTCCGGTGCCGGGACCCCCACCCGTACGAGATGCCGCAGCGCCGAGGCGCGCGGCAGGGCCGCCGCGACCCGTCCGGTGAACTCCGCGTCGAAGACCAGCGCCACCAGGTCCGCGTCCCGGTAGAGGTAGATCAACTCCTCCTCCACATACCGGTAGTTGACGTTCACCGGCACGATCCGCGCCTTCAGGCACCCCAGGACGGTCTGCAGGTATTCGATGCCGTTGTAGAGGTGCAGCCCGAGATGCTCACCGGGACGGATGCCGCTGTCGAGCAGGTGGTGGGCGACACGGTTGGCCGCCGCGTCCAGCTCCGCGTATGTCAGGCGCCGCTCGGCTCCCGTACCGGGATGGTCGATGTGGACGAGCGCCTCGCGGTCGGGGACCACGTCGACGACCGACTCGAACAGGTCGGCAAGGTTGTACTCCACCGCTCCTCCTGACCCCGGCAAGCATCGACGAGTGGACGTGCGTCATCGCTTCGCCGGTCATCAGAGCAAAGCGAGGCACAACTGGGAAGGGGCCGCACAGAAGTAATCTGACTGACTGTCAGAAAACCCTTGAACTGCTTCCGCGCCTCCTGCAACCTGTTCTCGTTCCTGAGACGGGAGGACGGCAATGGGTGGGACGGAACACCTCACCGTGCAGCGCGAAGGCGCCACACTGGTGCTCACGCTCAACAGGCCCGAGGCCAAGAACGCGCTCTCGCTGCCGATGCTGGTCGGCCTCTACGACGGCTGGGTGGAGGCCGACGAGGACGACGCCATCCGCTCGATCGTCCTGACCGGCGCGGGCGGCGCGTTCTGCGCGGGCATGGACCTCAAGGCCCTCGCGGGCAAGGGGATGGAGGGGCAGGAGCACCGGGGCCGCCTCACGGCCGACCCCGATCTGCACTGGAAGGCGATGCTGCGCCATCACCGGCCGCGTAAACCCGTGATCGCCGCCGTCGAGGGCCACTGCGTGGCCGGCGGTACCGAGATCCTTCAGGGGACCGACATCCGGGTCGCGGGGGAGTCCGCCACCTTCGGGCTCTTCGAGGTGAAGCGCGGGCTCTTTCCGATCGGTGGCTCGACGGTGCGTCTTCAGCGGCAGATTCCGCGCACGCATGCGCTGGAGATGCTGCTCACCGGCCGTCCGTACTCGGCGCGGGAGGCCGCCGACGTCGGTCTGATCGGCCACGTCGTCCCGGACGGGACCGCTTTGGAGAAGGCACTCGCCATCGCCGCGCAGATCAACGCCTGCGGGCCGCTTGCCGTCGAGGCCGTCAAGGCGTCCGTGTACGAGACCGCCGACATGGCCGAGTCCGACGGGCTCGCCGCCGAGCTGAAGCGGGGGTGGCCCGTGTTCGACACGGCCGATGCCAAGGAGGGGGCGCGGGCCTTCAGTGAGCGGCGCCCAGCGGTGTACCGGCGGGAGTGAGCTCCGCTCGTCGGCCGCCGTTCACAGCCGCGGGCTCGTTGTGGCTGGTCGCGCAGTTCCCCGCGCCCCTTTCAGGGGCGCGGCCCCGCCATTCCGTGAGGAGATGCTGTGACTGAAGTTCTCAAAGCTCCGTTGGTCGTCGAGTTTCCCTTCACCCGGTCTCTCGGGCCCGTGCAGAGCGCGTTTCTCACCGGGCTGCGTGAGCGGGTCGTGCTCGGGGTGCGGACCGGGGACGGCCGCGTTCTCGTGCCGCCCGTCGAGTACGACCCCGTCACCTCCGAGGAGATCGGCGAGCTCGTCGAAGTCGCGCCCACCGGCACCGTCACCACCTGGGCCTGGAACCACGAACCCCGCCGGGGGCAGCCCCTCGACACGCCGTTCGCCTGGGTCCTGGTGCGGCTGGACGGTGCCGACACCGCCCTCCTGCACGCCCTCGACGCCCCCGGCGGACCCGACTCCGTACGCACCGGCACACGGGTACGTGTCCGCTGGGCCGAGGACCGCTCCGGCGCCATCACGGACATCGCCTGCTTCGAACCGTACGAATCGCCCAACCCGCACGAACTGCGCGATCCGTACAGCGGCGGCGCCGCCGCACTCGTCGGCAGCGACGGTCGGTTCGAGGATCCGGTGACGGGCATCGTCGCGCCCGCCCGTCTCGACTACACCTACTCGCCAGGGCGCGCCCAGTCCGCCTACATCCGGTCGCTCGCCGACCGGCGGGTCGTCGGGGAGCGCTGCCCGTCGTGCCGCAAGGTGTATGTCCCACCGAGGGGTGCCTGCCCCACATGTGGTGTGGCCACATCGGAACAGGTCGAGGTGGGTCCGCGCGGGACCGTCACGACCTACTGCATCGTCAACATCAAGGCCACGCACACGGCGAACCTCGACATCGAAGTGCCGTACGTCTACGCGCACATCGCCCTCGACGGCGCCGACCTCGCCCTGCACGGCCGGATCGGCGGCATCCCCTACGACCAGGTGCGCATGGGCCTGCGGGTCGAGCCGGTGTGGTCGGAGGCGGGCGGCCATCCCGACCACTACCGGCCCACCGGTGAACCCGACGCGGACTACGAGACGTACAAGGAGCTGTTGTAGATGCCCGCACCGAGGCCGCTCAGGGACATCGCCGTCGTCGCCTTCGCGCAGACCGATCACCGGCGCACCAGCGACGACCTCTCCGAGGTGGAGATGCTCATGCCGGTCCTGCACCGGGTCCTGGCGCGGACCGGGCTGAAGACCGGCGACATCGGGTTCACCTGCTCCGGCTCCACGGACTATCTCGCCGGCCGGGCCTTCTCCTTCACCATGGCGCTCGACGGCGTGGGCGCCTGGCCGCCGATCTCCGAGTCGCACGTCGAGATGGACGGCGCGTGGGCGCTGTACGAGGCCTGGACGAAGCTCCTCACCGGCGACGCGGACACCGCGCTCGTGTACGCGTACGGCAAGTCGTCCCCCGGCTCCGTACGCGACGTACTGACCCGGCAGCTCGACCCGTACTACGTCGCGCCCCTGTGGCCCGACTCCATCGCCCTGGCTGCCCTCCAGGCGCAGGCGCTCATCGACGCGGGCGATACGGACGAGCCGGCGCTCGCCGCCGTCGCCTCCCGCAGCCGCGCCTCCGCCACCGACAACCCCCACGCGCAGCTGCGCGGTTCGGTGCCGCGGGGCGACTACGCCGTACGCCCCCTGCGTACCGGGGACTGTCCGCCCATCGGGGACGGGGCGGCTGCCGTGATCCTCGCCGCGGGGGACCGGGCCCGTGACCTGTGCGAGCGGCCCGCCTGGATACGAGGTATCGACCACCGCATCGAGGCACACGGGCTGGGCGTACGGGACCTGACCGACTCACCGTCGACACGCCTGGCGGCGGAGCGGGCCGGTGCCTTCGAACGGCCCCTGGACACAGCCGAGTTGCACGCTCCCTTCAGCTCCCAGGAAGTGGTGCTGCGCAAGACTCTGCGACTGGACGACGGCGTCGACGTCAACCCGTCGGGGGGAGCGCTCGCCGCCAACCCCGTCATGGCCGCGGGCCTCATCCGCATCGGCGAGGCGGCTGCCCGGATCGGTCGCGGTGCCTCCGACAGGGCGCTGGCGCACGCCACTTCGGGCCCCTGCCTGCAGCAGAACCTGGTCGCCGTCCTGGAAGGAGACCCGCGATGAGCGACACCAAGAGCAATGCGCTGAGCAATGCGTCGGGTAATGCGCTGAGTAGTGCGACGGGCAAGGAGCCCGTGGCGGTCGTCGGGATCGGTCAGACCAAGCACGTCGCGGCCCGAAGGGACGTGTCGATCGCGGGACTCGTCCGGGAAGCGGCCCAACGCGCCCTCGCCGACGCCGAGTTGACGTGGGCGGACATCGACGCCGTCGTCATAGGCAAGGCCCCCGACTTCTTCGAGGGCGTCATGATGCCCGAGCTCTACCTCGCCGACGCCCTGGGCGCCGTCGGCAAACCGATGCTGCGCGTCCACACCGCGGGCTCCGTCGGCGGCTCCACCGCGCTCGTCGCCACGAACCTGGTCGCGGGCCGCGTCCACGGCACCGTACTGACCCTCGCCTACGAGAAGCAGTCCGAGTCCAACGCCATGTGGGGTCTGTCCCTCCCCATCCCCTTCCAGCAGCCCCTGCTCGCCGGCGCGGGCGGCTTCTTCGCCCCGCACGTGCGCGCCTACATGCGACGCACCGGCGCTCCCGACACGGTGGGCTCCCTGGTCGCGTACAAGGACCGCCGCAACGCGCTCAAGAACCCGTACGCGCATCTGCACGAACACGGGATCACGCTGGAGAAGGTCCAGGCGTCGCCCATGCTCTGGGACCCGATCCGCTACTCGGAGACCTGCCCGTCCTCCGACGGCGCCTGCGCGATGGTCCTCACCGACCGCGCGGGGGCGGCCCGTTCGCCGCGGCCACCCGCCTGGCTGCACGGCGGCGCGATGCGCAGCGAGCCGACTCTCTTCGCCGGCAAGGACTTCGTCTCCCCGCGGGCGGGCAAGGACTGCGCGGCCGACGTGTACCGGCAGGCGGGCATCGCGGACCCCCGCCGCGACATCGACGCGGTCGAGATGTACGTCCCGTTCTCCTGGTACGAGCCCATGTGGCTGGAGAACCTCGGCTTCGCCGACGAGGGCGAGGGCTGGAAACTCACCGAGTCCGGGGTCACGGAACTGGACGGCGACCTGCCGGTGAACATGTCGGGCGGGGTGCTGTCCACCAACCCCATCGGGGCCTCCGGGATGATCCGGTTCGCCGAAGCCGCACTTCAGGTGCGTGGACAGGCCGGAGAACACCAGGTCGACGGCGCCCGCCGGGTGCTCGGGCACGCCTACGGCGGCGGTTCGCAGTTCTTCTCGATGTGGCTGGTCGGAGCCGCGCCGCCCACCTCCTGAACTGTCCCCCTCGCGTGGCCTGTGCGCGGCAGGGACCGAAAGCTAGGCTGGCCGCGCACGACGCAACCGGGAGGAGCACGACGTGGCCGAGAGCACCATCCAGCAGCACCCGCTCGCGGGCTGGGACAAGCCGGAGCTTGACCTCAGCAGCGCCGACTGGCATTCGAGCAGCCGGGGGCTGGGGGATGTCCAGATCGCCTTTGTCGAGGGATTCATCGCGATGCGCAACAGTGGCCGCCCGGAAGGCCCCTCCTTGATCTTCACACCCGCGGAGTGGGGCGCGTTCGTGTCGGGGGCACGGGAGGGGGAGTTCGACCTCACCTGATGAGGGTTTCCGGTTCCTTTTTCCGGACACGCGATCTTCGACCTCTTCCTGGGGACTGCCTGAGCGAGGCTGACCCCAGGAAGCGGATGAAGACGTTCCGGAGGCGAGAACTTCATGAACACCCTGCCGGTCATCGCTGCGGTCGACGGATCGGACGACAGCCTGCGCGCCCTCGACTGGGCTCTCGACGCGGCCCGTGGGCGCGAGGCACCCCTGCGCGTGGTCCACGTGCGGGAACCGGGGCCCTGGCTGCGGCCCGAGACACTCACCGCCGGCCGGCCGGAGCCGGACACCGACCCGGTCCTCGACCTGGTCCGCGACCGGCTCAAGGACCTGGCGCGCGACGCGCCGGTCACGGAGTACGTCACGACGGAGTACGTCACGCTGGACGGCGCCCCCGCCGCCCTGCTGCCCGGCCTCGGCTCCGAAGCGCAGCTGCTGGTCTTCGGCTCCCGTGGCCGTGGGGGGTTCGCGAGCCTGCTCCTCGGTTCGAACGGGACGGCCGCCGCGCGCGACGCGGAGTGTCCCGTCGTGGTGGTCCCCAGGCCCGGACGCGAGGTCCACGACTCCGAGCTCGTCACCCCCGGACCGCGTGTGGTCGTCGGCCTGCACGTGGACAGCCCGAACAACGAGGCACTTGCCTTCGCGTTCGCCGAGGCCGCCCGGCGCGAGGCCCGCGTCCAGGTGGCCGCCGTATTTCCCTGGCCTGTGCAGGCCGGTGACCTCGTGCCACCGCCGGTCGTCGACGAGGACGCCATCGAGTCCGAGACAAGGACCCTGGCCACGGGCTTCGTCGCTCCGCACGCCGAGCGGCACCCCGGGGTCGGCACCGACCTCTACGTGCTGCCGGGCGACGCGGCGGGCCAACTCGTCGCGGCTTCCCGAGGCGCCGATCTCGTGGTGGTGGGCCGCCACCGCAGGCGCCTGCTCGCGCCCGCCCGCATGATCGGCTCGGTCACGCAGGCGGTGCTGCTGCACGCGGCGAGCCCGGTGGCGGTGGTTCCGCCGGACGGGACGGAGGGGTGAGGGCCGAGGACCGAGGACCGGGGGCCGGGGACCGACGGCCGATGGCTGAATACTGAGAAAGCGGCACAGCCTCCGGCCGTGAGCAGCGCAAGCGGCCTGGGCGACGCGTGGGCGGCGTGCGGGAGGCGCGTGAGCGGTGTGAGCAGGGAGGCCGGCAGCCGTCGGCCCCGCGCCGGTTCGCCCCCCGGTGCACGTACCATTGCGGCATGTCCTTCCTCCGCCGCCGCAGCGCCACTCCCGCCGGGCCAGACTTCGACGTTCTGGCCATGGATCCGGGCGACTGGCCGGGCAACCTCGGCGCGGGCCTGCTGCCCGCACCCGATGGCAGCTGTCAGGGTGTGTTCCTGCGCTACGACCTGTTCGGCGGCCGCGGCCCCGCGATGATCATCGGCAATCTGCCGGAGGGCTCCCCGGCCCGGGACGTCCCCGAGGGAGAGGTCCCGTTCGAGGTGGCCCAGCTGCTGCTGGCGCTGGAGAACGACGAAGAGGTCACCGTCGCCGGCGCCGAGGACATGCCGGTGATGCAGGGCGACAACCTCCTCATCGTGCGCCGCCTCAAGCTCTCCGAGACGCGCATCTCCTGTGTGCAGTTCGACCGCAGTGACAAGGTCCTGGTGACGATCGCCGCCTGGGACCGCCCCATCACCGACGACCTGTACGCGCTGCTGAAGCCGCTGCCCGCGGAGCTGTTCCAGCAGGGCTGACCCTGCCGTCCAGGTGCTTCGGGTGGTCCGGATGGTCCGGATGGTCCGGATGGTCCAGGAAGTGGAAGCCGGGCCGTGGGTGCATGAGGAAGTCGTGGTGGGAGATGTTCCACGCGTAGGCACCCGCGAGCGCGAACGCCACCCGGTCACCCGCCCGTAGCCCCGGCGCGAGGACGTGCCGGGCCAGGACGTCCTTCGGAGTGCACAACTGGCCGGTGAGCGTGACCCGTTCACCTCGCGCCACCGGCCGGGGCCACGGATGCGGCCAGTCCTCCACCGGGAGCAGGGCGCGGGGCTGGTCGTGCCCCTTGGTCGCCGGGGTGCGCAGGTGGTGCGTGCCGCCGCGCACCACGGCGAACTCCTCGCCGTGGCTGAGCTTCACATCCAGGACCTCGGTCGCATACCAGCCGCAGTACGCCGTCAGCGCGCGGCCCGGCTCGATACGCAGCGTCAGATCCGGGTGCAGGGCGCAGAGTCGGGCGAGCCCGTCCCCGTAAGCGACCCAGTCGAAACGCTCCTCGGGAGCCGCGTAGTCGACCGTCATGCCCCCACCGACGTTCACCTCGGCGAGCCGCACCCCGTGCCGCTCGGCCAGTCGCACGGCCCACCCCACGATGGACTCGGCGACCGCGAGCTGTTCCGGAGCCCGAAGTCCGCTCGCCAAGTGGGCGTGAACACCCCGGAGTTCGAGGTGTGGATAGGTGCCGTCGGTGAGCAGACCCACGACCGTGTCCGCCTGGGACGGGTCGAGGCCGAAGGGAGTGGGACGCCCGCCCATGGTGAGGGAGCTCGCCGCCAAGGAGCCCGCGGCGACGGGCAGGTTGAAGCGCGGCAGCACGGCGACCCGGCCCCCCTCCGGACCGACCTGTCGCGCCAACTCGGCCAGCATGTGCAGCTCGTACTCGCTCTCCACATGGAAGCGCGCCACGCCCAGCTCCAGCGCGGACACGATCTCGGCGGGAGTCTTGCCGGGCCCGCCGAAGGCCAGCGGCCGGCCGGGCACCGCCTCGGCGACATGGGCGAGTTCGCCGCCCGACGCGACCTCGTAGCCGTCCACGTACGGGTCGAGCGCGGCCAGGATCGCCGGCTCCGGGTTGGCCTTCGCCGCGTAGTAGAGCTCGACGCGCTCCGGCAGCGCGTCCCGCACGGCCGCCGCGTGTGCCCGGAGGGCCATCACGTCGTAGACGTAAGCGGGGAGTTCATCGGAGGCCAGGGTGAGTACGCGGTCCCGTACGGCGTCGGTGGGGCTGGTCATCGGGGGCTCCCGGTTGTGCGGCGGCGCATGATGCCCTCGCCGAGTGGTGAGGGCAGACGGACGTATCCGGCCTCGCGGTCGGCCTTTCGCTCCCAGCGGGTGAGGAGGTTCGCCTTGGCGGGCAGGGGCACGCCCGCGAGCAGCGCGGCCAGCGGCGGCGGGCAGCCGTACCGGTCGGCGTACGTCCGGAGGGTGCCGCGGACCTCCGCCCACAGCGCGGCCTCGGTGTGCGGGTGCAGATCGGCGAGGGCGGCGAGCAGCTCGGCGACGTGGTTCACGAGCAGGCAGTAGACGACCCGGTCCCAGCCGCGTTGTGCGTCGTACGTCAGCGGGCCCGCGACGTCGGGCGGCAGCGAGGCGAGGGTCTCGGCGTGGTGCTCGGGTACGAGTTTGGTGCCCTCCAGGTCCCGGAAGAGGACCTGGGCGGGCATGCCGTCGCCGTCGACGCAGATCAGCACGTTCTGCAGATGGGGTTCCAGCACCAGACCGTGGTCGAAGTAGGCGGCGAGGACGGGCGGCACGAGCAGCCTGAGATAGGCCGCCCACCAGTCGAGCGCGGCCCGCGGGCCGGCTCCGTCGAGGAGACGGGAGATGTGCGCGGGACTGGTGGGGTACTCGTCCGCCACCGCCGCCGCGAGCAGCGGGGTGGTGCCGGGCAGCAGACGCCTGGCCAGGCCCTCGCGGACGATGACGCCGAAGCCTTCGAGCAGGTCGCGATCCGGGGTTCCGTCGGGGCCGGGCAGGGCGAGACTGCGGTACGCGGGCTCGCGGAGCACCGCGCTGCCGGGGAACCGGTCGGCCAGGTCGGCGAGCACCGGGCCCAGCACACGGGTGAGGGCGACGGCGCCTGACAGCTCGTAACTCGCGTTCTTGCGCAGGCAGTTGGTGATCCGGATGTTCAGGCTGAACTTGAGGAACGACTCGCCGTCGTAGAGCGTCCGTACGGACGCGGTGGCGGCGAAGGGCCTGCCGCCCGGGCCGAGGTCGAGGACGTCCCCGCGTCGCAGAGCCGCGCGCAGTGTCGGGTGCTCGCGCAGCATCGCGTACTGCCAGGGATGCGCGGGCAGCAGCCGGTAGCCCTCGGGGACGGCCGCGCCGTCCAGCCGGTTCCGCGGCTTCCGAGGGTCCTGCCTGCCCGGCGGATCGAGCGGGTCGAGGCCATCGAGCACGCCGAGCGCGCCCGGCTCCGCGGATTCCTCCGCGATCAGGTGCTCGCGTACGGCGAGGTGGCGCAGCGAGAAGACCGCGGCCGCCTCCGGCGCGTAGGCGAGCCAGGAGTCCGTGTCCCCGGTGCGCGCCTTGGGAGTGGGGTGGAAACGGTGCCCGAACAGCAACGCCTGCTCGGAGGCGAGGTAGGCGGCGACGGGCGCGTCCGCCGACGCCGGGCCGGCCCCCGCGGGTACGGGGACGGAGGCGGGGGCGGCTCCGGTCCGTACCGACCCGGAGGCCGGAGCGGTCCCCGTCCGTACGGAAAGGGCCGCGGCGATGGTCCGATGGCTGGAGTCGATCTGCTCCAGGAACTCCTCGTTGCGTACGCCGGTACGCAGGTACAGCTCGTCCTGCGTGAGCTCCGCGAGCCGCCGCCGGCCGACCTCACTCCAACCACCGTCCGCCGTCTGCTCACTCACCGGGCCGGTGAAGCGGTGCGCGCCGAGCATCGACGTACGGCGCAGCGCGACACGCAGCAGCACGCCGCGGCGGGGCAGCCGCAGCAACAGCCGGCCGTCGGTGACCGCGGTCTGCTGCTCGGGCGCCGACACCTCGCGCAACAGGCAGTTGAGCAGCGTGTGCGCCACGGCCAGGTCGGCGGAGGTGAGTTGGGTTCGTGCGGTGGAAGCGGTGGAAGCGGCGGAACCGGGGGCGGGGCTGGGGG
>NZ_LIPP01000196.1 GCF_001418335.1 Streptomyces aurantiacus | reverse complement strand
TGCCGACGCCCCCGCTCCGGGTTCTCCCCGGAGCGGGGGCGTCGGCATGCAATGCGACCTCATGGCCGAGACTGCTTTGAGCAGGATGGATCAGGGGTGCCAGACCGTGTCAGGCTGGACGGGGGTGGTGGGGCAGGCTGGTTGAGGCCCGGCGGTCATGACGCTCATGCAGTTCGCCAGGACGTCCCGGTGCTTCATATCGTCGTAGTTGCACACCGGCACCTGGCTGGAGAGTTGGTCGCTCGTGCGGATCTTCGGGAACAGCGCCTGCTGGATCCCCTCGTGGGTGCCGCCCTCGCCCCAAATGTTGCGGTCCTTGGTGTCTTCTCCGGCGAGGATGATCAGCCGGTTGTCTTTGTTCTTGCCGAGCCAATCGGCGTACAGCTGCGACTGGTCGTACTTGAGGTCGCAGGGCGCGTCTTCCCACGGCCTGCGTTCGAAGAAGTTCGCGTAGGAGCCCGGGTCGTACAGCACGATGGTGTTGATCTGCGCCGTCTTCTCCGGATTTACCGCGAGGGAGTAGGCCGGCCCCAGGTGCCCGACGCTCCACCCGGCGAGGGTGGTGACCTTCTTGCCCTCGTAGACAGCCGCGAGACGACACGAGAGCGAAGTATGAAGCCTCGTGAACAGACTGGCAGTTGATTCACTGTTAGGAAACAACAGAAAGCGTACTCTGGGGTGTGATCCCGCCGACACGGCACATATGCCGCATTAGGTCATGTCCATGGCATCGCGGTCTCGTGCAAAGCCTTCGGGAACGTCTCCCATCTAGTCTTTCTGAGTCAGGAATCCTGTCCGGCCACTCCGGTTTGCGCCGGTCAGTTCACTATCCGGCCTGAGGGCTTCCAATCCGGGGTTCCCCTCCCCCCCCCCAACATCTCTGGCCTCTTCACATTCTGCTATGCGGGCGCCGACTTGTGGGGCTTGGGCGAGTCCTGGGGGCAGCATGGTCGATCTATAGAGGTGGGCGCGGCATATCTGGTCGACTGTCCAGTCTGTCGAACCGGAGCATCCGGATCCAGAACCCTCTTGAGCGCAGGAGTTGGACGTTTCGGCGTACGACCGTGGTGATGTCGGTCCCTGCTCGTACTCTCGATGGACCACCCCGGCATACCGCACCGAAAGGATCACCGTGACCCTGGAGGATCTCCTCATGAACAGCCCTGCATTCCTGGACGGAGAGCAGGGCGAGAGCAGGCTCAACAGGCACTTAGTGGATCAGCTCAGGCATGGACCCGTGGTTGGCTTCCGAGAGGAGGACGTCGCCTATCACCTGCTGTGCCTCCTGGAAACCGAGCTGCCGGGTAACAACCAAGGCATCGGGCTGACCGACCACGAAGTGGCCGACGTCCTCCGCTGCGCTGACGCGGTCCTGGCCCGGCTCAACATCATCCGCCGCGTCCCGTTCCGGACGCGGCGCGAATACTGGGAACATGTGAATACGCAGGGCAGTATCACGGAAATTTGTGGCCCGATTCTGGGAAAACTAGCAGATCTTGAACGCGACGCCTCTCGGGCCGGTTTCCGGGGCGTCAATGGTGATCTACGCAACATAATATTTGCTGCGAAGGATAAGCCTGAAATCGTCTGGATCAACTTCGATCAGGGGATCTACGAGATCACCAACAATGCGGACTGCCTGAAGTACGACCGACCCATTCCAGCCGCAGGTTTGACCATGACGGATCTTCTCGACTGGTGGAAGCACCGGGACGGCAATTACTCCCTCGCGCCCGCTGTCCGCCTCCAACGCCTCAAGACCAAACTTGCGGACTCCTGCTCCCCCAAGAGTCCGCTGGAGAAGCACCTCCTTCGCGTCTATTGGGAGTTCGCCCACGCCCGCGGCTTCGATGCAACACCGGCGATCCTGCCGCAGGTCTACCTGCACTACGACCCGATCGCTCAGCGGGTCCGTGACGACCAAGGCGGACGGATAATCCCCTTGCAAGTGCGGGACTTCATGCTGTTCACCTCGGGCGGCCGCAGGATCATCCTGGAGATCGACGGCATTCAGCACTACTCCAGCGATGACGGCCTGCCGGCCCCGAGGGAGTACGCGAAGATGACCAAGGAGGACCGGCGTCTGCGCCTCCAGGGCTACGAGGTCTACCGCTTCGGTGGCTACGAGTTCCAAGAGCGCCAGGAGCCAGACAAGATGCTCATGGAGTTCTTCGCCGAAGTGCTCGCCCTCTAGGTCCCAGAGGCACCGGCTCACCTACGGCATCAGATTGGGTCGGGCTTTGATCAAGCGGGTTGCAGTACAGTCCATCCGAGGATGGCCGTCCGTTGTCTCTCACGGGGCGGCGCAGAGAGTGCTGCACGTGGACTTGTTCCATACGATTCACGAATGAGCTTCCGCGCCGGCCGGTAACTGGCAGGATCTGCTGGGTCGTTGGTCCTGCTGGCGTGATGTGAGCGCTGGTGGGTTTGAGAGAACTCCTGGGGGATGTATTGCGCTGGAATCCAGAGACGCGATCCTGGGAGCCGGATGAGCGGGACAAGCCAGCGCCTCGCGCGCGGCGTCAGGTGAGTCGACCGGCGAAGGGGCCGACCGGCAATCGTCGGCGTCAGGCTGAGCGACTGCCTGTCCCCGGTTCGGACCACAAACTGCGGCGTCTTCCGCAAAGGATGATCGATTTACTCAAAGACACTCCCGCCAGCTTGCTCGCCTCTGCGATTCTCATCTGCGGACTGGTTGCTTCAGGGGCCTGGTTTCTGTGGATGGACGTAAAGCCGGGTGAGGACCCGCAGTCAATGCCAACCGGTACAGAATCTCCGCGGCCTGAGCCTACGCAATCCAAACCCACTGGAGAGGCAGATCCGGACCCGCAGGAGGAGTACGTCGAGGCGATCGATTCGGCACGCAAGAGCCTTTTCGAAGGGAGCTTGACGCATAGCGGCCTCACGGACGCCGAGCTGAAATCTGGCACAACGTATAAGTTTGTGGTGACGGTTTCAGGCGACTGGCGGTTGAATGCGGACGGTAGTAAAGGTGCCAGCGTTCCCGCAGGCGGCGACATCGGAGTTAAGCTGCAGTGCAGTGGAGAAAATAGTTCCTGCAAGGCACTTTCAACAGAAAGGCAACCTGTCCTCAAGCGCACCGACCAAGCGACATGGCGTTGGGAAGTCTCTCCACAGAAGGAAGGGAGACTGAAACTTTCCTTGCGAGTCACTGCATATTTTCGCGACTCGGATTCAGTCTTGGTGGAGCAGTCGCCATTTCGTCGCACGGTTCGAGTTGTAGCAGTTCCGGAGGATTCGGGCGGGGAGGGGTTCGAATGGATAGGGGGCATATGGAACGGCATCGTCAAATTCGCCAGCGAGCTTGGGATCATCCTAAGTGTCATCGTCACCGTGCCAGCCGCTATACTCGCACTCAAAGCGCGGGGGCGCAGCTCTGCCTAAGGGCCTGCCGGAAAATAACATGCAGGCAAGGTGCTGACCTGCACCGTCAAACTCAGAAACACACAAGTTAATTTCCGGCATCGAAGTGATCTCTAGGGCCCCAAGACCTCGGTGTCGTTTGCACCCGGGTTTCCTGTGGATGGTTCGCGGATGAGTGCGACCTTCATCGAGGCGCGATGCAACCGGTCACGCACCCTGATCAGTCTTGTCGGGCATGAGACCTCGCCTCCCCCGGCGCCAGGCTGAACGGCGCGGCCTGCACTTGTGGCCCGTCGGTTTCGTCTTGGTCCTGGCCTTCACTACTGCGGTCCTGGTTGCCGTTGCCGTGTTCTATGCCGGATGGGACCTACTTGACGCACGCGAGTTGAAGCCCGAGCACCGCATCGACTCCAAGACTCTGTTCGAACTGGTCAAGCTCGCCTTCGGTGTCGTGGCCGGTGCGGGCGCACTGGTCGCCTTGGTCGTGGCCTACCGCCGCCAGCGCGTCGACGAGGACGGTGCCCTGCGCGACGCCACCCGCCTGCACACCGAACGCTTCACCACCGCCGTATCCCAGCTCGGCGACGCATCCGCCGCCGTACGCCTGGGCGGTGTGCACGCCTTGGCCGGGCTTGCCGACGACGCCCCCACCCGCGAGCTGCGTCAGACGTGCATCGATGTCCTGTGCGCCTATCTCCGACTGCCCTACACCGCCGGTGCCGAGCTGCCGGCGGACGACGCCGCAGCCCTGCACACGTATCTCGCACTGAGGGAAGTCCGGCACACCGTCATCCGGCTCATCCGCGATCACCTCCGTCTGCCCCTCCGACATCACCACGCTTGGCAAGGTCACAACTTCGACTTCACAGGTGTCACCTTCGACGGGGCAGACCTCGGCGGAGCGGTGTTCTCCGACGGCATAGTCAGCTTCCGCAGGGCTGTGTTCTCCGGTGGCAGGGTCGACTTCAGCAGCGCCGAGTTCTCCGGCGGCACCGTCGACTTCAGCAGCGCGGAGTTCTCCGGCAGCGCGACCGACTTCAGCGGGGCAACGTTCTCCAGCAGTACGGTCGACTTCAGCGGGGCAACGTTCTCCGGCGGCACGGTCAAATATAGCGGGGTAACATTCTCCGGCGGCACGGTCAAATTCAGCGGGGTAACATTCTCCGGCGGCACCGTCCACTTCCGCCTGGCGACGTTCTCCGGCAGCAGGGTCGACTTCAACGGGGCAACATTCTCCGGCGGTACCATCGACTTCAGCAGGGCGACGTTCTCCGGCAGCACAGTCGACTTCCGCGGGGTAGAATTCTCCGGCAGCGCGATCGACTTCCGCGGGACAACGTTCTCCGGCGGCACCGTCGACTTCCGCAGGGCAGTGTTCAGCGGCAGCGCGATCGACTTCGGCGGGGCAACATTCTCCGACGGCACCGTACACTTCAGCGAAGCGGAATTCTTCGACGGCACGATCAACTTCCGCGTGGCGACGTTCGTCGGCGGCACGACCGACTTCGGCCGGGCAACGTTCTCCGGCGGCTTGGTCGACTTCAGCATGGCGAGGTTCATTGGCGGCACCATCGACTTCAGCGGGGTGACGTTTTCCGGCAGCACCGTCGACTTCCGCAGGGCGATTTTCTCCGACGGTACGGTCGAATTTAGTGGGGCGACGTTCTCCGGCGGCACCGTCGACTTCAGCGGGGTGACGTTTTCCGGCTGCACCGTCGACTTCCGCGGGACGGAATTCTCCGGCGGCCTGGTCGACTTCGACCGAGTGGAATTCTCCGGCGGCACGGTCGACTTCAGCGGGGCTGAATTCTCCGGCGGGATGATCCGATTCTGGGGTGCAAAGTTCTCCGGCGGAATGGTCCACTTCATTGGTGCGAACGGGGCTGCTCCGCCTGGCCTGGTCAATTCAGCAGGCTCTCCTCTGCCGGATGGACTCATCCCGGCTGCAGACTGGCAGTTGTCAGATCCTAGTTGAGTACAGAGCAGCGGCCGGCGTCAGGACGTCCGCCCCGGTTCAACCGCCACAAGGTCCTGTCAGGCGATGCGCCACAGGGCCAACGTGCCCCATTACCGCTCGGACACTTGTGAGGCAAAACGGCAAGTAGGCAGAAGTGCGGGGCTACTTGCGCCTCTACTCCTTCGACCGGACCGGCACGGATACCCAGGTCACATGCCCGGCTTCGTCACCGCGGTACTGCCCGATCTCGTCGGTGAGGCGGCGCACGAGGAACAGGCCCGGCTCCTCCTCCGGGTCAGGTAGCGGTTGATCCATCTCTCCGATGGTGATCAGGACGTGATCCCCGTCGTGCGAAATCCGGCCACTCAGGTCGATGCTGGCGCGGTGCCGGGCGGTGACGTCGACGAGTTCGGTCAGCACAGTGAGCACCACCTCCTCGACAACGTTGGCATTTGGCGCGCCTGCGAGCAGCGTCGGCAACATCATGATGGCGAAGCCGCGGGCGCGGCGGATGCTCTGGGCCGGGGCGTACCCCGGGCCGAGGCGGAACTCGATCGAGTTCTCTACGCCAGGGATCCCAGGGAGTACGGCAGTGCCTTGTCTGGCGGTGGTGGTTTGCAGGCCGAAGGTGGAAAGCGGAGATGCGGCGTCGGAGATCGTCACAAGTTGTCCGTCCCGTCTAGAGGCGCTTGTCGATGTGGGATCGGTACCTCCGTCGTGGCGGCATGGTGAACCGAGGTGCCGAAGCGCTCGCATGGTTCGAGCGCGGCCACGCCTCACCCATGCCGTACCAATCTCAGTTGGTATCGACCTGTGCAACAATCACGCATGCTTGTGGCATAGTCAACTGATGTTGATGACCGTATCGAGAGAGGCGGCACTGTGGCCGAGCCAGATGCGTCACAGAACGCCGAGGCACCTGACGGCGTGATGGCTACAGTCCAGGGCACCTTTGCCGAGCGTCTGGACTACCTCTGTAGGAACGACCCCCGGGGCCCGTTGGGTGACGTCCGGGTCTCCGAGATGCTGCGGGAGGCCGGCTTGCCGACGGCCTCCGATACGTACGTGTGGCAGCTCAGGACTGGCCGTAGGGATAACCCGACCAAGAACCACATTGAGGGCTTCGCCAGGCTTTTTGGCGTGCCGGTGAAGTACTTCTTCGAGGACGACACCGTTGGCGTTGTGAACAAACTGCTTAAGATGCTCAATGCCCTCAAGGGTGACAAGCGTTTCACCGACGAGCAGTTGCACTCCCATCTTGGATCGCTGACACGCCTGCTCGAATCCGGTGTCAGGGCCGAGACCGTCCTGGCCCAGCTCGAGGCTCTTGCACGCCTAAACGAGGCGGGGGTCACTTTGGATACTTTGAAACGTTTCGAGGAAGCGGGCGTCACGAGTATCGCCATGCGCGCCGTCGGTCTATCCGAGCAGGGTCTCAACGCCGCCGCCGCGATGCTCGATCAGGTCCGCCGCCTTGAAGGGTTGCCGGCCGAGTCCGACCAGGATCAGTACTGACCCCGTCCGTGGCTTGTGCCGCCCGATCTTCGGAGGATCGTTTCATGTGGCGCCGTCGGCGTAACTCCGGTACCACCGACGCGGTACGCGTCGGGTGCAGTGACTTCGTGACATCTCTGGGGCTGCCTCCCATCACGAGCGTGCGAGAGCTGCGGCCGTTCGTCGAGAGACGCATAGGCCAACCGATACAGCTCCGGTCAGTCGATGTCGGCGAGACAGTACCGTGCGGGATGTGGATCACCACCAGGAGCATGAGCTATGTCTTCTACGACCCGGAGACCAGCCCGGCGCATCAGGACCACATCATCGCCCACGAGTTCGCCCACATACTCAAGGGTCACCGCGGCTCGACAACGTTGCCAGCCCCTGACGGCGGCGGCCTCCTCAGCCTCCTCGACCCTGCCTTGATCGCGGCGTTCCTGGGCCGTACAGGCTATGCCGAGCACGACGAGCAGGAAGCCGAGATGGTCGGCTCTTTCCTGCAGGCGCACGCCAACTCCTACCGTCCTCCGACCCGGAGCGAAGAGGCGGACCGCATCACGCGCACGCTGCTGCGGCGCGGCTGACCCTGAGAGTCCCGTGAAAGACATCCTTCACCCCCTGTCCCTGATCATCGCCGGCACAGGGTTCCTGTTCCTTCTGCGCGACCTGCGGAAGGGGCAACGAGACCCGGCCCTCAAAGCTCTCACCTTCACCTTCTTCTTCTCCGCGCTGAGTTACGCGATATCCCTGACGCCGGTATGGATACGCATCGACAGCGTTCTCGGAGTCGCAAACGTCGCGGTGCCTTTAGCCCAGGGTTGCGTGATGCTGGTCCTCGGCCTGCAGGTCGTCGTCCTGACCTACTGGACGAAGCAGCCAGCCGACGCAACCCGCCGAGCCCGACTCCTGCTTGCCATGGCGTTCTCCGTCATTACCTGCATGGCGGTCTGGTTCACTCCAGTCACACAGCGACCAGTCGACTTCACGCTGTACTACGCCCATGACCGTGCATTGCAGGCGTACTTACTGCTCTACATGTGCACGTACACCGTCGCGGAGACATATCTCGCTCGGGTGTGCTGGAAGTACGCGCGCGAGGTAGGTGACCCCTGGATCGGCCGTGGCCTTCGCCTGGTCTCCGTCGGTGCCGTGATCACCCTGGGCTACAGCAGCATCCGGCTCAGCGCCATCTTCGGCGCCGAATTCGGCGTCAGCGTCGAGGCACTTGAGCCGTATGCCTGGATCTGCGGCGACGTCGGCGCAACCTTGACGCAGATCGGATATTTCCTGCCCCTCGTCGCCGCCCGCGCAACAGCCGCCAACGTGTTCATCCGAGAGCACCGTCAGTACCGGCACCTGGAGGCCCTGTGGCAGGCCATGGCCGCCGCCGAGCCGAGCATCGTCCTCGAGAAACCCGTCGACCAGACCGACGCCTGGCGCAACAGACGTTCCGTGAGCTTCGATCTGTACCGGCGCGCTGTCGAGATCCGGGACGGTCAGATCGAACTGCGCCCCTACCTCAATCCCGTGGCCCGTAGAGAAGCTGAGCGCCGCCGCCGCGCTTGGTGGCGATCTCGGTCACGGTTCGCCGCGGCGGTCACCGCAGACCAGATCCGCGCAGCACTCATCCAGAAAGAGCATGAAACGGTAGCTGAACCGGCTCCCTACGCTGACGCCACACTGAATACCCCGACCACCACCAAAGACGTTAGCCACCTCGTGCGTGTCGCCGCCTACTTCACCCCGCCGCCGCCCGCTGCCGAAGCGAGAACACAAAGCGCCTCAGGAGCACGTACGTGAACCGCCGCACTCTGATCACCGCCGTAACGACGACCGTCGCAGCGGTCCCTCTATCGAGGCTGGCCTACGCCGCCGAGGAGACCGAGCCAAAGGACATGATGAGCATCACCGCCCCGTACCTTGCTTCCGCGCGTACCCAACTCGGCGCCCTGCGCCGCGGCGAGATCACCGCCCGAGGGCTGCTCGACCGCGTTCTCGAGCACCATGCGAAGGTCAACCCGAGCATCAATGCCGTGGTGACCCTCGACATCGAAGGCGCCCACACCGCCGCCGACAAGGCAGACCGACACCTCGCCGCGACCGGTAAAACCCTCGGCCCCCTTCACGGCCTGCCCATCACAGTCAAGGACGCCCTTGAGACCAAGAGGATGCGCACCACGTGCGGGTCCACCGACCTGACCAACCACATCCCCGACCAGGATGCCGATGTCGTTGCTCTGCTGCGCTCGGCCGGCGCCATCATCATAGGCAAGACCAACGTCGCGACCCTGTGCCAAGACATTCAGACGTCAAACCCTATTTTCGGGAAGACGAAGAACCCCTTCGACGAGACCAAGACCGCCGGCGGCTCTTCCGGCGGTCCGGCCGCGGCCGTCGCCACCGGTCTCACCGCCCTGGAAGTCGGCTCCGACCTGGCGGGGTCCCTGCGCCTCCCTGCCGCTTACTGCGGCGTCTACGCTCTACGCACCTCCCGCGGCGCCAGCCCCATCGTGCCGACCCGCGGCCACATACCGCGCCCTCCGGGATGGGCCACCAGCTCCGACATGCTCACACTCGGCCCGATCGCCCGTACCGCCGAAGATCTTGACGTCCTCCTGGACGTACTCGCCGTCCCGGCCCCGTCCGACGGCACCGCCTGGAAACTTCATCTCCCCGCTCCCAAGCTCACCAGCCTCAGGCAGTACCGCGTCGGCATCTGGGCCGATGACGACTACTGCCGCGTCAACTTGGTCACCCGCGGCCTCCTCTCCACGGTCGCCCGTCTCGTCCGTGGCGCCGGTGCCACCGTGGACGACTCCACCCGCCCCGTGGACTTCGCCGACAGCGACAACCTGTTCCAGCGCCTTATGTACGCCACGGCGTCAGCGTCTGCCACCGATGAGACATTCGCCGCCGATGTCCAGGCAGCCGACGCACTCGCCGACGACGACCCCAACGCCTTGTATCTCAAGTCCCGCACAATGCGACACCGCGACTGGACGCGCGCCGACGAGGAGCGTCAGGAGCTACGCGCCACGTGGGCGGAGTACTTCACCACGCACGACACCCTCCACCAGCCTTCCGCTGGTGGAGGGTGTCTTGCGTTAGGCAACCCGGGCTGTAGTGCGCGGAGAATCACCGCAGCCCAGTAATCAGGACGGGTGCCCAGAGTGGCCGCGTGGGTGGCTACCTTCGTGGCTACCTTGGTGGCTACGTTCACGGCCGCGTGTACCGGTTTGAACCGGTACGGACCGGGGTCTGATGAAGCCCTTCGACTTACGGAAAAAGGGCCCCTGACCAGCATGTTCACTGGTCAGGGGGCCTTGATGGCAGACGAGTCGGGCTGTACGCCGGATTTTGTCGCCCGGTCGCCTCGCGGCGGCCGGGGAGACGGCCATCCATCTAGGGCCGGCATTGCTGCCGGCCTCGTGCGGTCTACCCGCGGACTCGGGCGGGCAGCCCTCGAACGTCCGCGCAGAGCACGCCCTTTACGGCGGCTCCTTTTGACCTTGCTCCGGGTGGGGTTTACCTAGCCGCCTGAGTCACCTCAGGCGCTGGTGGTCTCTTACACCACCGTTTCACCCTTACCGAGGACCGAGGTCCCCGGCGGTCTGTTTTCTGTGGCACTGTCCCGCGGGTCACCCCGGGTGGCCGTTAGCCACCACCCTGCCCTGTGGAGTCCGGACGTTCCTCGGAAAGCACCCCGAAGGGGACTTCACGCGGCCGTCCGCCCGGCTCGTCTGCCGTGCTGACCATGGTAGCCGACCAGCCACGCGACCTTGCTTGAGAATCGGGTCGAGCTGCGAGGGGGGACGCCTGCCTTCTAGTCGGGTGGTGGGCCGGCCGTGGGAACCCGATGGCGTGCCTGGTCCGTCAGCTTCCGCCAGGTTCCGGGAGCGATGCCCTCCCTGTTCGAGAAGGCACGGCTCAATGCCGTACCGGTGTCGTAGCCGACCCTGGCAGCGATCTCCTGGACACTCAGCGGCGTCTCCCGGAGCAGGACCTTCGTCCGGTACATGCGCCATGATGTGACGTAGCCCAGCGGGGTGTCCCCTGTCTTCTCCTTGAACAGGGCGGCAAACGCCGAGCGTGACATCCCCGCGCTGCGGGCGAGTTCGTCGACCGTCCACGGATGGGCCAGGTCCGCGTGCAGCTCCTGCATGGCAGCCGCCAGGCGCGGGTCGCGCAACGCGGCGATCCAGCCGACGGTGCCGCTCCCGACATTGGCGCAACAGGTCCGCAGCGCCTGGACGAAGAGCACGTCGGACAAGCGACTCATGACGAAGCCGCCGCCGAGTCCGCCCGCCGCGCTCTCCTGCGCGATGAGGTCGAACGTGGCGCGCAGGAGGTGGCTGGACGCGTTGTCCAGGTTCAGCCGGAACAACGGCGGCAGGAGTGCGAACAGCGGTTCGGCCGCGACGGCGTCGAAAGCGAACCGGCTGGAGACGATCCGGGTCAGCTCACCGTCACCTCCGACCCGTACCGAGGTGGCCGGGGTTTGGGAGATCAGTCCGTCGCAGTCCACGAGTTCGCTGCCCGTGTCGTCCTGAAGCGTGAATCCCACACCTGCTCGGACCAGGAAGCAGTCGTTCGCCTCCAGACGTTGCGGCCCGGCGAGAGTGTCCGCGACGAGCAGGCATGAACCGCTGGAGATCAGCACCAGCCGGGCGAGGTGCCGGGGTGGGAACACGATGCCCCACGGCGCATGGGCGTCCAGCCGTACGTACCGGGCGTCCTCGATCTTCATCGTGGCGAGGAGGTCGTCGGTCGGATCCATCTCCACCTTCCTGGACGATCTGCACCAAAGAGTGGACGCCAAGATACTTTGCGTCCAGGCGCCCTGTCCTACCGTGGAGATGATCCAGGCGATCTAGGTGATCTAGGTGATCTGCTAACCAAGGGTGGGAAATGATAACATTTCAGGTGCGAGCGGCCGGTGGCCTGAGCCCCTCAGGGAAGCGTCCGGTGCCGAGCCCGGCGGCGGGCGAAGTGCTCGTACGGGTGAAGGCCAGCTCTCTCAACGCGCGCGATCTGCTCATCGCCGCCGGCACGTATTCCGTCGAGGTACCGCCTGGGCGCATCCCGCTCTCCGACGGCGCGGGCGTCGTGGAGGCCCTCGGGGACGGTGTCACACGGTGGCAGGTCGGGGACCGCGTGGTGAGCACGTTCCAGCCGACCTGGCTGTACGGCCCGTTTCCTCAGTGGGGGGAGTTGCACGGCACGCACCGCGACGGCTGGCTCACCGAGCACATCGCCCTCGACGAACAGAGCCTGGTCGCCGTGCCGGACCAGCTGTCCTTCGAGGAGGCGGCCACGCTTCCGTGCGCCGCACTCACAGCGTGGTCGGCCGTGCGTGGAGTCGGTCCGGGTGACGCGCTGCTGGTCCAGGGCTCAGGGGGTGTGTCGGTCTTCGCGTTGCAGTTCGCCCGCCTGGCCGGCGCACGCGTCCTGGCCACGACCTCCAGCGACGCGAAGGCCCGACGTCTCAGCGCGCTCGGCGCATCCGATGTCGTCAACTACGTCAGCACGCCACAGTGGGGTGAACAAGTACGGACACTGACGGGCGGCGGCGGTGTCGACCGCGTCGTCGAGATCGGCGGCGCCGGAACCCTCTCCCAGTCCATCGACGCCGTCGCCTACGGCGGTCAGATCGCCCTCGTCGGCAATCTCGCGCCGGGCAACGGCATGGACGTGACACGGTTCTTCCGTCGCGCCGCGACTCTCAGGTCGATCAGTGTCGGCAGCCGGAACGACTTCGAGCAGATGAACAAGGTCATCAGTCAGAACCGCCTGCGGCCCGTCATCGACCGCGTTTTCCCGTTCGACGAAGCGCCGGAGGCGTTCTCCCACTTCGAGCAAGGATCACGCTTCGGCAAGGTCGTCATCAGTCACTGAAGTCACTGGCCAATGGGTCCAACGCGGCCAACGCGGCAAGGCGGCTTCCAGGACAGTGCTGGAGATGGCGGCGAGGCCCTTGGCCGTGATCATCATGTCCGTACCGCACGAGCCGCAGGGTTCGCGGGCGATCGGGATGTCCGTCGCGTCGTGAGCCGGCAGTCCGGGCTCACGGGCAGCCCGGTTCGCAGTGCGCGTAGGGCGGGGTGGGGTCGGCGGTACCCCGTAGGCTGGCGCGTGCTTCTCGTACGTACCGAAAGTCCCAGGGAGAACCGCCGTGCTCGTGTTGTTGCCGCCGTCCGAAGGAAAGGCTCCCTCCGGGCGGGGCGCGCCGTTGAAGCCGGAGTCGCTGTCGTTGCCGGGGCTCGCCGGGGCGCGGCAGGCGGTTCTCGACGAGCTGGTCGAGCTGTGCGCCGCCGACGAGGACAAGGCGCGCGAGGTGCTCGGGCTGAGCGAGGGCCTGCGCGGCGAGATCGCCAAGAACACAGAACTGCGGACCGCGGGGACCCGGCCCGCCGGCGAGGTCTACACCGGTGTCCTGTACGACGCCCTGGACCTGGCCTCGCTCGACACCGCGGGGAAGCGGCGGGCGGCGCGGTCGCTGCTCGTCTTCTCGGGGTTGTGGGGCGCGGTCCGGGTGACGGACCGGATTCCCTCGTACCGCTGCTCGATGGGTGTGAAGCTGCCCGGCCTCGGGGTGCTGAGTTCGCACTGGCGGGCGCCGATGGCCACCGTGCTGCCCGAGGTCGCCGGGCGGGGGCTCGTACTGGACCTGCGGTCCTCGGCGTACGCCGCCGCGTGGCGGCCGAAGGGCGAGATCGCGGAGCGCACGGCGAGCGTACGGGTGCTGCACGCGCCGACCCGGAAGGTGGTCAGCCACTTCAACAAGGCGACCAAGGGACGCATCGTGCGGAGCCTGATGGAGTCCGGCGCCGTGCCCTCGGGGCCCGCGGAGCTGGTGGAGGCACTGCGGGATCTCGGGTACGTGGTGGAGGCGGTGGCGCCTGCGGCGGGCGCGGGCAAGGCGTGGCTGCTGGATGTGCTGGTGGACGAGATCCACTGACAGCTAGTGCAGCGCGCGCTATTGCAACATGCGCAACGAGCTTTGCGCATGTTGTGTGCCGCGGGCAGGATGAGGGCATGGTTTCGTCCTCGTCCTCCTCAGCGCTGTCCTCGTCCGTGCTCGAACTCGCGCCTGTCGTGCCGGTGGTGGTCGTGGAGGACGTCTCGGACGCCGTTCCGCTGGCGCGGGCGCTCGTCGCGGGCGGGCTGCCCGCGATCGAGGTGACGCTGCGGACGCCGGTGGCGCTCGACGCGATCCGGGCGATCGCGGACGACGTACCGGGCGCGGTGGTCGGGGCGGGCACGGTCATCTCGCCCGCCCACGTGGCGGACTCCGTGGCCGCCGGGGCGCGCTTTCTCGTCAGCCCGGGCTGGACGGACGCGCTGCTCGACGCGATGAAGGCGTCGGGGGTGCCGTTCCTGCCGGGGGTTTCGACGACGTCGGAGGTCGTGGCGCTGCTGGAGCGGGGTGTGCGCGACATGAAGTTCTTCCCGGCCCAGGCTGCGGGCGGCACGGCATATCTCAAGTCGCTGGCCGGGCCGCTTCCGCAGGCCCGTTTCTGCCCGACCGGTGGCATCGGCCCCGCCGTCGCCCCGGAGTACCTCGCCCTGCCCAACGTCCTTTGCGTGGGCGGCAGTTGGATGCTCCCGCCGGACGCGATCGCGGCCCGGGACTGGACGCGGGTGGAGACGCTGGCCCGGGAGGCCGCGAGCCTGGGCGCCCCGTAAGGGCCCCGCAGAGGGGCCCCGTAAGGGGCGCGGGGAACTGCGCGCCCGGCCCCCACCGGCGGGCAGCCGACCCTCGACCGGAGGCCGATCCGACCACACCGGCCGAGCTAGCGCAGCGCCGACGTGTCGTTGAGGAGCCGTACGCTCGCGTTGCCGTCTGCGTAGTACGCCACCGCCGACAGCGACGCCGCCGACAGTTCCATGCGGAACAGGGACTCCGGTGGGGCGCCCAGGGCCAGCCGTACGAGGGTCTTGATCGGTGTGACGTGCGAGACGAGGAGCACGGTGCGGCCCGCGTGGGCCGCGAGCAGGTTGTCGCGTGCCTCGGCCACGCGCTGGGCCACGGCCTCGAAACTCTCGCCGCCGCCGGTGGGTTCCGCGGCGGGTGAACCCAGCCACGCGTTCAGGTCGTCGGGGTGGCGTTCACGGACCTCGGCGAAGGTCAGGCCTTCCCAAGCGCCGAAGTCCGTCTCGCGAAGGCCGTCCTCGATCCGTACGTCGAGCCCCAGCCGGGCGGCTACTGGTTGTGCGGTTTCGCGGCAGCGGGCCAGGGGGGAGGACACGACGGCTTCTACGGTCCCGAGTCCGGCGAGTCCGGCGAGTCCGGAGCGTCCGGTGCGTGGGACGCGTGGGGCGAGTGCGGTGGCTACGCGCTCGGCCTGGTGTCGGCCCGCGTCCGAGAGCGTTGGGTCGCTTCCCCCACTGCCGGAGAATCGCTTCTGGGGGGTCAGGGGGGTTTCGCCGTGGCGCAGGAGTACGAAGGTGGTGGGGGTGCCCAGGTCGGGGGGTGGCTTGGTCATGTTCCGGGCTGCCCGTAGGTCGTCGGCGGTGGCGTCAGCAGTGGCACAGGGGGGCTGTCGGTAGTCGGCGGGTGCGGGCCCACTGGTGGCTGAGCGCGCAGTTCCCCGCGCCCCTTGCAGGGGCCGAGTGGGTCCCGGCCCCTGCGGCCCTACAGGCCGGACTCGGACGTGCGGATCAGGATTCGGCGGCAGTTCTCGCAGCGGAGTACCGCGTCCGGAGCCGCCGCCTTCACCTCGTTCACCTCGGTGATGTTGAGCTCCAGGCGACAGCCCTCGCAGCGGCGCTGGTAGAGGCGGGCCGCGCCGACGCCGCCCTGCTGTTCGCGGAGCTTCTCGTAGAGCTTGAGGAGATCGGCGGGCACGGAGCCCGCGACGACCTCGCGCTCCTTGGTCAGCGTCGCGGTCTCGCCGTCGAAGGACTCGAACGCGGCGTCCCGGCGGGCCGTCGTGTCGTTGATCTTCGACTGGACGGAGGAGACCCGGTCGGTCAGCTCGGCGACCCGCTCCTGCGCGGACTCGCGGCGCTCCATGATCTCCAGGACGACGTCCTCCAGATCACCCTGCCGCTTGGCCAGCGAGGCGATCTCGCGCTGGAGGTTCTCCAGATCCTTGGGCGACGTCACGGCACCCGAGTCCAGGCGCTGCTGGTCGCGGGAGGCGCGCTGGCGCACCTGGTCGACGTCCTGCTCCGCCTTCGTCTGCTCGCGGGAGCAGTCGCTCTCCTCGGTCTGCGCGGCGACGAGCAGGTCCCGCAGCTGCGTGAGGTCCTTGGTCAGCGACTCGATCTCGTCGTGCTCCGGCAGCGACCTCCGCCGGTGTGCGAGCTGCTGCAGGCGGGCGTCGAGGGACTGGACGTCGAGAAGTCGGATCTGGTCGGCGGGCGCGGCGTTCAGTTGGGGGCTCCAGGTGAAGGGGCGTGGGAGTTCCACGGGTCGGTGACCGTCTTCGAGACGTGGACCCGCAGGTCCCAGCCGTGACGGTCGGAGATCTCGTCGAGCTGGGCTGCGGCCAGCTCGCACCAGGGCCACTCGGTGGCCCAGTGCGCCGCGTCGAGCAGCGCGAGAGGATTGAGGGTGGCCTGTGTGGCTTGGGTGTGTGCGGCTTGGGTGTGTGTGGCTCGGGTGGCCTGTGCGCCGTTCGCCATGAACTCCGACGCCGGATGGTGGCGCAGGTCCGCGGTGAGGAAGGCGTCCACGCCCGCCGCCCGTACGTCGGCGAAGAGGCTGTCGCCGGAACCGCCGCTGACCGCGACGGTCCGCACCAGTGCCTCGGGGTCGCCCGCGACGCGGATGCCCTGCGCGGTGGCGGGCAGCCGCTCGGCCGCACGCTCGGCCAACTCACGGACGGTGACGGGAGGGTCCAGTTCGCAGACGCGCCCGAGGCCGCGACGGCCCTCGGGGTCGGCGGGGTCCGGCACCAAGGGACGTACGACCCGCAGGTCCAGCGCGCCCGCGAGGGCGTCGCTCACCCCGGGGTCGGCGCGGTCCGCGTTCGTGTGGGCGACATGCAGCGCGATGTCGTTCTTGATGAGGGTGTGCACGACCCGGCCCTTGAAGGTCGAGGCCGCCACCGTCGTCGTACCGCGCAGATAGAGCGGGTGGTGCGTGACCAGCAGGTCCGCGCCCAGCTTCACCGCCTCGTCCACGATCTCCTGGACCGGGTCGACGGCGAACAGGACACGGGAGACCTCCTGGTCGGGGTCTCCGCAGACCGTCCCGACCGCGTCCCATGCCTCCGCGCTCCCAGGGGGCCAGAGGGCGTCGAGCGCGGCGATTGCTTCAGACAGACGGGGCACGAACAAAAGGCTACCTGCCTTGGGTCCGTGCCCAGCCTGCCGCGGGTCAGTCGCAGGTTGGTCGTGGGTTGGTCACGGGTTACTCGGCCAGCTGTGGTCGAGTAACCACGCCCTCCCTGCCTGCCCGGGACGTCGAATCCGCCGGCTCGGCCGTCCCGGTCCGCGAGGACCGTGCGCACCCTTCACCCCGTCCAGCACACCCGCCTCCGTTCCCTCAGGCGAATCCGAACTTGGCCACTCTTATGTGTGAAGCCGCTGCTTGCAGGTCCCACGCCTGTGCGTGCGAAAACTAATTTCGTCGCCGGAGGTGAGCGAACGATGGCGGCCTGTGCGATCGAGTCCGCGACGGCGTCCGAGAACGAGTGGGCCGCGCGGGCAGGGTGCGTGATCACCGTCGACGGGTCCTACGCGGCCCGGCTGGCCCGCAGCGGCGAGTCCTGGTTCCCGGAGCGCTGGACGCTGGACGGCCACGAACCGTATGCCGTGCCCCTGCCGGGTAACCAGCCGGAGGAGCCCGGCACGGAGGTGCTGCCGATGGCGGACGGGCGAGTGCTCATCCACCGGCTCACCGACGGACGGCACGCGTTCTCCCTGCTCTATCCGACCGGCCCCGGGACGGGCGAGGTACCGCTCGGCGCGGTGGAATGCCCCGACCCGGGTACGGGGCTGCGGCTACTGCCGCCGGCTCCGGGCGGCACACGGGCGTACGCCCTCGCCGTGGGCCCGTATTCGACCGCCGTGTGGCTGGTGGCGGGCGGCGCCTTCGGGCCCGAGCATCTCGCGGAGGTACCGGGCCGCTGCTCGGGCGGGGTGTGGCTGGGCGGCGGGGACCGGCTGCTCGCGCTGGACCGGGAGGCGCAGGGCGGGACCAAGACAGTCACCAGGACAGTCACCAAGACCGTCGTGGTCGACCTGGAACGTGGCGGCGAGACGTCGCCGCTGCTGCAGATCGCCGAGGACAGCAACGACCGACTGCTGCTCGCGGACGCCGACAGCGGGCTGCTCCTGATCCGCTCGGACGCGCCCTCTCCCGGGCACGAGCGGCTCGGCTGGGGCGTGTTGGGCAGCACGCTGCCCGTCAGGTTCCCCGAACATCTCCAGGTGGCCGGCTGTACGGTCACGCCGTTCGCGATCCAGCCGGGTCTGGTGCTGACGCCCGAGAGCTGCGCGGTCGCGCTGCGGATCGACGGTGCCTCGGGCAGCTGGCTCGGAGTGTGGCGCCCCGCGGAGCGCCACCTCCATCAACTCGCCCCGCCGGAGGGGTGGTTGACCGGCTGCGGCCGGTGGACCAAGGACGGGGTGCTGCAACTGCCGTACGCGACGGGGGCGGTGCCGTGCGGCGTGTCATGGGTGGAGGCGCCCGCGGGGGCACCCACGAGGGCGGGAACGGGGACCGGGACGGGGGGAGG
>NZ_LIPP01000195.1 GCF_001418335.1 Streptomyces aurantiacus | reverse complement strand
GGGGTTCGGGGGCGGAGCCCCCGAGGTAGTGACGGGAATGGGTAGGGGCGGCGGGGGCGAAAAAAGTCCCGCCCCGTGTAGCACGCGCAACGCTCTCACCTCGCCGGATTCCGAAAGTCGCTCCCTCCCGCCCCGCGGATCTGATGGGATGTCCGTCGCAGACACGAGCGGGGGAGCATCACAGGTGGCGGGTCGCGAGTTCGGGCATCACCTCGGGCTGCCCCGAGCGCTGTCCGCGCTGCCGTTGGCGCCCCTGGTACCCGGATACGCCCGGCTGGTGGCGGCCCAGCGCGCCGCCGGACTGCGGCACATCGGGGAGATCCTCACCCCCGGCGGCCCGGGATCCGGTGCCGGACTGCGTGTCCTGGACGGGCTGTTCGTGCCGGTCGGCACACGGGGGCAACGGCGGGTCGACGGCGCGCTGCTGGCCGGACTGCGCGGCAGTTCGGGCCCGGCGGCCCCCCTCGCGGACGAACTCGCCGAACTGCACCGGCGCGACCCGCAGGCCCTGCGCAGAGTCCTGCTCTACCAGCTGATCGGACTGCTCCAGGACCGTCCGGACGACCAACGCCCCGACACGGCACTGCGGTTGGGCGTACACGCCGAGGAGGCCGCCGGGCTCGTCGCCGCCGCCCTCGTCCGTCCGGCCCTGGACGGCGCGCAGCGGGCCGCAGCCGAGTCGCTGGCCGACGCCTGGGCCGAACACCGGCTGCGCCGCGCGGACCGGCTCCTGAAGCGGCTGCCGCCCTACGGGCGCGACCCGTCGCTCACCGCGCTCAGGGCCGCCCTGTCCCGGCGGCTGCGGCACGCCGACGCCGCGCTGGACGCGGCCCGTGACGCCGAGCAGGCGGGCGACAGCGAGGCCGCGACCGAGAGGTACCTCCGGGCCCTGCGCCTCGCGGCGGACGACCGTCGGGCCCTGTTCGGCCTTGTACGCATCCACCGGCCGCGCCCCCATGACGCCACCGGCACCGGCACCGAACGGCTGCGCCGTGAACTGCTCCCCGAATCCGTGGCATTGACCTGGGACGCGGCCGACCCGCCCGACCCGGCAGACCCCGGGCTCGTCACCTGGCGGATCCTGCGGCTGCGGCGGGCCGGGCGCGGCACCACCGAGGTGCGCGAGCTGTGCGAGGTGCGTCAGGTCTCCTCGGGTTCGGGCGGCATGGGAAGCGCGGAGGACCGGGCGGCGCCGCTCGGCAGCGTGGTGCGTTACGTGGCGTTGCCGGTGCGCGAGGGCCGCGTGGCCGGCGTACCCCTGGTGGCACGGGAGTTGGCGGTCACCCCCGAGGTGAGCGGGCTCGCGCTGACGGACGGGCGGGAGCGGATCGACGGCACCTGGCGACCGCCGCCCGGCGCCACGGAGGTGACGGTCGAGCACACCGGCCCCGGCAACGTCACCGGCGTCACCGAACCGCTCCCGTGCGAGACCGGCCGGTTCGCCGCCACCGGGCTGCCGCCCGGCCTGCACCGCTTCCGGGTCGTCTGCCACTACCGCACGTCCGCGGGGCGGACCGTCGCCTCCCCCGGCGTCGAGGCGACCCGCACGGTGCAGCACTGGCCCGAACCCGTACGGACGCTCACGGCGACGGCCGAGCGCGAGGGCATCCGGTTCGCCTGGACGGGGGCCGAGGGCGCGGAGGGTACGGAGGTGCGGCTGGTGTGCTGGCCCGGTGACGTGCCGCGCGACGGAGCCGAGTTGGCGACCGCCGAGTTGCCCGAGCCGCTGCCGTGGCCCCGGCTGCCGGACGACGGAGGCGTACTGTGTCCGCCGCCCGGCACCCATGTCGAGGTGGCGGCCGTCGCCGTGCTCGGTGAACGGGCCGTGGCCGGGCCGACCGTCACCGTGGAGGCACCCGTCGCCGTGACCGGGCTGGTCGCGCGGCGGCAGGCGGACGGTCAGGCGCAGGTGGTCCTGGACTGGCCCGAGGGCACCGGCCTGCTGACTGTCAGCTGGACACGGGGCCGCGGGCGTACGGAGGAGCGGTCGGTCGCCGCGCACCAGTACCGGCGCCACGGTCTGCGGCTGCCGGTCGGCCGGGGCGGCGTCCGGGTCAGGGCGGTGCCCGCGCCGCGCACCTCGGGGTCCGTGGTGGCGCTGCCGGCCGCCGCCGAGACCGTACTGCCGCCGGACGCGTCCGTCGCGTACCGCCTGGTGCCCGCACCCCGCCGGATACTGCGGCGCGGCAGACCCCTGATCCGCGTCACCCTCTCCGCTCCGGACGAAGACGTTTCCGGCGAAGACGTGGCCGGCGACGACGCTCCTGGGGAGCGTGTTTCCGACGGAGACGAGTTCGGGGAAACCCCGCTGCAGCTGCCGGAGTTCGTCTGTGTGGCGCGCAGCGGTACCCTCCGCCCGCGCGGGCCCGCCGACGGCACGACCGTTCTCAGGATCGCGGGTGACGAACTGCTGAAGCTGCGCACGGTCGAGCACGAGCTCGCTTCCGACCCCTGCCCCGCCCCGTTCACCCTGCGCGGCTTCCTGCTCGGGGCGCACGCCGCGTCCGTACGCCTCGAAGAACCGTCCCCCGCGACCCTGGTGGTGCGCTGAATCCATGACGACCGTCATCTGCCCCTACTGCTTCGCCCGTTCGTCGGCGGCCGGGCTGCCCTACCGCTGTCTGATGATCGCGGGCGGCGTGCGCGGCTCGCAGCCGTGCGGGCCCGAACGCGACGACGTGTGGGCCGAGTTCATGGGCCCGAGCGTGCCGCCGTCGGCCCGGATGCGCGGCCCGGTCTTCACCCGGCCGCGCTCGGGGATGTCCAGGCTGCGTTCCGCCGCGCACGCGGGCCCCGCCGTCTGTCCGGGCTGCGGCGTGACCACGACGGTACGGGTGTGCCGGGCCTGTCACAGCGATCTGCCCAGCGACTACTGCGAGCAGGACAGCCGCATCATCGCCCTGGTGGGCGCGAAGGCGTCCGGCAAGAGCACCTATGTCGCCGTGCTGGTCAACGAGTTGAACCGGCGGGTCGGCCAGGCCTTCGACGCCTCGGTCGCCGCGATGGGCCAGGGCACGCAGCAGCGCGACAAGGAGATGGCGCAGGACCTGTACGAGCGGCTGCGGCTGCCGGACGCGACCCGTCCCGCCGCGCTGGGCTTCAACGATCCGCTGCTGTACCGGCTGAGCCTGCCCCGGCGCGGGCGGCTCGGCGCGGGCAGCCGGCACACGACCCTGGTGTTCTTCGACGCGGCGGGCGAGGACCTCGCGGGCGCCGACGCCGTGGACCGCTACACCCGCTATCTCAGCGCGGCCGACGGCATCATCCTGCTCGTCGACCCGCTCCAGCTCGGCTCCGTACGGGATCGGTTGCCGCACGGCGACGGACCGCCGCTGCCCGCCGTGGAGACGCCGCCGCAGCAGATCGCGGCGGACCTGGCCACCCAGTTGCGGGCGCACGGCCGGGGCGGCTCGCGAGGCCGGGTGAGTACGCCGATGGCGGTGGCCGTGACGAAGACGGACATGCTGCGGCCGTTGCTCGACCCGCACTCGCCACTGCTGAGCAGCGCCACCCACGACGGCGGCACGCTCGACGAGGACGACCGGCTCGCGGTGCACGAGGAGCTGCGCTCCCTGCTGGCGGACTGGGACTCGGGGGTGCTGTACCGGCAACTGGAGCGCGACTTCGCGCAGTTGTCCCTGTTCGGCCTCTCCGCGCTGGGTGCGCCACCGCCCGCCGACGCCCCGGCGGACGTACCGAAGTCGGGGCCGCAGCCGTTGCGCGTGGAGGATCCGCTGCTGTGGCTGCTGGCCCGGCGTGGTCTGCTGCCGGTGACGAACGCGCGGAAGGGACAGTCCAAGTGACGCACGCTCAGCTCCACTACACGTCGGCGCCTCCGGGGCCCGACGGGTCCGGTTTCCGCTTCACGGCGGTCAGTGCCGACGTGCCGCAGGGGGTGCTCAGAGAGGCGGAGCAGCTCATCGGCTACGAGCCGCCGCGCGACGCGCCCGCACGGCCCGACGCCGGCGAACTCGCGGACTTCCCCACGGCGTTCAGCTTCAGCGAACTCTCCGACGGCGGGCGGCTGCTGAGCCGGTCCGTCTACACGGGCGTCGACTACAGCGGACGCTGGGGCAACTTCCACGCGCACGCCCTCCATCTGCCGGCCGGGGCCCGGCTGCCGGACGGTGCGCTGCCCATCACGGCCTGGGATTCCCGGCGTTGGGGCCGGCAGACGCCCGCCGACGGCAGGCCCGAGCCGATCGACCGCTTCGAGCCGTCGGGGCTCATGCAGCTCGACGCCCTGGTCGCCTTCGCGGCGTCCCGCGCCGACCGGCTCGCGGCGGTCCTCGCGGATGTCCGAGCCGTCGCGGAGGACCCGGGGGCCGGGCAGGTGGTGCTCGTGGAGCGGGACAGCGCGGCCGTGGCCCAGTGGATCGCGCTGGCCTGTGCCGTGCTGCCGCGCGAGCAGGCGCACCGGCTGACCTTCACGACGTACACGCGGCGGCCTGCGCAGGCCAGGCAGCAGATCATCGGCGTACTGCCGTCGTCCGAGACCGTGGCGTACGGCCACCGGCACCGGGTCCACGACTGCACCCGGCCCGCCGAAGCCGCAGAGGCTGCCGAGTTCGCCGCGGACCCGTGGGCGGACGTGTGTGCCCGGGTGTGGCGGGCGGGCAGGCCCGATCTGTTCCGGCATCACGGGCCCGGCCTCGGCTCGCTGGCCGCTGCGGCGCTCACCGCCCGCGTCCCCCTTCCCGCGGCGGCCCTCGCCGCCGCCGCGCACTGGGTCCGCGACCGTGCGGGCGACCTGCCCGAGGACGAACTGACGCGACTGGTCGCCGCGTTGTGCGAGGCACGACCGACGGACAGCACGACGCCCGGCTCGGTGGCAGCCGGTTCGGTGGCAGGCGGCTCGTCGTCGGCGGGTGGGTTCGTCGAGGGGCTGGTCTCGCTGTTCGAGCGCCTCGACGGGCAGGTGCCCGCCGCCGTCTCCGCGCCGCTCGCCGCACATGTGCTGGCCGCGGCGGTGCGCGGCACCGGGCCCGTGCCCGTCCTCCACGGTGCCTCGTTCACCCCCGAGGCCCGGATGCGGCTCGGCGCGGAGCTGGGGTACGCGATCCGCGCGGGCGTCGCCGACCCGGCGCAGCCCCCGACCGGGCGCCCGCTCGGCCTGCTGCGCGTCGCCGACCTGCTGGACATCGACTGCACCGACCTCCTCCCGGAACTCGCGGCGCGGCTCGCCCAGGCCCTGATGGACCTCCCGGAGGCCCAGGTACGCCCTTCCACCGCGAGCCCGGAGGCCCGTACGGACAGCGGGCACCCGCACCCGAGCCGGCATGCCCCGGCCGCGCCGGCCGACCGTGACGGAGCGGCCCCCACGGCCCCCTGGTGGAGCACCACCCGCACGGACCCGACGCAATCCGGAACCGGCATCGGGGCCGGAAGCGGCGTCAAGGTCGGGAGCGGCAGCGGCGGTGGCGGCGACGGCGGCAGCGCCGGTGTGTCCGCCGGGCGGCAGGATCTCGCCGTGCTGCGCGACGCCGTCGCCGAGCACCCGACCCTCCGCATCGCCCTCTTCGGCGCGCTCGACGCACACGCCGCCGACCGGCCGGTGACCGCCGCCCGGATGCTGGCCGTCGCGGACCTGCCCGTGCAGGGCCACCCGGGGTTCCCGCATCTGCGAATGTGCGCGTCGAACGCCCTGCCCACCGGTGCGGGCGACCGGCTCACGGCGTTCCAGGGGGTGCTGCGGACCGCCGGGGTCTCGACGCTCTCCGAACCGGCCGTGCTGCGGACCGCCCTCGACCTGGTGTGGCCCGGCGTACTGCCCACCGGGCACGAGGCGAGCCTGCTGCTCAACGAACTCGGCTCCGACACGCACCGCGCCGCCGGCACCCGGGACCTGCTGATCGACGCCGCGCTCGCGGCACCGGCCGACGACCGTGCCGTCCCGGCGCTCGCCGACGACCTGCTGCGCTGCTTCATGACGGAACTGGCACCGGGACAGCGCGCCGCGCTCCTGCTGCTGGAGCTCGCGGGACTGCTCGGCACCGAGGGCGAGGGCCTTGACTGGGTACAGCGCGCGGCGGCGCTCGGCGCGAACGCCCGCCCGGTGCCCGCACCGGTGCTCGAACGGGTCCACCGCGCCCTGGCGCGCCGCCTGCTGAGCGGCTCGGTGCCGCCCGGTGAGTTGTACGGGCTGGTCCGCTCCGGCGACGCGGACCTGCTCGCTGCGTACGAGCGGGCGGCGCGGTCCGACCGGGTCGGCGACCGGCTGCGTACCGTCCCGCAGTATGTCGCCGACTGTTTCTGCGACTGGAGTTCGCACCCGGGCGTATATACGGCGTGGGACGAGACGGCCGCCGCGCTGCTGGCCAAGGTGCTGCGGCCGATCGTACGGGCGCTGCCCGACGGGGATCTGGCGCTGGTGGAGTCTCTCCTCGACCGGGCGGGCCGCGGCAAGCTCGACGCCTTCCGGTCCTGGAACCGGCCCGGCACGCTGGGCCGCCTCGCGGGCCGGTTCACCGGCCGTGGCCGCGGCAAGGACAACGGCAGAAACCATGACAAGGGAAGCGGCACGGGCGACGACCCGTCCTCGCGGTACGGGGACGTGGCACCCCCGTACGAGGACGGGGCACCGCCGTACGACGACCGGGAGCGCCGGTGAACGGCATCGCGACGGCCGTACTCGGCTTCGTGGCGCTGGTCGCGGGCGCCGTCTGTCTCGGCAACGCCCTGTGGCAGCTCCTCGCCCAGGGCGTGCGGGCGGTGTGCGGTGGCCTGGGCCCGTGGCAGACCGGCCGCAAGGACGTCCGTATCCCCGCCGTCGGTGCCGACGAACCGGCCGAACTCGCCTACTGGTGGCGGCAGATGCGGGTGGACGCGGTCACCGCGGGCGACTTCGGCATCCGGGTGATCTGGAAGCGGTTCGTCGACCAGTGGACGCGGCGCACGACCGCGAACCTGTTCCGGGGCATCCGTTCCACGGGGTTCATCGAACGGAACTCGTTCGTGCGGATGATGATGTGGGTGGTCGCGCCCGGCACGTTCCTCGGCGCGCTCGTGGGCGCCGTGCTCGCCACCGTGGTCCTCGCGCTGGCGCTGGCCGTCTTCGCCCTGCTGCTCGGCCTCGTGTGGCTGGGCGCCGCCGGGACCGCGCTCGTCCTGCGGGGCGTGGAGCGCGGCTGGGTGACGGTGCGGCGCATCCGCGTCAAGTGCCCGTATCCGGGCTGCTACCGGCCGGTGCCGCTCGCGGTGCACCGCTGCCCGGGGTGCCGAGAACCGCACGCCCGGCTGCGTCCCGGACGGTACGGGGCGCTGCGGCACACGTGCTCCTGCGGGCAGCGGCTCGGGGCGACCCGGCTCGCCGGGCGCAGCCGCCTCACCGCCCTGTGCCCGCACTGCGACCAGGTGCTGCCGAACGCGGTGGGCACCACGCGTGTCGTGCACGCGCCGCTGGTCGGCGGCACCTCGTCGGGCAAGACGATGCTGATGGCCGCCATGGTCGAGGGGCTGCACGCCTGGTCACGGCGGGGCGAACTGCGCGTCGAGTACGCGTCGACGGACGACCGGCAGGCCGCGAACTCCCTCAACCAGGAGCTGGCGCAGGGCACTTGGGCTCACGCCACGACCGGCGGCCAGCCCCGGGCCTTCATGCTGACCGTCACCCGCGGGCGGCGCCGCCGGCTGCTCTACCTCTACGACCCGATGGGCGAGTCCCTTGAGGACGCCGAGCGGGTGCGCGCCCAGCACTACCTCGCGCACACCAACGGGGTCGTGCTGGTCGCGGACGTGCTCGCCGAGCCGACGGTACGGACGAAGCTGAGCGGCGCCGACGCCGACCGTGCCACCGCCGCGCGGCCCTCGCCGCAGGGCCCCTGGGAGACGTACCAGCGGCTGGCGGGCGAGCTGTCGGCGCTCACCGGGCGGCGCGGCAGGATGTCCGTGGCGACGGTCGTCACCAAACGGGACGTCCTCGACCAGCTCGGCTCGCTGCCGGTGGCGGGCGCCCGGATCGACACCTGGCTGACGGAGATCGGCCTCGGCGGACTCGTCCGCGCCCTCGGCCACGACTTCAAGGCCGCCCGCTACTGGGCGGTCAGCGCCCACGCGGCCACCGGCACGGGCCCCTTGGACAGCGAGCAGCGACGGGCCGCCGAGCCCGTGCTGTGGCTGCTGGCCGCGTCGGGGCTGCGCACGGGCGCGCTGGCCGGTCCCGACCCGGCCGGTGGTGGAAACGGCGGCAGGGCCGGGGACGGCGGGCGGGGCGGGGGCCGCAAGTTCGGTGGCCCGTGGTTCGGCGGCCCGTGGATCGGCGGCCCGTGGATCGGCAGGCCCAGGACCGAGAAGACGGAAAAGAGGTACAACACGGCATGAGTACCGCATGAGTACCGTGACACGGCACGTCGGGCGGGGCCGGCGCATGGCCCTCGGCCTGTTCATCACCGCGCTGGTCCTGACGAGCGCGCTCCTCGTCACGGCCGCCTTCGCCCTGTACGCGGCGCGCTGACCGACAGACCGGAAACCCACCTCCCGACTGGAAACCGACCGACGCACCACGGAAGGACACGCAGTGAGTGACATCCCCGGCGGGCCCATGGCGAACCGTCCGGTCCATTTCATCTGGCTGCTCGACTGCTCGTACTCGATGCAGGGCGAGAAGATCGCCCGGCTCAACTACGCGATCCGGGAGTCCGTCCCGGAGATGCGGTCCGTGGCCCACGACAACCCGGCGGCCCAACTGCTGCTGCGTACGGTCACGTTCTCCACGACCGCCAAGTGGCACCACCAGACCCCCGTCCCGGTCGACGACTTCACCTGGCAGGACGTCGAGGTGGACGGGATGACGAACCTGGGCGAGGCGCTGAGCCTGGTGTCGCGCGAGCTGCAGAGCCCGCCGATGCCGCAGCGGGCGCTGAAGCCGGTCCTGGCGCTGGTCTCGGACGGTGTGCCGACCGACGACTGGAAGGCGGGTCTCAAGGCGGTCGACGCGACGCCGTGGGGGCGCAAGGCGGTCCGGGTCGCGATCGCCATCGGCCACGACGCCGACCGCTCCGTACTCCAGGAGTTCCTCGCCAACCCGGAGCTGCAGCCACTGGACGCCAACAGCCCCAAGCAGCTCGCGGCGGCGATCCGCTGGGCCTCGACGGCGGCGGTCAAGGCGGCCTCGCAGCCGGTCGCGGGCTCGGCGGACCCGCTGGTGAAGCAGCCGTTCGCGCCACCGGTCCTCGACGACGACGATGAAGACGACGTGTGGTGACGGTGCTCGTGCGGAGCTGGGACACCCTCGCGGAAAGCGTCCAGGGGACCGGCAAACGGCAGAACCAGGACTGGTACGCGTTCGCCGGCACCGGTTCCGGCGCCGATCCCCTCGTCCTCGCGGTGGCGGACGGCCACGGCTCGGCCGCGCACGCGCGCAGCGCGCTCGGGGCACGGTTCGCCGTGGACCGGTTCGTCGCGCTCGCGACGGAGTTCGGCCGGGCGGCCGGCTCCTGCGACGAGCCGGGCCGGCTCGCCCGCCTGATGAACTACGCCCGTAACGATTTCCCGCGCGCCCTCGTCCAGGCCTGGCGTCAGGAGGCCCTCGGCCACTGGTCGCGGCACCGCCCGGTGGCCGACCTGGGCCGGCCCGAGCCCGACGCTGACGAGAAGCTGACGCTGTACGGGACCACCCTGATCGGCGCGGTCGTGACGCCGTGGCTCCTGACGGCCTGGCAGGTCGGTGACGGCGACCTGGCGGTGGTGGGCCACGACGGCTCGGTGGGCCGGCCGCTGGCTCCGGCCGAGGAGGACCTGGGCGACGAGACCGAGTCGCTGTGCGGGCCGCAGGCGTGGCGCGCGGTGCGGACGCACTGGGCGCCCGTGTTCGAGGAGGCGCGCATCCCGCGCCTGGTGGTGCTGTCCACGGACGGTCTGTCGAAGAGCTTCGCCTCGGGCGACGGCTTCACGGAGTTCGTCGAGGGCATGGACGGGCGGCTCGCGACGGAGGGCTTCGAGGGGGTACGGACCGCGCTGCCCGACTGGCTGCGGCACGCCTCCCGGTACTCCGGCGACGACACGACCCTGGCGGCGGCCCTCCTGCACTCGTACGCGGCGCGCCCGCCCACGGAAACCGAACCCAAGACGGATACGCGTACGGATACGCACACGCATACGGATTCGGAGAACTAGATGAGCGGCATGACCGGCATGCTCGACAGCGGCACCCGCCTGACCGCGGACACCGGTGAGGAGGTCCAGGTCGTCGACATGTTGGGAGCGGGCGGCCAGGGCGAGGTCTACCGGGTGAAGACGTCCGCCGGCGAGAAGGCCCTCAAGTGGTACTACCCGACGTGCGCGACCGCCGAGCAGGAGGGGATCGTACGGGAACTGGTGTCCCGTGACTTCGACGACGACCGCTTTCTGTGGCCCGAGGCGTATGTGCCGTGGCACCGCGGCTCGTTCGGGTATCTGATGGGGCTGCGGCCCGAGCGGTTCAAGGGGCTGCCCGCGCTGTTCCGCCGCCAACTGCGCACCAGTACGCGCGCGTTGCTGACGGCCTGCCTCTACACCGTGGAGGCGTACCAGGCGCTCCACTCGCGCGGCATCGCCTACCGGGACATCTCCTGGGGCAACGTGTTCTTCGATCCGGACACCGGCGACATCCTGGTCTGCGACAACGACAACGCGGTGGTGGAGGGCGACGCGAGCGGGATCTCCGGGACGATGGAGTTCATGGCGCCCGAGCTGGTGCGCGGCGAGCCCGGCGCCCGGCCCGGTACGCAGTCCGACCTCCACTCACTGGCCGTCCTGCTGTTCATGTTCCTGATGAACCACCATCCGCTCAAGGGCAGGCGGGAGTTGGCGATCCACTGCCTGGACGAGGCGGCCGAGCGAAAGCTGTACGGGAAGAACCCGCTGTTCGTCTTCGACCCGGCGGACGACTCCAACGAGCCCGACCCGATGGAGCACGCGACCGTGCTGGCCACCTGGGACGCCTCCGCGGGCGCGCTCCAGGAGCTGTTCCGGCGCGGCTTCACGGCCGGGCTGCACGACCCGGCGGTCCGGGTCCGGGAGTCGGAGTGGCGCGACGCGCTGCGCGCGGTGCGGGACGCGGTGGTGGAGTGCGCGTCCTGCGGGCGGCAGAACATGACGGAGCCGGACGGGCACCAGCAGTCGGCGCCCCGCCCGTGCTGGGGCTGCGGGGAGCGTCTTGTGCTGCCGCCGCGCCTCACGGTGACCACTCCCCCGCCGCGCACCGAGCGCCACATCCGGCTGCCGCGCGCGGCCCGCCTCCACGCCCATCACCTGCTGGCCGAGCCCGCCCGGCACGACTACTCGGACGCGAGCCTGGTGGCCGAACTGGTGGAACACCCCACGAAGCCGGGCCGCTTCGGCATCGCGAACCGCACCCGGGAGAACTGGACGGGCACGCGCTCGGACGGCACGTCCCAGCAGATCGGCCCCGGCCAGACGGTCCCGCTGCGCGCGGGCCTGGAGCTGGACCTGGGCGGCGGGGCACGGGCGGTCGTACGGGCCAAGTGACCGCCGTGTCCTGGGCGTCAGGGAGTGGGCGTCAGGGAGGGCGTCAGGGAGCCGGGTTCACAGGCCGAGGACCCGGCTCAGCTCCTGCGCCAGTGCGAGGCCTCCGCTGCCGGCCGTGACGCCCACGGAGATCGTCTCCAGGGCCGAGCGGACCCGCCCGCGGTCCGGGGCGGCGCCGTCCTGCTCGGCCCGCGCCAACTCGCCCCGTACGACCTCCGCCTGTGCGACGAGCGGCGGGTTCTCGGTACGCAGCCGGTCCACGAGCTCGGCGGCCAGGCGCAGCGACTGGGCCGCGTCCGCCCCGTGGTTGATCTCGATACGGCCGTGGTCACCGATGTTGGCGGGGCCGTTGATGTCGCCGTGGAAGTTGAAGGTGCTCATGCCTGGCGCTCCCGTTCAAGGTCGGTCGAGGTCCTGTTCGTCGTACACGCGAGTCGGGCGTGGGTTCGGACGGCGGGTTCGAGCGGTGGATGTCACGGCCCGCCGCCCGGCCCCGCGCCCTGCTGGCCGCCGCCCTGCCCGTGCTGCGGCTGGCCGCCCGCCATGCTGATCTGGCCCTGGTTGCCGATGTTGCTGGGGCCGTTGATGTCCCCGGAGATGTTGTAGGTCTGGGTGCTGATGATCTGCTGCGCCTTGTCGAACGAACCGGTGTCGACGTTGTGGTCCTGGAGGAAGCGCTCGGTCGCGACCAGTACGCCCTGCTGGAGCCGGAACAGGAAGTCCTGCGCGTCGGTCTTCTCCGAGTAGCCGGCCTGCTCCCAGTCGCCGATGCTCTCGCGCAGGCTGTCGAACGCCCCGTAGTCGTACACCGCGTGGTGTTCCCTGATCTCGCAGCGGGTCCTGGTCAGGGCGCGTTCCGCCGCACGGCGGTGCCGGCGCCGGGCACGCAGGCGTCCGGCGGCGCCGCTCAGTTCGGGCCAGACGTGCGTGGTGGCGTACGCGACGAGGCGCCACCAGCGTTCCGCGCGGGCGACGGGCAGCCTGTCCACCTGGTAGAAGCGGCCGTGCAGCGGTGGGATCGCGTACGCGGCGACCTCCCAGGTGAGGCTGGGCCGGTGCAGTCGCGCCCGCAGGTACATGGAGACGATGGTCCGGCCGCCCTCTCCTACGCGCTCAAGACAGAGGTACGTACGCATGCCGGCGCCGGGGTTCTGGAGGCCGGCCTGGACGAGCTGCCTGGGGATCTGGGCCTGTGGGCGGCGGGTGCGGTCGGGCAGCAGGTCGGGCAGATGGAGGACGTTGCTGCCGAGTACGTAGAGGCGGTTCCTGGCGCGCAGCCCTTCGAGGCCCGAGACGCCCTCCATCTCCCGGGCGACGTAGGTGTGCAGGTCGACGGCGTCGAAGGGGCGGACGGTGAGTTTGCCGCCGGTGGGCGAGTCGGCGGGCCTGCTGACGTCGATCGGCTGCCAGAGCGTTTCCTTGATCTTGTCGCCGCTGCCGACGAACGGGTTGGTGTGTTCCGCGGAGTCGGTGTACGGGACGACGTTGGCCCGCTTGAGCTCGTGCAGCCGTGCCTCGGCCGCCGGTTCGACGGCCGGGGCGAGGTTCTCGGACTTGTCCTGGGTGCGGTAGACACCCTGGGCCGCGGCCCAGGCCCGCACCTGGTCGCGGTGGACCAGCCACCAGGCGGCGGCCAGGACGCCGACGGGCCCGTACACGCCGGCCACCATCGCGACCGACCCGTGGCCGTCGATGAGGGCGCCCAGGCCGATGCACAGCGCGGCCGCGCCGCCGACGAAGAGCCGGGCGAGCCGGCGGTCGAGCGCGGCGCGGCGCCGGACGGCCACGCGCGCGTGCCGGGCGAGCGCGACGAGGTTGACGCCGAGGGTGGGGCCCATGGCGTTCAGGCCGTCTCCGGTGAGTCTGCGGTCGGTGTCCTGGGCGAAGTCCGCGTCGAGGTGCACCGACGCGCACAGCCGCCGTGTGACCGCGTCCTTGCGCATCTTCGGCAACGACGGCAACTGTCTTTGAGCCATTCCGGTCCCCCCACCACCCGTAATCGCCCCATCACCCTATGGACACGGAGGGCCCTGTGTCTCGGAGTTGTCCGGACAGAAATCCGGGAGAGCTCAAGAAGCAGACGCGTCGGCATCGTCGGCGGTGACAGGAGCGGCAGCAGCGGCAGCAGCAGCGTCGTCGGCCAGCCGTACCAGCTCGGACATCGGCATCGAACCCGCCGGCCGGTGTTCCCGCGCGAAGTCGTTCGCGAGCCGTTGCAGCAGGTCATTGAGGGGGGTCGGGACTCCGTGCAGGCGTCCCAGCAGGGCGATCTCTCCGTTGAGGTAGTCCGCCTCGATGGTGCCTGTGCCACGGGTCAGCGACTGCCAGGACGAGCCTCCGCCGCGCTCCGGTCCGTCGCGCTCCGATCCGTCGAGCGGCACGAGGCGGATCTTGTCGGCGCGGGCCTCCTTCTGCTCCTCGGCCGAGGCGTACGCCATCCCCGATGCGGCGAGGACGGCCTCGCCCTCCGCGCGCACGCGGTCGTGCAGCGCGACGCCGTCCTCGCTGCCGATCACTCCGCCGACCGCCTCGATGGCGTTGGCGAGCAGCTTGGCGTACTGCCAGCGCGTCACGTCGGCCACGACCGGCGCCTCGATCCGGGAGGCGGCCAGGTCGGCGGCGACGGCCCGCGCGGTGTCGTCGGTGCCGTGCGGAAAGCGGCCGAGGTGCAGGATGCCGGTGAGGGGCGTACCGGCCGCCGACACCACTCCCGGCTCGACGAAGGTGGCGGGCAGCCACACACAGACCCCGTACACCCGCCGGAAGCGGCGCAGCGCGAGCCGCTGGCCCTCCACGCCGTTCTGCGCGCAGAACAGCGGCAGCCGCTCGGCCGCCGTGCCGCCGCCGGCCACGGGCGCGGGCCCCCAGGTGTCAAGGGCCGCCACACTGTCCTGCGTCTTGACGGCGAGCACGAGGACGTCCCCGGCCCGCAGTTCACCGAGGGCCTCCGGGCCGTCGACGGTGGGAAGCCGGTGGGTGCGCGGTCCGTCGGGGGTCACCAGGCGCAACCCCCGGTCGCGCAGCGCCGCGTACTGCGCGCCGCGCGCGACGAGAACCACGTCGTGCCCCGCCTCGGCGAGGCGACCGCCGACGGCCCCGCCCACTGCCCCTGCTCCGATGATGATGTAGCGCATGCCTCCGAGCCTGCCACAGCCGTACGTTCCCTCTGCGGGCCGCCGGCTCGGAGCGGCCGGGGGCGTCGGGGCGTACAGACCACAGGGCGGCCGTCGTGCCCCGTGGGGGTGGGCGCGACGGCCGCCCGACCGGTCCGCACCCACAGCGCGGGTTACCGACCGGTCAGGATGAAACCTTCGCTGATCTGCGCACTCAGTTCAACACCCACGTACCGCTGCGACCGGCTTCCACACGCTTTCGTCAGCACAAAACGGATCCGCGTCGACAGACCGGACACCCTGACCGCGACCCCCGAGGAGCGGCTTTACGTGTAGGGGGCGTTCATCCTCCTCAGTACGGAGGAGGCGGGGTCCGAGCGGAGGACGTGGGCCCGCCGGACTTCACCGAATAGCACGAGGAGAGCCCCTTATCCGGCCCATACCTTCATAACAAGGGGTGCGGGCAACGGGTCGGCGCCGAAAACAGGGGGGCAAGCCCGTCATGGGGAACGGAGACACGCGGGTACGGGGCATAGCGGCCCGGGCCGGCGGCTGGAGCGCCCGGCACCGCTGGGCGGCCGTCGGAATCTGGGTGCTGTTCGTCGTACTGGCGATGGGGCTCGGCTCGGCGGCGGGCACGGTCGAGCTCAAGGAAAGCGACCAGCTCAGCGGCGAGACAGGCCGGGCCTCGGCCATCGCGGAAGAAGCCGGGATCGACGAACCGGCCGGGGAGAGCGTCCTCGTCCAGGGCCGGGACGCGAGCATCAAGGCGACCGGCGCCGAGTTCCGCGCCGCCGTCGACGCCGTGATCGAGGCGGTCGAGGGCACCGGCAAGGTGACCGATGTGACCTCGCCGTACGACACGGACTCGGTCTCGAAGGACGGCCGCAGCGCGCTGGTGCAGTTCGACATGCGCGGCGACGCCGAGACGGCGGGCGAGCGGGTGGAGCCCGTCCTGAAGGCCGTGGCACAGGTCCAGAAGGACCACGAGGCGTTGCGGATCGAGGAGATCGGCGGCGCCAGCATGAACAAGACGTTCGACGACGCGTTCGGCGACGACTTCCAGCAGGCCGAGTTCTCCGCCGTGCCGGTGGCCCTCGGCATCCTGCTGGTCGCGTTCGGCGCGCTGGTCGCGGCGCTGGTACCGGTACTGCTCGCGATCACCGCCATCGTGGCCACGATGGGCCTGATGATGATCGTCAGCCACATCCAGCCGATGGACGACACATCGAGCTCCGTGATGCTGCTCGTCGGCCTGGCGGTCGGCGTCGACTACTGCCTGTTCTATCTGCGGCGTGAGCGCGAGGAGCGCGCGGCGGGCCGGGACCCCGAGACCGCGCTGCGCATCGCGGCGGCGACCAGCGGTCGCGCCATCATCGTCTCCGGTGTCACGGTGTGCGTCGCGATGGCGGGCATGCTGTTCACCGGTATCGCCACCTTCAAGGCGATGGGGCTCGCCTCGCTGATGGTCGTGGCGGTCGCCATGGTCGGCTCGGTGACCGTGCTGCCCGCGGTCCTCTCGCTGCTCGGCAAGCGGGTCGAGACGGGCCGCATCCCGTTCCTGCACCCGGACAAGCGCCGCAAGAACCGCGGCGGTTCCGGCAACGCTGCCGGCAACGACAGCCGCTTCTGGACGAGCGTGCTGCGCGTGGTGCTGGCCAGGCCGGCGGTCTCGCTGGTCGTCGCGGCCGGCGCCCTGCTGGCCATCGCCGCTCCGGCACTCGGCATGAAGACCCAGAACCTGACGCTGGACCAGGAGTTCGGTGACTCGCTGCCGATCGTGGCGACGTACGACCGGGTGAACGAGGCGTTCCCCGGTGGCTCCGACCCGGCCGAGGTGGTCGTCAAGGCCAAGGACATCAACTCCGCCGAGGTGAAGGCCGCTCTCGCCGACTTCCGTGCGCAGGCGGTCAGTTCGGGTGCCTCACGCGGTCCGGTCGACGTCAAGGTGCACGACGCGCAGAACATCGCCTTCGTGTACGTGCCGCTGGTGGGCGGCTCCGACCTCGACAAGGCGGAGAAGAGCCTCGGCATCATCCGCGACGAGGTCCGTCCCGCGACGCTCGGCAAGGTCGACGGGGTCGAGGCCCCGGTGACCGGTCAGGTGGCGGGTTCGAAGGACTTCAACGACCAGCTCGTCAGCGCGGTGGTCCCGGTCTTCGCCTTCGTCGTGGCCTTCGCCTTCCTGCTGATGCTCCTGTCGTTCCGCTCGCTGACGATCGCGGTCACCTCGATCGTCCTCAACCTCCTGTCGGTCGGGGCGGCGTACGGAATCCTGGTCGCCGTCTTCCAGCACGGCTGGGGCGCGTCGCTGGTGGGCGCCGAGGGGGTGGGAGCCATCGTGACCTGGCTGCCGCTGTTCCTCTTCGTGATCCTCTTCGGGCTCTCGATGGACTACCACGTGTTCGTGGTCTCGCGTATCCGTGAGGCGCGGATGCGGGGTCTGACGACCCGGGACGCCATCCAGCACGGGGTCGTCACGACGGCCGGTGTCATCACCAGCGCCGCCGTCATCATGGTCGCCGTCTTCGCGATCTTCGGCACGCTGTCCATGCAGTCCATGAAGCAGATGGGTGTGGGCCTCGCGGCCGCGGTCCTCATCGACGCGACGATCATCCGCGGTGTGCTGCTCCCGGCGGTCATGTCGCTGCTCGGCGAACGCAACTGGTACTTCCCGAAGTGGCTGAACCGCCTGCCGGACCTCAGCCACGACGAGTCGCCCGAGGCGTTGTCGACGACGCAGCAGCCGCCGCAGCAGCCGCCGGCGGTCGAGGGGCAGCGGGTCGGCGTCTGACGACCGGCCGACCGACTGAAAGACAGCCGACCGACTGAAAGACAGAGGAACGGCAGCGAGGCCGGGGCACTTGCCCTGGCCTCGCTGCCGTTCCGTTGCCGTGCCCGGTCGCACGACACCGTTGTCCGCCCGCGGTCGTTCACGCCGCGGCGGCCACTCCTTCACGCTCGAAGGAGTCGAGAGTGCGGGCGAAGTCCCGGGTGGAGAGCAGCAGTTTGTAGATGATGGCGAGTTCGAAGACGAGGAGCAGCGCGCCGGAGACCACGGTCGTGGCGATCACCTGGTCGATGAGCGGGCCGACGATGAAGACGCCCATCTGGAACTCGATCCCACTGATCAGGTGGGCGCGGATACGGTGCCGCAAAAGGTAGGAGCGCAGGCGCAGGTACATGGGGAAGCGGTGCCTGAACTCCTGGTGCAGGTCGATGACCTTGGCCCGCGGCCGCTGCGGAAGACCGGTCACATCGATGTCGCCGACCTCGGCGGCCTCACCGATCTCGTCCTCGGCACGGAGGGCGTCCTCGGTACGGAGGGCGTCCTCGGTACGGACAGTGCCCTCGGTACGGAGTGTGCCTTCGGCGCCCTCGGACCGCTCGGCGAGTTCGGCGAGCTCCGCCAGTTCCGCGAGCTCCGCCGGTTCCGCCGCCTTGCGCAGGTCCTGCTCGATGTCCGCCTCGGGGTTGTCGCGCAGCAGGTCTTCCATGAAGGCGACGCCGGCCGTGTCCTCGGCGCGGCGGGCCGCGCGGATGTGGGCCTTGATCTGCTTGCGCATGGTGTGCCGGGTCTTGAAGATCTCCAGCGAGTTGATGTAGCGCAACCCGTCGAGGAAGACCACGACGGCCGCGAGCCAGATGTACGCGGTGTCACCGGTGCGCTGGTACTGGCCGGCCATCAGCGCGATCGCACAGGCCATGACACGGATACGGTCGAAGACGAAGTCCAGCCAGGCCCCGAAGACGGACCCCTGTCCGGTGAGCCTGGCCAGCTTCCCGTCCACACAGTCCAGGATGAAACTCAGGTGGTACACGACCGCACCGGCGATCAGCCACCGCCAGCCGTCACCCCAGGCGAAACACGCGGCCGAGACGAGCCCGAGAAGGAACGCGCCCCAGGTGACCTGGTTGGGCGTGACCTTCGTACGCATCGCGAGCACCCGCACCAACGGAGTGGCGACCGGGTCGACGAGCATCACGGTCCACCACGCGTCGCGCTTCTTCTGAGTGATGCGGCGCACCTCAGCGAGGGGCGGTATGTCACGGCGCATAGGTCAACTTCCCAAAAGTTCGAAACGAGTTCACCTCACGCTAAGACGGTGTTCGAACAGATAACAAGGTGATGCCCGTACAACCTTCCGGGAGGTCAACGGTCATACTCAGTAACCCCGTCTACGCCTCGTCCACAAGGACCCCGCGTTATCCGAGCGTTACCTAAATGACCGTTCCGTTATCCAAAGGGCGCCATGATTTCACCATCGGCGCGCAACCGTGACCCGGGGGAATTCCGGGTTCGCTTACGGTCACTAATGCGGCTCTTCGGGAGTCGGTCACGCCCTTCTAAGCGCGATCGCGCACCTCGGAAATTTCCGCTTCGATCAAATCCGCAGCGCGAGAAGTGCCACCTTCGGCCACCATCTCCGCCTGGATCTTCTTGAGCTTTCGCGCGACCTCCGGGTCGTCCGCGATCGCCAGAACGGCGTCGCGCAGAGTGCCGGCCGTCACGTCTTCCATGGGCAGGTGGCGGGCGACGCCGAGCGACTGGAGCACGTCCGCGTTGCCGAACTGGTCGACGGCCTGGGGTACGCAGACCATCGGCGTGGCGGTCGCCATGCCCTCCTGGCTGCCGCCGGCTCCGGCGTGCGTGACGAAGGCGTCGGCCTCCTTGAGGATCGCCAACTGCGGGACCCAGTCGCGGACTTCCACGTTCGCCGGGATCTCGCCCAGCTCGGCCGGGTCGACGTGCTTGCCGATCTGGAGCACCAGGTGCCAGCCCGGCAGATCACCGAACGCCCGCACGCACTCACGGTAGAAGGCGGGCTGCTTGGTGAAGGAGGACCCCAGGGACACGAGGACCACGCGCTCGGCACCGTCGGGCCGCCGCCACTCCCCCTGGGCGGCGCGGTCGCCCTGGCAGGCGCCGACGAACGAGTACACGGACTCGTCGACCCGGTCGGCGTTCGGCTGGAGCGCCTTCGGGATGAGGACCAGGGAACGGGCCGGACGGCCGGCGAAGGGGTCGGGGTGCTGGGCGACCCCGTTCTCGTCCAGCCAGGCCTGGAAGCGGGCGTAGTACGCCCTGCCCCGCTCGGTCTGCTTCGGCTCCGCCCACATGGGCTCGGCGACCTCTTCCTCGTACCCCTCCCAGGCGACGAGGTTCGGCGAGAGCGAGACGGCCGGGACGCCCCAGCGGTGGGCGAGGACGCGGGCCGGGTACGAGGTGATGTCGTGCAGCACGAGATCCGGCTCGTCGCCCTCGTACGCCTCGATGAGCTGCGGGAGTGCCTGGACGGCGTCGTCGAGGAACGGCTCCACGTTGTCCAGGAGTGTGCTCCCCCAGGCCTCGGGGTCGTCGTCGGGCGACGGCAGGGTCGACTGCCACAGCTTCGGCTCGGCACCGGTCTCCGCGACCTTCCCGGCGAAGACCGGCGGAATCGCGTACGTGACCCGGTGACCCCGGGCGACGAGCTCCCGGATCACCTCCAGGCTCGGGTTCACATGCCCGTGGGCGGCGATGGAGAACATGGCGATGTGGGCGGGGCGTGAGGTGGTCATACGCGTGGTCATGCGCCGACCGTAAGCGAGACGAAACGTCTCGTGCAACTCAATTAAACCCCAAGCCCCGTCGTCGGACCCTCACTCATACGCCCCTTCATACGCCCCTCATATGTCCGCGACCGGTGGCAGGCGTCACCGCCCGTGAGCGGGAGGTGCTCACCCTGGTCGGCCGCGGCCTGTCCAACGCGGAGATCGCCTCGCGGCTGTACATCAGCGTGGCCACGGCGAAGGCCCATGTGAGCCGGCTGTTGACGAAACTGGACGCCCGGGACAGGGTGCAGCTGGTCATCATCGCGTACGAGCTGAGGCTGGTCACCGCGCCGCCGGGACAGGACAAGCTGTCACCGCTGATAGCGCGCCAGCACCAGGTTCCCGTCCTTCACGAGCCGCCGCCGCAGCTCACCGAGCCCGATCGCCCCGCTGTAGTACTCCTGCAGCGCGGGCGTCGCCACCTTGTCCTTCCACTCCGGATATCCCCGCACGGACTGCGCCGGCGCCGACCGCAACCGCCCGGCGAGCGCGGTCCCGGTGGCCCAGCCGTCCTTCTCCGTGCGAAGTGCCGGATTCCGGAGCGCCTCCGTACCGGTCGGCAGCATCCAGTCGCCGAGGGCGAGCCGCACCATGTTGCGGGGCCGCAGCAGAAAGTCGATGAACGCGGCGGCCTCCTCCTTGTGCGGGCTGTCCTGCGCGACGGACAGCGTCTGCGGGCTCACTCCCTGGGTGAGCCCGTCGGCCCCGGCGGGCGCGGGCAGCACCTGCCAGTCGAAGCCCTTCGGCGCCTGCTGCACGATCTGCTGCCGGTAGGAGAACCCGAGCGGAACCATCGCGTACTTGCCGCCGAAGAAACCGGGAAGCGTGTCGGAGCCCCCGCTGCCGAGCGTCGAACCCGACGCGCTGTCATCGGTGTTGACCTGGTCGTGGATGGTACGCGGCACCACCTCGTCCGCCGCCTCGAACCGGACCTGTACCTTTCCGTCCGCGCCGCGGTGGAACAGCCGGCCGCCGGTCGACAACGACAGGTTGAGCGTGGCCGAGACGGGCTCCTTGAGCGGCCAGGCCACCCCGTATTTTCCATCCCCGTCCCCTCCCCCGTCCCCGCCGCTCAGTTCGTCGGTGATCTTTCTGAACTCGCTCCAGCTCCAGGGCTTTTCGGGGGTGGGAATCCGCACCCCGGACTCCTTCAGCCACGTGGCGTTGGCGATCAGGACGCGGGGTTCCTGAAGGAACGGCACGCCGTAGACCCCGTCACCGAAGGTCGTCGTCTCCCAGCTCCGCGCCGGGATGTCGGACGTCAGCCGCTCGGACAACAGACCGCGCAGATCCGCGAGATACCCGCCGTACGCGAAGTCCGCGAGGTCGTCCGAGGCGTCGTGAATGATGTCCGGCGCCTCACCGCCCTCGAAGGACGTGAGCAACTGGTCGTGGACGCTGTCCCAAGAGCCCTGTACGTACTCGACCTTGACGTCCCGGTGCGTGGCGTTCCACTCCCGCACCAGTTCCTTGTTGACGTCGACGGACTCCTCCTGCCAGGCCAGCGACTGGAAGCGGAGCGTGATCCGGCCGTCCTCGGAGCCGCCTCCGTCGCCGGAACAGCCGGAGCCCGCGGCGAGCAGCACTCCCGCGACCACCGCGGCGAGCCACCTCGTACCCGTACGCACACGCACGCGCCTACGCGTCCCGGTCCGCATCAGCTCTTCACCGCCCCGGCGAGCATGCCGCCCGTGATCCGTTTCTGGATGAGTGCGAAGACGACCAGCGACGGAAGGGTCGCCAGGAACGCGGCCGCGGCGAGGGGGCCGAGGTCCGCCACGCCCTCCGCGCCGATGAAGTGGGTGAGGACGACGGGCAAGGTCTGCTTCTCCGGGGTCTTGAGCAGCACCAGCGCGAAGAAGAACTCGTTCCACGCGCTGATGAACGCGAACAGGGCCGTGGCCACGATGCCCGGCGCGAGGAGCGGCGCCGTGATCGAGACCAGCGTCCGCAGCCTGCCGGCACCGTCCACCGCGGCGGCCTCCTCCATCTCGGCCGGCACCGCCCGTACGTACCCCACCAGCATCCACAGCGCGAACGGCAGGGCCCACACCACGTACACCATGATCAGACCGGGTACGGAGTTGATCAGGCGCAGGTTCTTGAGGACCAGGAACAGCGGGATGATCACCAGGACGAACGGGAACGCCTGGCTGACCACCACCCAGCCGGTCGCCGCCTTCGCGAGCCGGGTGCGGTGCCGGGCCATGACGTACGCCATCGGGGTGGCGATCAGTACGGCGATCACCGCCGCCCCGAGCGCCGCGACCAGCGAGTTCAGCGCGGCGTCCAGCAGCGGTTGTTCGTCGAAGGCCTGCCGGAAGTTGTCGAGGGTCGGGTTCCGGGGGAGCCAGGTCGGATGCAGGCTGCCCAGCTCGCGCGCCGGCTTGAAGGCCGTGGAAATCAGCCACAGGAACGGGAAGGCGAGGAAGACGAGATACCCGAGGAGTGCCACGTACTGGCCCGCGCGGGTCCCTTTACGTGTCTTCACGCGTCGTCGCCTCCCCTCAGCCGGCCGACCAGGTGGACGGCGAGAATCACCGAGATCACCGCGACCATCACGCACCCCATCGCCGCCGCGTAGCCGAACTGCCCGTAGCGGAAGGCCTCTTCGTAGGCGAACAGCATCGGCAGCCGGGTACGGCCGCCCGGACCGCCGTTGGTCAGCACGTAGACCAGGGCGAACGAGTTGAAGTTCCAGATGAAGTTGAGCGCGGTGATGGCGAGCGCGACCGGTTTCAGGGCGGGCCAGGTGACCGTGCGGAAGCGCCGCCAGGCACCGGCGCCGTCCATGGCGGCGGCCTCGTGCAGTTCGCGCGGGGTGTTCTGCAGCCCGGCGAGCAGGGCGACCGTCGTCTGGGGCATGCCCGCCCAGACGCCGACGACGATCACCGCGGGCAGCGCGGTCGACAGGCCCGACAGCCAGTCCCGCCCGTCGCCCAGGCCCAGGTCGCGGATCGTCTCGTTGAGGATGCCCGCGTCCGGGTTGTAGACGATCCGCCACATGATGCCGACCACGACCTCGGGCATCGCCCAGGGGATGATCGCTAGCGCCCGCGCCAGCCAGCGCAGCCGCAGCTCCTCGTTGAGCAGCAGGGCGAGCCCCAGTGCGAGCAGGAACTGCGGGACGGTCACCCCCACCGCCCACAGCAGGCCGATGCGGAACGACTCCCAGAACAGTGTGTCGTGCAGCAGGTCCTGGAAGTTGAGGGTGCCGATCCACTGCGTGGGCTCGGTCCGGCCCGACTGCGAGTCGGTGAACGCCAGGCTGATGCCGTACAGCAGCGGCCCGACACTGAGCACCAGGATCGGAATGAGCGCGGGCAGCACCAGGAACCAGGCGCCGTGGTCGACGCGGCCCGGCCCGCCGGCCCCCGACGTGCGCTTCGGCTTCGGCTTCGGCCTCGGCTTCTTCAACCGCTTCCTCGCGGTCGCCAATGTCACGAGATCGGCTCCTCTGGGCGGTTCACACCGGTCTGGCCGTGCCGACGGCCCCCGTCATCGTGCTGACCCGCCGACATCGCGTCAAGACAGCGCGCACGCCCTGATGGCTGCTCCCACCAGTGCGTCCGCCGCCCGAGGCACAATGGCGTGCGGTGCCGTACGAGAGGCACGAGAGACGCAAGAGATACGAGAAGAACTGTGGGAAGGCGAGTGATGGACGAGGCACAGGCGCGGGACGTGCTCGCCGAGGCGAAGGTCGTCGGGGACGGCCGGGACGCGGAGCTGCTCGCCCTGGGCGAGAACGCCGTCTTCGCCGTCGGGGACCTGGTGGTCAAGGTGGGCCGCGACACCGAACTCCTCGACCGGGCGCGGCGGGAGCTGGCCGTCGCGCTCTGGCTCGCCGAGGCGGGTGTGCCCGCGGTGCGGCCCGCCGAGCCCGAGGCACGGTTCGTGGCCGGTCGTCCCGTGACGCTGTGGCACCGGCTGTCGGACCCCGTACGCCCCGCCGAGCCGCGCGATCTGGCCGAGCTGCTGAGGGTGGTGCACGCCCTGCCCTCCCCCGCCTTCGCACTGCCGCGCCGTGAACTGCTGGGCGGGGTGGAGCGGTGGCTGCGGCTCGCGGGGGACGTGATCGACCCGGCGGACGCGGCCTTCCTGCGGGACCGGCGGGACGGCTTCGCCACGGCCTCTGCCGCGCTCACGCCCAGGCTGCCGCCGGGTCCGATCCACGGGGACGCGCTGCCCCGCAACGTGCACGTCGGCCCCGACGGTCCTGTGCTGGTCGACCTGGAGACGTTCTCCGCCGACCTGCGCGAGCACGACCTGGTCGTGATGGCGCTGTCCCGCGACCGGTACGGGATGCCCGCCGAGGCGTACGACACGTTCACGGCGGCGTACGGGTGGGACGTGCGCGAGTGGGAGGGCTGCGGGGTGTTGCGCGGGGCGCGCGAGACGGCCAGCTGCGCGTGGGTCGCCCAGCATGCGCCGAGCAACCCTCGGGCTCTCGCCGAGTTCGAGCGGCGGGTGGGGTCGTTGCGGGACGGGGACGAGACGGTGCGGTGGTATCCCTTTTAGACGTTTAGACGTTTAGACGTTGCGTGGCCCGCCGGGCGCATTACCTGCTGGTGCGTTGTGGCTGGGCGCGCAGTTCCCCGCGCCCCTTTAGGGCACCGTCAGCCGCGGATCGTCTCGGCAGCCCGGTGCAGTTCGGCCAGGACCGTGCGTACCGCCTTGCGTGCCGTGCGTTCGGGGCGGTGCAGCGCGTCGATGTGCCGCCGGGCCCGCACTCCGCTGAGCGGCTTGAGGACGAGGGCGGGGTGCGGGCGCACCGTCCAGCGGGGCAGCAGGGCGAGACCTCCGCCGGCGGCGACGGCCTCGGCGACCACCGTGAACTCGTTGATGCGGTGGGCCAGGCGCAGCCGGCGGCCCGCGGCCGTGGCGATGGCGTCGAGGGTGGCCACGACCGGGAAGCCCTCGTGCGCCGTGATCCAGGGCTGGTCGGCCACGTCGCGCGGAGTGAGCCGCCGTTTGACGGCCAGCGGGTGGTCGGCGGGCATGGCCACGTCGAGCGGTTCGCGCAGCAGTGTCGTGGCGGTGACGGTACGCGGCCATCCCGGCGTGTGCTCAAGACGGTGCGCGAGCACGAGGTCGTACTCCCGGGTCAGCTGCGGGAAGTCGTCCTGCGTCACGTCCGCGTCGGCGAGGGACAGGCGGGGCCCGTCGGGAGCCGCGAGCGCCCGCAGCAGCAGCGGGAAGAACGCCGAGGCCCCGCTGTGGAAAGCCGCCACGGACACCTCGCCGTCCGGCCGGTCGACGAACTCCGCGACGGTGTGCCGTGCGCGCTCCAGCGCCGTCTCCACCTCGATCGCCGCGCCGGCCAGGGCCTGCCCGGCGTCCGTGAGGGCCAGTCGCCGGCCCTGTCGCTCGGTGAGCGGCACGGGAATCGCGCGCTGCAGCAGCCGCAGTTGCTGGGAGATCGCCGAGGGCGTGACCAACAGCGCCTCGGCGACCGCGGTCACACTGCCCAGTTCGCCCAGCTCACGCAGGATCCGCAGCTGTCGTTCGTCCATGCCCTCGACCCTTCTCCGATGTAGCGATGCTAAAGGATCGTTTAAGACATTGGCCCTGTGCTTCAGAGTCGCGGGGAGGCAGGGTGAGCGTGTGCCTGATGCCCGCCGTACCGATGTGGTACTTCTCCTTGTCGCCCTCGTCTGGGGTTCCAGCTATCTCTCCGCCCAGACGGCGACCACCGTGCTGCCCGTCCTGGTGGTGCTGTTCGCGCGGTACGCCCTGTCCGCGCTCGCCTGTGTCGGACTGGTCGCGGCCGACCGGAAGTCCGGCCCGTGGACCCGCGACGAGATCCGGATCGGTCTGCCCCTGGGAGTCACCCAGGCGGCGATCCTGGTCGTGGAGACGTACGGCGTCGCGCACACCAGCGCCGCCAACGCGGGACTCATCATCAGCCTGACCATCGTGATCACCCCCCTCCTGGACCGCACCGGCCGTGGCGGCGGTCTTCCCCCGGCCTTCTACGCGGCGGCCGGCGTGTGCCTGCTGGCCGTCGGCCTCCTCATGTCGGGCAACGGTTTCCACGCGCCCCGTCTCGGCGACCTGCTGATGCTCGCCGCCGCGGTGATACGCGCGGCGCATGTCGCGCTCGTCGGCCGGCTCACCGCGGGCCGGGCGATCCGGCCGCTGCGGCTGACCACCGTGCAGACCCTCGTCGGTACGGGGCTCTTCCTGATTCCGGCGTCCGGCGAACTGCCCACCCTCATCCACGTCGGCGTGGCGGGCTGGGCCCAGTTGCTCTACCTCGCCCTGTTCTGCAGTGTGTTCGCGTTCCTCGCGCAGACCTGGGCCGTCCAGCGCACCTCGGCCAGCCGGGCCAGCCTCCTGCTGGGCACCGAACCGATCTGGGCCGCGGCAGCAGGAATAGGCCTCGCCGGCGAACACTTCACCCCGCTCACCGGCCTGGGCGCGATCCTGATGCTCACCGGCACGTACTGGGGCCAGGCAGTGGAACGCACCCACCGAAGCGCCCCATCAGGGGCGCGGGGAACTGCGCGCCCAGCCCCCACCGACCCGCAGATC
>NZ_LIPP01000194.1:23936-24334 GCF_001418335.1 Streptomyces aurantiacus | reverse complement strand
TGGTGCTGTGCAGCGTGTTCATCTCGCGCCCCCCGTCGTGGAGTTTCGGTTCAATCGGTTCTCTTCGGTACTTCGGTTCTGCGTACCGCGGTACTTCGGTCTGCGGTACTTCGGCTGTTCGGCGCCTTGTCGCGGTGCCTCCTTGCCTGTGACCAAAAGCTTGCCGGGGCCACTTCATGACGGTGTCCGCCGACTGTCACAGAGCTGTCACAGGGGTCCGCCCCATGTACCCCACAGACCGATCACAGAGAAGCGTCGTACGGCTACTCATTCGACAAACTCGCCGTCACTCGTACGCAGGACATGTGTGGGAGCTCTCCAACAGTCGAAACCCGCCCACGTCATGGGACAGAATGACGTCTGTGCCTTCCCTGTTGCTGATCGAGGACGACGACGCC
>NZ_LIPP01000194.1:0-23907 GCF_001418335.1 Streptomyces aurantiacus | reverse complement strand
CGGCGCCGACGACTACGTGGTGAAACCCGTGCAGGGGCGGGTGCTCGACGCCCGCGTCCGGGCCGTGCTGCGGCGCGGCGAGCGCGAGGCGAACGACTCGGCGACGTTCGGTTCGCTGGTGATCGACCGTGCCGCGATGACCGTCACGAAGAACGGCGAGGACCTGCAGCTGACGCCCACCGAGCTGCGGCTGCTCCTTGAGCTGAGCCGGCGGCCCGGACAGGCGCTGTCCCGCCAGCAGTTGCTGCGGCTGGTGTGGGAGCACGACTACCTCGGCGACTCGCGGCTCGTCGACGCGTGCGTACAGCGGCTGCGCGCGAAGGTGGAGGACGTGCCGTCCTCGCCGACGCTGATCCGCACCGTGCGTGGGGTCGGCTACCGGCTGGACAACCCTCAGTGACCAAACCGCAGGACAAGCTCCGTGGCTGGGCCGCGGCACGCAGGACCGTCATGGCAGGCCTGCGCTTCACCAGTCTGCGACTGCGCCTGGTCGTGGTGTTCGGGCTCGTCGCGCTCACCGCCGCCGTGTCGGCGTCCGGGATCGCGTACTGGCTCAACCGCGAGGCCGTGCTCACCCGTACCCAGAAAGCGGTGCTCGGCGACTTCCAGCAGGCGATGCAGACCCGCGCCAGCACGCTGCGGCAGCACCCCACGCAGGAGGAACTGCAGCGCGCCGCGGGGCAGATGGCGGACAGCAGCCAGCGCTTCAGCGTGCTGCTGGTCGCCGAGGACGAGAACGGCAGGACCGTCCGCGGCAACTCCGACCTGGACACCTTCACGCTGGAGGACGTACCGCAGTCCCTCCGGAAGGCGGTGAACAAGGAACAGAAGATCTCCTCGAACAACAAGAACACGTACCACCTGTACTGGCAGCGGACGACGCAGGGCGACAAGCCGTACCTCGTGGGCGGTGCCAAGGTGATCGGCGGCGGGCCGACCGGGTACATGATCAAGTCGCTGGAGCCGGAGGCCAAGGACCTCAACTCGCTCGCCTGGTCGCTGGGGATCGCGACGGGGCTCGCGCTGATCGGCTCGGCGCTGTTGGCGCAGGCCGCCGCGACGACCGTCCTGAAGCCGGTGCACCGGCTGGGCACGGCCGCACGGCGGCTCGGCGAGGGCAGGCTCGACACCCGGCTGCGGGTCTCGGGCACGGACGAACTCGCCGATCTGTCCCGGACGTTCAACCGCACGGCGGAGGCGCTGGAGAAACGGGTCGCGGACATGAGCGCCCGCGAGCAGGCGTCCCGGCGGTTCGTGGCGGACATGTCGCACGAGCTGCGGACACCGCTGACGGCCATAACGGCCGTGACCGAGGTGCTGGAGGAGGAGCTCGACGCCGAGACCGGCAGCGTCGACCCGATGATCGAGCCCGCCGTACGGCTCGTCGTCAGCGAGACCCGGCGGCTGAACAACCTCGTGGAGAACCTCATGGAGGTCACCCGCTTCGACGCGGGCACCGCCCGGCTCGTCTCCGACAACGTCGACATCGCCGACCAGATCACCGCGTGCATCGATGCGCGCGCCTGGCTGGACGCGGTGGAGCTGGACGCCCCGCGCGGCATCATGGCGCACATCGACCCGCGCCGCCTGGACGTCATCCTGGCGAACCTGATCGGCAACGCCCTCAAGCACGGCGGCTCCCCGGTGCGCGTGCGCGTACGCGCGGAGGGCACGGACCTGGTGATCGCGGTCCAGGACCACGGTCCCGGTATCCCCGAGGACGTCCTGCCGCACGTCTTCGACCGCTTCTACAAGGCGAGCGCGTCCCGGCCGCGCTCCGAGGGCAGCGGCCTCGGCCTGTCCATCGCCCTGGAGAACGCCCACATCCACGGCGGCGAGATCACCGCCGCGAACGTGCCCGACGGCGGCGCGGTCTTCACCCTGCGCCTGCCGCTCGACACCCCCGAGGCGAAGGACCCGGACGACCCGGACGGCCCGGACGGTCCGGGTGCCGAGGACCCGGACCTGACCGACACTGACGCCGACGGCAACGGCAGCCGCAGCCGCAGCAACGGCGCCGAGAGGGGCGTGTGATGTCCGTACGCGACGCACAGGGCGCACGCGACACACGAAGCGCACGGGGTACACGACTCATACGGGGTGCGGGTCTTATACGGAGTGCGGGTCTTATACGGAGTGCGGGTCTCATACGGGGTGCAGGTCTCATACGCGGGACACGTGCCGCCCGTGTGTCCCGCCTGGCGCTCGCCGTGCCGCTGCTCGCCGTGGCGCTGGCCGGCTGCGGTATCCGGGCGACGGAGGTGCCGACCGACTTCGGGCCCGCGCCCTCCCGGATGCCGTGCGCGCTGACCGGCCCCGACGTCAGTACGCAGTCCTCGCGCGGCATCCTCGTCCAGGTCTTCCTCATCTGCTCCTCCCAGCTCGCGGCGGTCGACCGGACCGTACGCATCGAGTCGGGGCCGGCGGAGACGGACCGGGTACGCGCGGCGCAGGCACTCCTCGACGAGCTCTCCGAGTCCCCGTCGGACGCCGAGAAGCAGGCGAACTACTCGACGACCGTGCCGAAGGTACTGAAGGTGGCGGGGCCGCGCCGCGGCGACCCGGCCGACGCGCTCCGGCTGAGCATGGCGCCCGCTGACTTGACCTCGTACGCCCTGGCCCAGGTCATCTGCACCTTCAGCGACTCGGAGGCCGCCTCCGACGACGGCACGGTGACCCTGGGCGGCCCCGGCACGGACGCCTCGCGCCGCTACGAGTGCACGGAGGCCGTGCGCACCCGCCCGGACACGGAGACCCCGCCGTCGACGGAGACGGACGGCGCCTGAGGCCCTAGGGCCCTGGGGCCCGTACACGAGGCTTGAAACCCTCGGCCGGATCCTCTCTGTGGCGCATGCCTCACCCTTCCGGCACAAGTGCCGCCGTCACGCGGAACCGATCCTGCCGGTCGCGGCGTCTTGGGGATCGTGCAGCGTCAAGGCTCGAACGGCGGAATCGCCGTGATCCGCGTCCGTGCGACAGGAGGTCTCCTCCTCGTCGCACATCTCGCGCTTGTCGCCTGGTTCACGCTGCGGCCGCTGGACGTGCCCTGGGTGAGCGCGGCGAACCTGCGACCGTTCGCCGGTATCAGGGCCGATCTGGCGATGGGTCCCGAGGCCGCGGCCCGCGCCATCGGCAAGGGCCTGCTGCTGCTCGCCCCGCTCGGGGTGCTGCTGCCCATGGCGGGCGGCAGACTCGCCGTCTCCCCGCTGCTGTCCCTGCTGCGTACGGTCGCCGCCGGTGCGCTGCTGTCGCTGGGCATCGAGCTGCTGCAGACCGGGGTGCCCGGCCAGGTCGTCGACGTCGACTCGCTGCTGCTGAACACCGTGGGTGTGGCGCTGGCCCATTTGGCCGTTGTGCCCGCCGCCCGGGCCGTACTGCGCCGCCGGTCCGAGGCGCTGAGCCGGGCCGCCGCGCTGCGCCGGAGGCAGGCGGCTCAGGCGGCCGAGGAGTCGACTCAGGGTCTGACCCCGACGATTCCCAGGGTCGGGATCGCTCCTTAGAGCGACGCTCCTCCTCCTGTCGTTTCCGTAACGTGGATGTCAGAAGGCCGGACGGGGCAACCGCACAGGAAGCCTCAGGAAGCCTCGTACGACAGACATCTGACGACACTCACGAAGGAGACGCGATGAACCGCCTTGCCCGCCCCACCGACGGCCGGATGATCGGCGGAGTGTGCGCAGCGCTGGCTCGGCGCTTCGGCACCTCCGCGACCACGATGCGGGTGATCTTCCTGGTGTCCTGCCTGCTGCCGGGCCCGCAGTTCCTGCTCTACATAGCGCTGTGGATCCTCTTCCCCTCCGAGGGCAAGGCGGCTCGCACGGCCTGGTGACCACGGCCCACCCCACGCCCACCGTGCGCCCGCCGTACGCCGGCCGTACGCAAGGACGCCGATGGGACGCACCCGAGCGGGGGTGCGCCCCATCGGCGCGTACGAAGCCGGCGAGGACCGGAGTCGGCCCGCGGAGCCGGCCCGGAGCGTAAGCCGGAGAGTCAGCCCAGCGGAATGCCGTTCACCGGCAGGCCGTGCGTGGGCAGGCCCTGGATCGGCAGACCGCCGAGCAGACCGGCGACCGGTCCGGCGGGGCCCTCCGCGAGGAGGTCCGCCACGGCCGGCTGGGCGGCGGTGAGCCCGCTGCTGAGCACGTCCTGGCCCTGGGCGAGGGGCTCGCCCGCGCCGGGCACGGCCTTGGCGGCCACGTCCATCGGCAGTGCGTCGACGGCGGTGGAGAGCTCCGGGCCGGCCTGCGGGGCCGCGGGGGCCGCGTTGGCGGCACCCGCACCGGCGGCGGCGAAGGCGGCACCGAGAGCGGCGACGCCGAGGGTCTTGACAGCAGACTGCTTCATCTTCGTCCTTGCATGCTGTGACGGGGATTTGAGCGGTCCGAAACGGTAATCACGAGCGAGCTCGCCCCGCAAACATCGAAAAACGGCCGAGTCGTCACCACCCGGCCGGGGCCCGCCCTCCCCTTTCAGTCCTCTTCGCGCACAGAACCGCTGGTGGAGGCGGTCTGTCGGAACAGCCATTCGGACTTCAGTTCGGCGTAACCGGGCTTGATCACGTCATTGATCATGGCCAGTCGTTCATCGAAAGGAATGAATGCTGATTTCATCGCATTGACTGTGAACCACTGCATGTCATCGAGCGCGTAACCGAAAGCGTCGACAAGGTGCTCGAATTCGCGGCTCATGCTGGTGCCGGACATCAGACGGTTGTCGGTGTTCACGGTCGCCCGGAAGTGCAGCCGTCGCAGCAGCCCGATGGGGTGCTCGGCGTACGAGTCGGCGGCGCCCGTCTGGAGATTGGAACTGGGGCACAGCTCCAGGGGGACGCGCTTGTCGCGTACGTACGAGGCGAGGCGGCCCAGTTCCACGGAGCCGTCCTCCTTGACCTGGATGTCGTCGATGATGCGTACGCCGTGACCCAGCCGGTCGGCGCCGCACCACTGGAGCGCCTGCCAGATGGACGGGAGCCCGAAGGCCTCGCCCGCGTGGATCGTGAAGTGGTTGTTCTCCCGCTTCAGATACTCGAAGGCGTCCAGGTGACGGGTGGGCGGGAAGCCCGCCTCGGCGCCCGCGATGTCGAAGCCGACCACGCCCAGGTCGCGGTAGCGGTTGGCGAGTTCGGCGATCTCCAGGGAGCGTGCCGCGTGCCGCATGGCGGTGAGCAGCGCGCCGACGCGGATGCGGTGACCGTTCTCCCGAGCGATCCGCTCACCCTCCCGGAAGCCCTCGTTGACGGCCTCGACGACCTCTTCGAGGGTGAGCCCGGCTTCCAGGTGCTGCTCGGGCGCGTACCGCACCTCGGCGTAGACGACGCCGTCCTCGGCGAGGTCCTCGGCGCACTCGGCCGCGACGCGGAACAGCGCCTCGCGGGTCTGCATGACGGCGCAGGTGTGCGCGAAGGTCTCCAGGTACCGCTCCAGGGAACCGGAGTCGGCGGCCTCGCGGAACCAGATGCCGAGTTTGTCGGCATCCGTCTCCGGAAGGTTCTGGTAGCCCGCGGCGCGGGCGAGGTCGACGATCGTCCCGGGGCGCAGGCCCCCGTCGAGGTGATCGTGCAGGAGGACCTTCGGCGCCCGGCGGATCTGCTCCGAGCTCGGGGTGTTCTTGGTCTGGCTCGTCATCTCCGCACTCTACCGCCTACGCGCGTAGATCCCTCTTCGCGCGCATCCGTCGATATGTAACGGTGACCGTGCGGACGGATGGCGTACACCATTACTTCTGACACTGTTTTGTCATGGCACAGCAAGCAGCGCCGGTTCGCACGGCCAGGCTCGGGCGGGCACTCGGCACGGAGCCGACGGCGGTGAGCGGCGTGGTGCTGCTGCTGCCGGGCGGCGAGGAGACCTCTGCCCGCAGACCGTCACCGATGCTGGCGGCGGCGTCCGTACGGGCGTTGGGGCGCCGGCTCGCCCGCGCGGGGCGCACGGAGGGGCTGGCCGTGCACGTGGTGCACTACCGGTACCGCGGCTGGAACGGGAGCGAGGCGCATCCGGCGCAGGACGCGGCGTGGGCCGCGGACGAGATCGTGCGGCGGTACGGGGACGTGCCCGTGTGTCTCGTCGGGGTGGACATGGGCGCGCGGGCCGCGGTGCACGCGGGAGGCCACACCGCCGTCAACTCCGTTCTGGCGCTGTCTCCCTGGCTGCCGGAGGAGGACGTCGCGGCGCCGCCCGAACCGGTGAAGCAACTCGCGGGACGGCGGGTCCTGATCGTCCACGGCACCAACGACGAGCGGACGGACCCCGAGCTGTCGTTCCGGCTCGCGGCGCGGGCGAAGAAGGCGAACCGGGACATCTGCCGGTTCGAGGTGCACTCCGACCGGCACGCGCTGCACGCGTTCCGGTCCGAGGTGTACGCGCTGGCGGAGGACTTCGTGATGGGCACGCTGTTCGGCCGGGCTTTCGCCCGCCCGGTCGAGGACGCACTGGCGGCTCCGCCGCCGCTGGGGTTGCGGATGCCGCTCGCCTCGGGCTTCGGCAGGTCCCTTCGCCATTAGCCGACCGGCCCGGATTCGAGTCGGGTGGACTTTTCCTTATTCACGTCACTCAGTGTGGCCGCACATGCCTACCGTCAGCAGTGACGACTCCGACACGGGTCGGCTCAATAGCGAGGCGGACGAGCCGGGTTGGGAGGTGGACCCGGACGACGACTGGGGTGTGGCGGTCATCGCCACCGTGGGGCGGCAATTGAGGCTGCGACGGGAGGCGAAGGGGATGCGGGCCGCCGAGTTCGGAGAGGCGGTGGGATACGGAGAGTGCCTCGTCTACAAGGTCGAGGGAGGCAAGCGGATTCCCCGCGCTGAGTATCTGGACAGGGCCGACGAGGTGTTGAAGGCCGATGGGCTGCTTTCGGCGATGAGCGCCTGCCGCGGCGCCACGTCACGCCCTCGCCCGGGGAGCCCGCCCGTCGCCTTCCGCCGGTTCGCGAAAGGTGTCGGCGCCGGTGCGGAAGGCCGCCGGGGAACGGCGGAAGCCGGTCGGTGAGACACCGTACTCGCGGCGGAACGCACCCGAGAAGGCGAACTCGGTCGAGTACCCGACCTCGCGGGCGATCGCGGCCAGTGTGGCGTCGGTCTCCCGCAGGAGCCGGGCGCCGAGGCCCAGCCGCCAACCGATCAGGTAACTCATCGGCGGCTGACCCACCGTCGTGGCGAAGCGCCTCGTGAACACGGCGCGGGTCATCCCCGCGGCGTCACTGAGCAGGTCCACCGTCCACTGCCGCCGCGGGTTGTCGTGGATCGCCCGAAGAGCGGAGGCGATCGCCGGGTCGTCGGTCCTCGGCCAGCCGCCCGCATCGCCCTGTTCGTGCCACTGGCGCAGCACGTGGACCAGAACGAGGTCGATCAGCGCGGGCAGGGCCGCCCCGGTGCCCATCCGGCTCCCGGACACCTCTGCCCGGAGGAGACCGATCAGCGAGCGCATCTCCGCGTGCTGACCGGGCCGGCCGGGCCGGCCGTGGTCCGTCGACACGACGATGAGGTCGGGCAACGCCCGCAGATACTGCGGAGTGCGGCCGTGCGCGAGCTGATAAGTGCCGCACAGGAACGCGAAGTCGGAAGGCCCCTGCGTAGGTGGGATGGGCGGGGCCGGGCTTGCCGCCGGAAACGGCGGCAGGTCGTCGATGGCGCAGGGGGCGTGGCTGAGGCCGTGAGCGGCGCCGGACGAGGTGAGTACGACATCGCCCGGCATCAGCGCGACGGGATCCTTGTCCTCGGTGACCAACCAGCAGGTGCCCTCCACGATGATGTGGAACCCGCTGCCCGCGAAGGTGGGAAACCGGAGCCCCTGGGAGTTCGACGGTCTGATGAGACGGGCACCGACGCGCCCGACCCGCACGGAGCGGATCACGTCACTCACTAGGTCCATGCGGTCGATGCTAACGACGGCTGCGCGGACAGGGCCGCGCGGACGTGGCGCACAGCCTCGTATGCGCTCGTACGTCTGACGTATGGCCTGGTGCGCACGGGCGGTGGTGGAGTCGACACCATGATCGATGACTCTACGGACACCGCGCACGGGACCATCGATGTCCTGCGCGCCCATGCCGAGAAGACGGAACAGGCGGAGCGGCCCACGGCGGAAAGCCTGGGCGCACTGCGTGCGGACGGTGTGCTCGCCCTGCGGACACCGCGGGAGCACGGGGGCGCCTGGGCAGACGCGGGAACGATCGCACGGCGTCTGACCGGCCTCGGCCGAGCCTGTCCGTCCACGGCCTGGATCGCCGGGACCTGTGTGACGGCGAAGAACATCGCCGCCAAGACCGCGTCCGACGCGGGGGCGTACGAACTCTTCGCCGACCCCGACGCGCTCTTCTGCGGTTCGGGTGTGCCGGCGGCTCACGGCGAGCCCGTACCGGACGGCGTGCGGATCAACGGGCGCTGGCCGAACGTCTCGGGGTGCGAGGACGCGGCCTGGGCGGGACTCGCCGTGATGGTGGGCGGTGGGCTCTCGTTCGCCGTCGTACCGGTGGCCGACCTGGCCGTCGAGCGGACCTGGCACATGGCCGGTATGCGGGGTACGGGCAGCCACACCCTGGTCGCCACGGACCTGCTGGTGCCGGCCACGCGGATCGCGCCGATCGGACAGACCGAGGCGGCCAACCCCTTCGCCCCCGGGGACATACTGCTGTACTCGCTGACGGTGCTCGCCCCGGTGGTGGGCGCCGCCCTGGGTGCGCTGGACACGGTCGACGCGATGTTCGCGGCGGGGAACCGTAAGCCGTTCATGACGGCCTACTCCCGGATGAGCGAATCTCCTGGGGCCCGGCACTGGCTGGCGGAGGCCGCCCACCTGGTCGGCCGCGCCCAGAACACCATGCTCGCGGTGGCCGAGGCGGCGGATGCGGCGGACGCGGAAGGGCTGACGGGTGCCGACCTCCCCCGGTTGCGCATGGACGTCGCGGACGCGGCCCGGGACTGCCGGGCCGCGGTCGAGCGGATGCTGGACCTGCACGGTGCGGGCGGCTTCGCCAACGCCCATACGCTGCAGCGGCATTGGCGGGACATCGCCGTGGGCAGCCGTCACCCCCACCTGAACCCGTACCTCGCTGCCGAGACCTTCGGTACGGCCCTTACGGCATCGCCGTGAGCCTCTACGGCCGGGCCACGGACCAGGCGGAACGTCTCGGAGATGTCACGGTGGCCCGGCCGCACGTAGGCGAGCAACTCGCTGAACAGCGCACCGTGCACGTCTGCAGGGGTGGTCATGGGGGACTTCTCGATGTCGGGTCCGGGCGGGGTGTTCTTCAGGTACGGAACGTGCCGGGAGCCCTGGACGTCTTCCGGGCATGACAGTTCCTACGAGACCGTTGTGAAGCACAGGGCGTGTCAGTGTCCCGGAGCCGTCGTTCACACGGTGGCACCCTCCGCGTCGCCGCGGCGCGCGGCAGGAATGGTGCCGTCGGCGACGAGGTCGCTCACCGCGTGGCCGTGTTCGCGGACCAGGTAGTCCATGGCGTGCTCGGTCGAGGACTGGTACTCCAGCTGATCCCCGTAGAAACGCAGCCGCTCCTGACAGTCCTCGATGATCTCGCCCCAGGTCTTGACCCAGATGCGGAACCTGGGCTGGGAGAGCGCACACCCGGGCAGGCGGTCGTGCTGGTGGGCGAGTTGCCGCAGCCCCTCGTCCATGGTGTTGCCGACCAGCCAGAAGTCCCAGGACACGGCTGTGTCCCGGAAGCGGTCGGCCTTGACGACAGCCTGGGCATAGCCGTTGATCTGTCCGAACTCGGTCATGGACAGGACAGTGCTGGGCCGCTTCAGCTCCACGATGAGGTGATGTCGCTCGCCTCTTCCACGCCGTGCCGCCTGCGAGAGCATGAGATCGACGCGGCCCCGACGGCCGTCTTCTCGTACGACGGTCTCCGGTACGAGATTCTCCCGCCCGAGAAGTCGGCAGTGCTGTCGCAGAACCTCGTCCAGGCTCCGGTCACTGGCATGCAGGCCGTACTCCTCACCGAACACCCAGCACTCCTTCTCCAGGATGCTGTGCAGCTCGCCGTGTTCCTTCACTCGTCGTCTGGCGTCCCCGTCGAAGACGAGGTGTTCGAGGGCGGCCAGGAAGTCCAGGCGATGGGTGGCTGTCGCGGAGGCTTTGACGAGGGCGGACAGAGGTGTGCGGTCGAGCAGCCTGCTGAGTTCTTCCCGCTCCTGCTTGGAGAGCGCGAACAACTGCTCGGCAATGCGCAGGACGTCACCCGGTTCATGGGCCAGTACGGACCGCAGGAGCGCGAAGGTGGTCCGCCGTGAAGATGTGCTTCCACGCGGAAGGTGGCGGACCACCGTGGTCGCCACCGCGTCGAAGGTCTCCCGTTCGGTCCGCTCGCGCTCGTCCGAGTGACTGCCCGTGTAGGGGTAGATGCCCTCACGCTGCCATTCGGCGACCTGTTCCAGACGCCGTTCGTCGGCGCGTGATCGGAAGTGCTCCCGCAGCGCCGCGCGGGCCGCAGCCAGAGTCTCGGAAGGCGGGCCGTCTGGGACCCAGTCGGCGAAGGCGAGGTCGTCCGCGTCCAACTCGTCGAACCCGGCCCACGAGAGGTGGGCGGTGAACTCGAAGCCCGGCGCTTGGATGCCGGGCTTCAACTGGGCTCGCGACATGCCCTCCCCGTCGCAGAGGAACAGCGCACGAGTCACCGGCCTGCGCCATTCAATGACCTTCAGTTGCGGGGGATCACCGTCCCAGCCATGTGGAGGGGGCAGCAGGTGGTTGCGGACGTGCCGTTGTTCCGAGGCAGGGTCCAGTCCACGGCCGTCGTACTCGATGTAGACGTCCGGGTATTTCTCCAGGTAGGTGGAGAAAGCGGCTGTCAGCGCCGAGCGGGTGCGGTCGTCAGCGAGTACGTCCAGCTCCTCGCCACCGAACGCCTCGAAGAGCGTGCCTGGCGGATCGTCGGTGAGCTCCGGTTCACCGATGTCGAACTCGTCCATGGAGTGCCGGTCGGACTCGATCAGCAGACGGTGTCGCCCGCCGCCGCCGTCGCTGACGCTGGTCCAGCGCACCTGAGTGCCCAGTGCGAAGGCACGGACACGACCCCGCCCGTTCTTGCCGTGCAGGGCCCGCTTCTTGACCGGCGTGCCCTGCGCGCGCTTCTTCCAGGATGCGCCGATGGGTCGAAAGTACTCCTCGCAGTGTTCGGAGCACATTCCGCAGCCGTCGTCTTCGATACGGACCCGCTCCACACCGCCGAGGTCGTTCCGCTCCAACGTGACGACGACCCGCCCGGCATCGGCGTCGAGCGCGTTCCACACCAGCTCCTCGACCGCGCCGACCGGTTGACGCAACCGCGCCAACTCCGCGACGTGCTCCCGGCTGGTCTCCAGCCGCACCTTCACCATGGCTCGCGCCCTTTCCTGTGGCGTGCCCCCGGGGCGGGGGCAGCCATTCTTCCCTCCCGGGCCCCGTCGACGTGCGGTGGTGTGGCGGAATCACCCCAGCAGGGTGAACAAGGGCGCCGGCCGCATCGGGCTGTCCACCAGAACGGGCCAACCAGGAGAACGACGGCGCCCTGCCCGTCACTCCGGAAGCAGGTTGCCCCTCCTCGACAGGAGGAACCTCTTGAACGCCGCCACCGGTGGGGTGTCCGGGTGGCCGTCCAGCCATGCCACTCCGATCTCCCTTGCCGCCCGCGGGGCCGTGACCGTCAGTTCCACGACTCCTGGGCGGGGGACGGCCGGTGGGGGCAGGAGGGCCACCCCCAGGCCCGCCGCCACCAGGCCCCGCAGGGTCTCCGCCTCCTCGCCCTCGAAGGCGACCCGGGGGCGGAAACCCGCCTGTCGGCAGAGGTCGTCCGTGATGCGGCGCAGGCCGTAGCCGGGTTCCAGGGTGACGAACGTTTCGTCGGCGGCCTCGGCCAGGCGGATACGGCGGCGGGACGCCAGCCGGTGGTCCGCCGGCACCACCAGGCGGAGCTTCTGTTCGTCCAGGCGGCGGCCCACCAGGTCCGGCGCGTCCGGGACGGGCGACGTGAGGCAGAGGTCGAGTTCGCCGGAGCGCAGGCGCTCGATCATCGCCTCGCCGTAGTTCTGGACCAGGCTGAAGCGGACCCGGGGGTGGTCGACGCGGAAGGCCCGGATCAGGCCGGGTACCGTCTCGGAGCCCATGGTGTGCAGGAAGCCGAAGGCGACCTTGCCGGTGGCCGGGTCCGCGTCGGCCCGTACCTCGTCGGCGGCCCGCTCGATCTCCGCGAGGGCCCGTTCGACGGAGCCCAGGAACGTACGGCCGGCCGGGGTCAGCGAGACCGTGCGGCCACGGCGGGCGAAGAGGTCCACGCCCAGGTCCTGTTCGAGGCGGACCATCGCCCGGGACAGCGTCGACTGCGGGACCTGCATCTCCTGCGCGGCCCGCGTCACGTGCTCGGTGCGGGCGACCCCGGCGAAGTACGCCAGGCGTGGGGCGAGCAGCCTCGACATGCCCACGATGTCTTCTGTGTCACCGGACGGTGACAGGCGACCCTCTGACCTCTGCTGATGCGTCACAGGAACGATTATGGCCATTCCATGCATTGGACGGATGAAGGGGCGGTGTTTACGTTCGGAGCATGCCTTCCGCAAGTACCGGGGCGTCCACCACCGTGGTCGCCCCCTCCGCAGCAGCCGTCCCCGCCATACCCACCGTCCGCGCCGACAACCGGCTCACCCCCGGCGGGCCCGGCTACCGCCGGATGAGCTTCGCGCTCTTCCTCGCGGGCGTCGCGACCTTCGCGCTCCTCTACTCCACGCAGGCCCTGCTCCCCCTCGTCTCCGACGACTTCGGCGTCACGGCGAGCACGGCCAGCTGGACGGTGTCGGCGGCGACCGGCGCACTGGCACTCTTCGTCCTGCCGCTCAGCGCGCTCTCGGAGCGGTTCGGACGGCGTACGTTGATGACGGCGTCCCTGGCCGTCGCCGCGACCGTCGGCCTGCTCGTGCCCTTCGCCCCCTCGGTCGGCTGGCTGATCGCGCTGCGGGCCGTCCAGGGCGCGGCACTGGCCGGGCTGCCGGCCTCGGCGACGGCCTACCTGGCGGAGGAAGTACGCCCGAAGGCACTGATCACCGCCATCGGCCTGTTCGTCGCGGGCAACAGCGTCGGCGGGATGAGCGGCCGCGTCATCACCGGCTGGGTCGCGCAGGAATGGGGCTGGCGGGTCGCCGTCGGGACGATCGGCGTGATCGCGGTGGGCTGCGCCGTGGCCTTCCGGATGCTGCTCCCGGCGCCGCGGCACTTCAAGGCGGGCTCGCTGCGCCCCGCGGGGCTGGTCCGCACCGTCCGCGACCACCTCGCGAACCCGCTGCTGCGCAGGCTGTACGCGATCGGCGCGCTGTTCATGACGGTGTTCGGCGCCGTCTACACGGTGATCGGCTACCGCCTCACCGACGCCCCGTTCTCACTCCCGCAGGGCATCGTCGGCTCGATCTTCCTCGTCTACCTGGTCGGTACGGTCTCGGCGTCGACGGCCGGAAAGCTGGTGGACCGGCTCGGCCGGCGCGGCGCGCTGTACCTGGCGGGCGCGACCACGACCGCCGGCCTGCTGGTGTCGCTGGCCGACTCGCTGCCGTTCGTGCTGCTCGGCCTGGTGCTGATCACGGCGGGCTTCTTCGCGGGCCACGCGGTGGCGTCCTCCTCGGTCAGCCACACGGCCAAGGAGGGGCGCGCCCAGGCCTCGGCGCTGTACCAGTCCGCCTACTACCTGGGCTCCAGCGCGGGCGGCACGCTCGGTGCCGTCGCCTACCACTCCAGCGGCTGGGCCGGGACGGTGGCGCTCGGTCTGCTGGCGGTGTTCGGGGTCGTGGCGATCACGGTGCTCGGGTCGCTCGCGGCCCGCGTGCAGCGGCGACCGGTGGCCGTTCAGCACTGACGCCCTCGGGGCCAACCGGCGAACTTGCGTGTGCAGGTCAGGACAGTAACTGTCCTGACCTGCGCCTTTTTCATCTCGGGGGGCCATTGTCAGTGGGCTGCGGTAGCTTCCGGAGTGCCGGCGCCGCAATGAGGCGGTGCGGGCGCGACAAACAAGGCCACAGGGGTGGGTTGGCTATGAGCGACGGTACGGCGACGGTGGAGGACCTCGATGTCCGGCTGGAGAAGCACCGGGTCGAGCTGACGGGGTACTGCTACCGGATGCTCGGCTCGTCCTTCGAGGCCGAGGACGCGGTCCAGGACACGCTGGTGCGCGCCTGGCGCAGCTATGACAAGTTCGAGGGCCGCTCCTCGATGCGCTCGTGGCTGTACCGGATCGCGACGAACGTCTGCCTGGACATGCTGACCGCGGGCAACAAACGGGCCCGCCCCATGGACCTGACGGACTCGACGCCGCTCGCGCGGGCCGCCCTGACCCCGCGCCCGGACAACACCTGGCTGGAGCCGATGCCCGACGCGCGCGTACTGCCGACGGTCACCGACCCCGCGGACGCCGCCGTGGCCAAGGAGTCGGTGCGCCTGGCCTTCATGGCCGCCCTGCAGCAACTGCCGCCCAAGCAGCGGGCCGTGCTCATCCTGCGTGAGGTCCTGGCGTGGAAGGCGAGCGAGGTGGCCGAGCTGCTCGGCACCACGGTCGCCTCGGTGAACAGTGCGCTCCAGCGGGCCCGGGCGACGCTCGCGGAGAGCGAGAGCAAGAGCGCCGCGGCCCGGGCCGCCACCTCCGACCCGCTCGACGAGGAGCAGCAGAAGCTCCTGGAGCGCTATGTGGCCGCCTTCGAGGGGTATGACATGACGGCGTTGACGGCGCTCCTGCACGAGGACGCCATCATGACGATGCCGCCGTTCGACCTGTGGCTGACCGGCCCCGAGGACATCACGGGCTTCATGACGACGCTCGGCGCGGCCTGTGCCAACTCCCATCTGGTCCCGGTGGCGGTGAACGGCCTGCCGGGCTTCGCCCAGTACAAGCCGGACCCGGAGACGGGTGGCCGCACGGCGTGGGCCGTGCAGGTCCTGGAGATCTCAGAGGGCCGGATCACCGGGTTCCACTGCTTCCTCGACACGCAGCGGTGGTTCCCGCTGTTCGGGCTGCCCCTCCACCTCGACCCTCTCGACCTCGAAGCGGAGGCCGACCAGGGCGAGTAGGGCGCGCAGGGCGGGGTCCGGGCCGCGCAGTCTGATCCGGCCCCCGGCGCGCCGGGCGGCGAGTTCCAGCCGGGCCAGCACGTCGACGGTCGTCAGACCCGGTGGTCCGAGACCGCTGACATCACAGACGACGACGCCTGCCCCGCTGTCCCGCAACCGTGCGCGCACGCCCTCACTCAGCCTCGGCACCTCGTCTCGGGCGACGGGGCCGGACAGTACGAGCACAGGGGGTGTCTTGGCGTCCACGTACGGTAGACCGGGCGGCGACGCGGAACTCATCGCTCAGCGTGCTCGGCGCGGCTCACCGAGCGTGTTGGGCCTGTATTCGTGGTGGTGAAAGCCGCTCGGGTGTGTCAGGTTTCGGGGAACTCGCTGGTGTCGATGGCGAGGTCGAAAGGGGCGGGCAGCATGAGGGTCTCGCCGAACTTGACGGTGCTAAGAGGACGATAGACATCGCCCTTCGGTTCCCCGTAAAGCGTTGCGGTAGGTCCTTCGGCTCCCCATCGGTCGACAAGAAGGTAGAGCGGGATACCTGCCGCAGCATAGGCGGCTGGCTTACTGACTCGATCGTGCCGGGCATTGGACCGGGAGGTGACCTCGACGGCCAGTTCGGCCAGAGCTGCCGGAATGTGAGTGTCCGTCGCCATGTCGTCCCGCACGGGGGCCACCAAGATGTCCGGGATAAGCATGCCGAGACGCGACGGCACAGCGATGGCCAGTGTCTGGAAGATTCCCCAGTGCTCGGGGACCACGGAGTAGAGACGGCGCTGGATGCGTTCCGCGATCACGTTGTGACGGTAGGCAGGAGCAGGTGACACGGTGACGATCCCCTCAATGATCTCCACCTTGCTGCCCTCGGGCCAATCCGTCTCCTCCCAGAACCGGACAAGCTCGTCCCAGGTCTGTTCGGGATCCTGGCTGATGGTGAGTGCACTCATGGCGGTCTCCTATCGGTACGTCACCGATCACAGCATGCCGAACGGGACCGGTGGCCGTCCACCGGTCCCGTTCACCCGAATGGGGAACCCGCAGGTCAGGCGGATGTCAGGCGATACGTTCCAGCACCACCGGCGCCGCCGTGAAGGCCGTGCCGGGGGCCGCCACGTCGTACGAGCCCTCGGTCGCCTCCAGCGCGTACTCGAAGCGTTCCGGGGTGTCCGTGTGGAGGGTGAGGAGCGGCTGGCCCTCGGTCACCGTGTCGCCCGGCTTGGCGTGGAGTTCGACGCCCGCGGCGGCCTGGACCGGGTCGTCCTTGCGGGCGCGGCCCGCGCCCAGGCGCCAGGCGGCGACGCCGATGTCGTACGCGTCCAGGCGGGTCAGGACGCCCGACGCGCCCGCCTTCACCACGTGCTGTTCCTTCGACGTGGGCAGCGGGGCGTCCGGGTCGCCGCCCTGCGCGGCGATCATGCGGCGCCAGGCGTCCATCGCCGAGCCGTCGGCCAGCGCCTTCGCGGGGTCGGCGTCCCGCACGCCCGCCGCGGCCAGCATCTCGCGGGCCAGCGCGAGGGTCAGTTCGACGACGTCGGCCGGGCCGCCGCCCGCCAGGACCTCCACCGACTCGCGGACTTCGAGGGCGTTGCCGGCGGTCAGGCCGAGCGGGGTCGACATGTCCGTGAGCAGGGCCACCGTCTTCACGCCGTGGTCCGTGCCGAGGCCGACCATCGTGGCGGCCAGCTCGCGCGCGTCCTCGATCGTCTTCATGAAGGCGCCAGTGCCGACCTTCACGTCCAGGACGAGCGAGCCCGTACCCTCCGCGATCTTCTTCGACATGATGGAGGAGGCGATCAGCGGGATCGCCTCGACCGTGCCCGTCACATCACGGAGCGCGTAGAGCTTCTTGTCCGCGGGCGCCAGGCCGTCGCCCGCCGCGCAGATCACCGCGCCGACCGAGTCCAGTACGGAGAGCATCTCCTCGTTCGACAGGGCCGCGCGCCAGCCCTTGATCGACTCCAGCTTGTCCAGGGTGCCGCCGGTGTGGCCGAGGCCCCGGCCCGAGAGCTGCGGGACGGCCGCGCCGCAGGCCGCCACGAGCGGGGCCAGCGGGAGCGTGATCTTGTCGCCGACGCCGCCCGTCGAGTGCTTGTCGGCCGTCGGGCGGGACAGGGACGAGAAGTCCATGCGCTCGCCGGAGGCGATCATCGCGGCGGTCCAGCGGGAGATCTCCCGGCGGTTCATGCCGTTGAGCAGGATCGCCATGTTGAGGGCGGCCATCTGGTAGTCGGCGACGTCACCGCGCGTGTAGGCGTCGATGACCCAGTCGATCTGCTCGTCGCTGAACTCGCCGCGGTCCCGCTTGGTGCGGATGACGGAGACGGCGTCCATCGACATGGCTCCCATCGACAACGAGGTCATGGCTTCCCTTCGGTAGTGCAGCGGCCCCCGGAGTTCCCCGGGGGCCGCAGATGACACATGGATTACCTGGTGAGGTGCGCCGGCCCGAAGGCCTGCGGCAGCATCTCGGAGAGCGGCAGGAGACCGGCCGGGGTCTCCAGGATCAGCTCGGGCCCGCCGAACTCGTACAGCAGCTGGCGGCAGCGGCCGCACGGGACGAGGATCTCGCCGTGGCCGTCCACGCAGGTGAAGTGCGTGAGCCGGCCGCCCCCGGTGTTCTGGAGCTGCGAGACCAGGCCGCACTCGGCGCACAGGCCGATCCCGTACGAGGCGTTCTCCACGTTGCACCCGGAGACCACCCGGCCGTCGTCGACCAGGGCCGCGACACCGACCGGGTAGCCCGAGTACGGGGCGTACGCGCGGGACATGGCCTCGCGGGCCACCTCGCGCAGGGCCGCCCAGTCGACGGCCGCGGGTTCGGACGCGGGTTCGGACGCGGGCTTGGTCCCGGTCCCGTTCCCGGACTCGTTCCCGGACTCGGGTGGTGTCACTTTCCTTGCCCCCGTCGGTAGGGCATGCCGTCCGCCTTCGGCATCCGCAGGCGCTGCGCGGAGAGCGAGAGGACGAGCAGCGTGACGACGTACGGGGTCGCGGTGACGACCTGGTTCGGGACCTCGTTCGTGGTGGTGTACCAGAGGAAGACCAGCACCCCGACGAGCGTGGTGATCGCCGCGTGGACGTACCGCTTCCTCCATACGAAGTAGGCGGCGCCGATGATCAGCAGCAGCGCGAGCAGGAGGAGCAGCGCGTGCACGTTGGTACCGCCGCCGCGCAGCTTGAGGCTGTCGGTGTAGCCGAACAGGCCGGCGCCCAGGGCGAGCCCGCCCGGCATCCAGTTGCCGAAGATCATCGCGGCGAGGCCGATGTAGCCGCGTCCGCCGGTCTGGCCCTCCAGGTAGATGTTGGAGGCGACGAGGGAGAGGAAGGCGCCGCCGAGGCCTGCGAAGCCGCCGGAGATGATCACGGCCAGGTACTTGTACTTGTAGACGTTGACGCCGAGCGACTCGGCGGCCACCGGGTTCTCGCCGCAGGAGCGCAGCCGGAGCCCGAAGGAGGTGCGCCACAGCACCCACCAGGTGAGGGGTACGAGTGCGACGGCGATCACGGTGAGCGGCGACAGGCCGGTGAAGATGCCGCCGACCAGCCCTGCGAGGTCGGAGACCAGGAACCAGTGTTTGCCGTTGAGGGTCTGCAGCCAGTCCGACAGGCCCGGGATGTCGAAGGTGCCCAGCGAGTCGACGGGCGGCGACTGCTTCGACGTACCGCCCTCCTCGCCCTCGAAGGCGAAGGTCGAGAGGTAGCGGGTGGCGCCGAGGGCCAGGATGTTGATGGCCACACCGGAGACGATGTGGTTGACGTTGAAGGTGACGGTCACGATCGCGTGCACCAGGCCGCCGAGCGCGCCGCCGATGATGCCGAACACGACACCCGCCCACGGACCCCACTGGAAACCGGCCCAGGCGCCGAACCAGGTGCCGAGGATCATCATGCCTTCGAGGCCGATGTTGACGACGCCCGCGCGCTCGGCCCACAGGCCGCCGAGTCCGGCGAGGCCGATCGGCACGGCCAGGCGCAGGGCGGTGGACATCTGCCCGGTCGAGGTGATGCCGTTCGCGTCGGTGATCAGCCGGACGACGGAGACGAGGACCAGCAGCCCCGCGATGAGCAGGAGCAGGACCGGGAGCGAGATACGGCGGCGGCCCCGGGCGGGCTTGGGCGCCTGCGGCTTGGCGACGGTCGAGGTGCTCATCGGGCAGCCACCTCCTTCTTGGAGTTGTGGTTGACGGCTGCCGCCGCAGCCAGTTCGGCGCCGACGCGCCGCTGCTGGCGGCGCAGGCCCCAGACGCGTACGGCCTCGTAGGAGACGACGACCGCGATCACGATGAGGCCCTGCATGATCACCGCGATCTCCTTGTCGTACGCCACCGGGGTCGCGTAGTCGAGAGCGGGCGAGGCCTTGTCGAGGAAGGCGACGAGCAGGGCGGCGAAGGCGATGCCGACCGGGTTGTTGCGGCCGAGCAGCGCGATGGTGATGCCGGTGAAGCCGAGGCCCGTCGGGAAGGACAGGCTGTAGGTGTGGGCGTCGCCGAGGAGGATCGGCAGGCCCGCGAGGCCCGCCATGCCGCCGGAGATCAGCATCGCGGTGAGGACCATGCGTTTGGCGTCCACGCCGGAGGCGGCGGCCGCGGTCTCGGAGGCGCCGGTGGCGCGCAGGTCGAAGCCGAAGCGGGTGCGGTTGAGGACCAGCCAGTACAGGACGCCCGCGAGGACGGCGATCAGGGTGAAGCCGTAGATCTCGCCCGCGTCGCCCATGTCGAAGCCGGGGAACCAGCCGGACTCCTTCATCACGCCGGTGGTCTGGTTGTTGCCGAGCGGCTTGCCCCAGACCTCGGTGAGGGTGAGGTAGCCGATGAGGCTGGTGGCGATGGCGTTGAGCATGATCGTCGAGACGACCTCGCTCACTCCGCGGGTCACCTTGAGGATGCCCGCGACACCGGCCCAGAAGGCGCCGGTGAGCACGGCCACCAGCATCAGGAACGGGATCTGCAGGGCGGCGGGCAGTGCGACGTGCGCGCCGACGACCGCGGTCATCATGGCGGCGAGGCGGTACTGGCCGTCGACGCCGATGTTGAAGAGGTTCATGCGGAAGCCGACGGCGACCGCGAGGGCGGCGAGGTAGTAGACGCCGGCCTGGTTGATGATCAGGACCTGGACGTCGGCGAATCCTGCCTGCTCGAACATCAGGGTGTACGGCTCGATCGGGTTCTTGCCCGAGGCGATCAGCACGAACGAGGTCAGCACCACGGCCGCCACGAGCGCGATGACCGGTCCGGCCACCGCGAGGAGCACGCGCTCCTTGTCGAACTTCTTCATCGGGCCTCGTCCTCCGGGGCTTCCTCTGCCTGCGCCAGGTGTTCTGGCTGCGCCACGGGTTCCGTCTGCGACACGGATTCTGCCGGGGCTACGGGTTCCGCCTGGGCTACGGGTTCCGGCTGCGCTACGGGTTCCGCCTGGGCTACGGGCTCTACGTGCTCCAAGTGGCCCGAGGCGGCGCCTGTCATGGCCGAGCCCAGCTCCTCCGGAGTGATGGTCGCCGGGTCGGCGTCCGCGACCAGCCTGCCGTTGTAGATCACCCGGAGGGTGTCGGAGAGGCCGATCAGTTCGTCCAGGTCGGCGGAGATCAGCAGCACGGCCAGGCCCTCGCGGCGGGCCTCGCGGATCTGGTCCCAGATCGCGGCCTGCGCGCCGACGTCCACACCGCGGGTGGGGTGGGCGGCGATCAGGAAGCGCGGCTTGTGGCTCATCTCGCGGCCGACGATCAGCTTCTGCTGGTTGCCACCGGACAGGGAGGCCGCCGTGACGTCGATGCCGGGCGTACGGACGTCGTACTCCTCGACGATGCGGCGGGTGTCGGCCTGGGCGCCCTTGATGTCCAGCCACAGGCCCCGCTTGCCGTACGCGTTGGGCTTCTCGGTGACATGGCCCAGGATGCGGTTCTCCCACAGCGGGGCCTCCAGGAGCAGGCCGTGCCGGTGGCGGTCCTCGGGGATGTAGCCGACACCCTGTTCGCGGCGCTTGCGGGTGGGCCAGGAGGTGATCTCCTCGCCGATGAAGCGCAGGGTGCCCGAGTCGGCGTTCTTGAGGCCGATCAGGGCGTCGACCAGTTCGGTCTGGCCGTTGCCCTCGACGCCTGCGATGCCCATGACCTCGCCGGCGTGGATGGTGAAGGTGACGTCGTCCAGGACGCGCTTGGCGTCGCCGCCGGTCGGCACGAGGTCGGCGAGCAGTCCGCCGCCCGCGGTGCCGCCGGCGGCCCCGGCCGCCCCGGTCCCGCCGGGTCCGCCTGCCGTCCCGACCGCCCCGGTCTCGCCGAGCGAGGCGCCGCCGGCCGCGTACACGGTGAGGTTCTCGACCTCGATGACGGGCTTGTCGGTGACGGTCGACTCGGCGGTCTCCGGCGTGGGCAGTTCGCTGCCGACCATCATCTCGGCGAGCTGCCGGGAGGTGGTCTCGGCGGGCACGGCCGTGCCGACCGTCGTGCCCCGCCGGATGACGGTGATCTCGTCGGCGACCGACAGGACCTCGCCCAGCTTGTGGGAGATGAAGATGACGGACAGGCCCTCGGCCTTGAGCTCGCGGAGGTTGTCGAAGAGCGCGTCGACCTCCTGCGGCACGAGGACGGCGGTGGGCTCGTCCAGGATCAGGATGCGGGCGCCGCGGTAGAGGACCTTGAGGATCTCCACGCGCTGACGGTCGGCGACCCCGAGGTCCTCGACGAGGGCGTCCGGGCGCACCCCCAGGCCGTACCGCTCGGAGATCTCCTTGATCTTGTCGCGGGCTGCGCCGCCGATGCCGTACAGCTTCTCGCTGCCGAGCACCACGTTCTCCAGGACGGTGAGGTAGTCGGCCAGCATGAAGTGCTGGTGGACCATGCCGATGCCGCGCGCGATGGCGTCGGCGGGACTGGCGAAGGTCACCTGCTCGCCGTCGACCGCGATGGTGCCCTCGTCCGGCTTCTGCATGCCGTAGAGGATCTTCATCAGGGTCGACTTGCCCGCGCCGTTCTCGCCGACGAGGGCGTGCACGGTGCCCTGGTGGACGGACAGGTGGATGTCGTGGTTGGCGACGACTCCGGGGAAGCGCTTGGTGATCCCCGCCAGTTCGACCGACACGGCCGGCTTCGACTGTGCCGGCACGGTCGACCGTGCGGCGGGTGGCGGGCTCGGAGGACTGCTGGACGCGTCGATGGCGCACTCTCCTTGGAAAAGGGGGCCGATCTACGCGCGTAGCGCCCCTGCTTCAACAACTACTGCGGAATCGTGCGTTCCGGGCATGTCCGCTTTTCCGCCGACAGATCCGGATCATCCGCCGCGCGAACGGGGCGCGGGAAGGCCATCCTTCCCACACCCCGTTTTCGCTGCCGTAACGCTGCCATTACAGCGCCCGATTGGCCACGGTTGCTACGAGCTCTTGACCTTGATGGTGCCGTCGTTGATGCCGTCGGCGGCCTTCTTCAGGGCCGCCTGCAGCTTGGCGTTGTCCTTGAACTCCGGGTTCGAGTCCGCCAGGCCCACGCCGCCGGACTTGAGGGAGGCGCGCACGACACCGGTCTCGGGCTTGCCGTCCTGGACCGACTTGGCGAGGTTGTAGACCGCGCCCGCTACGTCCTTGGTGGCCGAGGTGAGGATGTACTGCTTGTACGCCTTGAGGGCGTCCTGGCTGTACTGGTCGGAGTCGACGCCGATCGCCCACACCTTCGCGGCGGAGGCGGCCTCGATGACGCCCTGACCGGACAGGCCCGCGGCGTGGTAGACCACGTCGGCGCCGTCCTCGATCTGGCCCTCGGCGGCGGTCTTGCCCTTGTCGGGGCTGGCGAAGCCGCCGTCCTCGGCCTTCTCCGTCAGGAACTGCGAGACGACCTTGACCTTCGGGTTCGTGGCGGCGACGCCCTGCTTGTAGCCCGCCTCGAACTTGTGGATCAGGGGGTTGTCCACGCCGCCGACGAAGCCGACGGTCTTGGACTTGGTGGTGAGGGCCGCCGTGACTCCCGCGAGGTAGGAGGCCTCCTCCTCGTGGAAGACCATGTCGGCGACGTTCTTCTTGTCGATCGTCTCGTCGTCGACGATGCCGAAGGTCGTCTTCGGGAACTTGTCGGCGACCTCGGCGACGGCCGGCGCGTAGGCGTAACCGACGCCGATCACCGGGTTGTAGCCGGTCTTGGCCAGCGTCTCCAGGCGCTGCACCTTGTCGGCGTCCGACTCGCCGTCGGTGGGCTCGACGGCCTTGGAGCCGTACTTGAACTCCGCGGCGGCCTTCTCCATGCCGGCGGTGGCGGCGTCGTTGAAGGACTGGTCGCCCTTGCCGCCGACGTCGTACGCGAGGGCGATGCCCTTGCTCTTGCCGTCGCCGCTGTCGGCGGCGTCGTTGGACGTGCCGCCGCAAGCAGCGAGGGCGGCGGTGAGGGTAGCGGTCGCAACGCCCGCGACAGCGATTCGGGACACCCGGCGCATGGAACGTGACTCCTTAGTGCAAGCGCCCATACCAGGCGCTGGTTCCGCCGCAGCGTAACGCGCGTAGACCGGAGGGAAAACCCCTTCTGTTCGGTCTGTTATCGAGCTGTGGCCACGGATGCGGTACAGACTACGGAACGTGGGGTGCCGCTTACGGATGACCTGGCGGTCGGCTTGGCGGTCGGGCGTTGTTTGGCTGCGGGCCGGTGGGGGCTGGTCGCGCAGTTCCCCGCGCCCCTTGAAAAGCGGGGCTGCGCCCCTGCTTTTCAGCCCGTCCGGCGTTTGAGGACGAGGCCGTTCAGGCCGACAGCGGGGGTCTGGGGGCGGCAGCCCCCAGGAAACGGGCAGCCTGCGCACCGGGCTGTCCGGCTTGGCGGAGCCGTTACGCTGGGGGGGTGGCAGTCGACGATGTATTCGAACAGCTCAAATCCCTCTCCTCGACCATGGAGGCGATCGAGGCCGTCCTG
>NZ_LIPP01000193.1 GCF_001418335.1 Streptomyces aurantiacus | reverse complement strand
CCCCGACGCCCCCGACCTGTGACGGGCCCCGACGGCCCGGCCGGAAACGGCCTGCACGCCCGAGGCTCCGGCATACCGTAACGGGTGATGCGCCGGTTTGTGGACGAGTTGCGCAGAAACGATGCGGCAAGTGAGGGGTAAGCGCCCTGTCAGGCGCCGGAGACGCAGGGCGTTTCTGTCGGATCACAGTCGGATCCGGGCTGATCCATCCTGATCCATCCTGATCTGGGCCGATCCGGGCTGATCCACAGGAAACGCCCGCGCTGTCGGTGCCTCGGTGACGCGCCGTACACTCCCGGAGTGACCGTCACAGCGACCTCCGTAGACGAGCCGGATCAGCTCGAACCGCAGGCCCGGCCCGCCCCGCGCGTGGCGCGCCTGGCGCGACAGCTCGTTCCGGCCGCCGCCGCGGCGCTCTCCGGGGTGCTGCTGTACGTCAGTTTTCCGCCGCGCACCCTGTGGTGGCTGGCGTTGCCCGCCTTCGCGGTCTTCGGCTGGTGTCTGCGCGGCCGCACCTGGAAGGCGGCCCTCGGTCTCGGGTACCTCTTCGGCCTCGGATTCCTGCTGCCGCTGCTCGTGTGGACCGGCGTGGAGGTCGGCCCCGGGCCGTGGCTGGCGCTCGTCGTCATCGAGGCGGTGTACGTCGCGCTCGTCGGCGCCGGCATCGCGGCCGTGTCGAAACTGCCCGGCCGGCCGGTGTGGGCGGCCGCTCTGTGGATCACGGGAGAGGCGGCACGCGCGCGCGTGCCGTTCGGCGGCTTCCCCTGGGGCAAGATCGCCTTCGGCCAGGCGGACGGGGTCTTCCTGCCGCTCGCCGCGGTGGGCGGCACGCCCGTGCTCGGTTTCGCGGTCGTCCTGTGCGGCTTCGGCCTGTACGAGACCGTCCGGCAGGGTCTCGAAGCGCGCCGCACCGGTGTCGTGCCCCGGGGGGCCGCCTCGGTGGCCCTGCTCAGTCTCGTGCTGCCCGTGCTGGGTGCCTTCGCCGCACGCCCCCTGGTCAGCGACCGGGCCGAGGACGGCACCGCGACCGTCGCGGTCATCCAGGGCAACGTGCCGCGCGCGGGACTCGACTTCAACTCCCAGCGCCGCGCCGTCCTGGACCACCATGCGAAGGAAACGGCACGCCTCGCCGCGCGGGTCGACGCGGGCAAGGTCGCCCGGCCCGACTTCGTGCTGTGGCCCGAGAACTCCTCGGACATCGACCCGTTCCGCAACCCCGACGCCTACGCCGTGATCGACAAGGCGGCCAGGGCCATCGGCGCGCCCATCTCGGTCGGCGGCGTCGTGGAGAAGAACGGCAAGCTCTACAACGAGCAGATCCTCTGGGACCCGGCGAAGGGACCCGGCGCCACCTACGACAAGCGGCAGGTCCAGCCGTTCGGCGAGTACCTCCCGATGCGCTCGCTCATCGGCGCCATCAACGAGAACTGGACGTCCATGGTCAGCCAGGACTTCAGCCGGGGCAGCAAGCCGGGCGTGTTCACCCTGGCGGGCACCGAGGTGGGCCTCGCCACCTGCTACGAAGCCGCATTCGACTGGGCCGTGCGCGACACCGTCACCCACGGCGCCCAGATGATCTCCGTGCCGAGCAACAACGCCACGTTCGACCGCAGCGAGATGACCTACCAGCAGCTCGCCATGTCCCGGGTCCGTGCCGTCGAGCACAGCCGCACCGTCACCGTCCCGGTGACCAGCGGCGTCAGCGCCGTGATCATGCCGGACGGCCGGATCACCCAGCGGACCGGCATGTTCGTGGCGGACTCGCTCGTCCAGAAGGTGCCGCTGCGTTCCTCCAGGACCCCCGCCACGAACCTCGGCATCGCGCCCGAGATGCTGCTGGTCCTGATCGCGGCGGGCGGACTCGGCTGGGCGGTGACGTCGGCAGTGCGCGGGCGACGCGCCGGTGATCTGTAGGCGTAACGCCGGGCGGGGGTGCTACGCCGGGCGAGGGCGCGGGGAACACGGCAGGGGGAAGTGCCAGGCCCGTTAGGGTCGGTCCATGGCTACTCCTGACTTCATCCGTACGATCCGGGCCACCGCCGGCCGGCAGCTGCTCTGGCTTCCCGGAGTGACCGCCGTCGTCTTCGACGACGAGGGCAGAGTCCTGCTCGGGCGCCGGGCCGACACCGGCAAGTGGGCCGTCATCGCCGGCATGTCGGACCCGGGGGAGCAGCCTGCGGCCTGCGCGGTCCGGGAGGTGTACGAGGAGACGGGCGTCCGGTGTGTCGCCGAGCGGGTCGTCCTCGTACAGGCCCTGAAGCCGATCACGTATCCCAACGGGGACGTCTGTCAGTTCATGGACATCACCCTCCGGTGCCGGGCCGTCGGCGGGGAGGCCCGTGTCAACGACGACGAATCGCTGGAGGTGGGCTGGTTCGACGTGGACGCCCTGCCGGAGCTGAACGAGCACGGCCTGTTCCGGATCAAGCAGGCACTGTCCGACGAGCCCACATGGTTCGACCCCATGACCTGAGCCCGAACTGTGGGTGCCGACCACATCGGTCGGGCCTGGGCCGCTGGCTAGGGTCCTTCTGATGGATCTCCGTGGGTGAAGGAGCGGCGTCTGGTGCGTGCTCTCGGTGTGCCGGGCACAGGCCCGCGTACTGGACGTACTTGGGTCTGTGCCCGGTGCGGCGAGAGTGCGTGCCGGGCGTCGCGACGCCGCGGAGATCCATCAGAAGGGCCCTAGGGTCGGAGCATGACCGCGCACAACGTCCTCGGGGGCTCCCAGGCCCCGTCCCTCGACCTCGGCGGCCGTACCGCCCTCGTCACCGGCGCCGCCGGCGGCATCGGCCGCGCGTGCGCGCTGCGGCTCGCCGCGGCCGGGGCGAGAGTGCGGGCGCTCGACCGGCAGCCCGAGGGCCTGGAGACACTCACCGAACAGGCCCGCGGCCTCGCCGGCACCGTCGAGCCGCACCTCCTCGACCTCACCGACCTGGACGCGGCGGAAGCGGCCGCGGCGGGCACCGACATCCTCGTCAACAACGCCGGACTGCAACTGGTGCGGCCCATCGAGGAGTTCCCGCCCGAGACCTTCCACACCGTGCTGACCGTGATGCTGGAGGCACCGTTCCGGCTCATCCGCGGAGCACTGCCGCACATGTACGGACAGGGGTGGGGCCGCATCGTCAACGTGTCCTCCGTCCATGGGCTCCGCGCCTCCGCCTTCAAGTCGGCCTACGTGGCGGCGAAACACGGACTGGAGGGTCTCTCCAAGACCGCGGCGCTGGAAGGCGCCCCCCACGGAGTTACCTCGAACTGTGTGAACCCCGCCTATGTGCGCACGCCCCTGGTCGAGAAGCAGCTCGCCGACCAGGCGGCCGCCCACGGCATCCCGCGCGAGCGGGTCCTGACGGAAATCCTGCTGCGGGACAGCGCCGTCAAACGCCTCATCGAACCCGAGGAGGTCGCCGAGGCCGTGGCGTACCTGTGCGGCCCCGCCGCGTCCTTCGTCACCGGCACCTCACTGGTCCTCGACGGCGGCTGGACCGCGCACTGAGAGCCCGAGTTATCCACAGGGCCGGCCGGGCCGTCGGCGCGATGGGCGATCCTGGTGGACATGTCTCGCGATCAATCGAAATCGGCCGGACGCTCCGAGTGGGGCGCGGAGGCGCCGTTCCTGGAACTGCTGGCCAGGGGCGCGTCCGCCGACGCGTACGAGCAGCCGGTGCTGCGGGCCCGCGCGGACGGCCTGGCGCCCGACCGGATCGCCGCCCTGGAGCACGCCAAGCTGCTCGCCCTGCGGGTGCGCGCCGAGATGGAGGGGCGCCGCAGACGCGAGGCCGAGCTGTCCGCGCTCTTCGAGACGGCCCACGACCTGGCGGGACTGCGCGACCTCGACGCCGTCCTCCGGGCGATCGTGCAGCGCGCCCGCTCACTGCTGAGCACGGACGTGGCGTACCTCAGCCTGCACGACCCGGCCGAGGGCGACACGTACATGCGGATCACCGAGGGTTCGGTGGCGGCCCGCTTCCAGCAGCTGCGACTGGGCATGGGGGAGGGACTCGGCGGGCTCGTCGCCCAGACGGCCCGCCCCTATGTCACCGACGACTACTTCCGGGACGAACGCTTCCGGCACACCCTGCCGATCGACACAGGCGTACGGGACGAGGGGCTGGTCGCGATCCTCGGCGTGCCCCTCATGCTCGGCCCGCACGTCATCGGGGTCCTCTTCGCCGCGGACCGCCGCGCACGGGTCTTCGAGCGGGAGGAGATCGCGCTGCTCGGCTCGTTCGCCGCCCTCGCGGCCGCCGCCATCGACGCCGCGAACCTGCTCACCGAGACCCGGGACGCGCTGACGGACCTGGAGCGCGCCAACGAGATCATCGGGGACCGCAGCGGAGTCATCGAGCGCGCCTCGGACGTCCACGACCGGCTGGCGGAGCTCGTCCTGCGGGGCGGCGGGGTCCACGACGTCTCCGCCGCGGTCTCCCAGGTCCTCGGCGGAACCGTGCGCTTCGCCGACGCCGGGGACGCACCCGACGACGCGCTCAAGGTGGCACGGGCCGAAGGACACGCAGGACACGCGGTCCGCCACGGGGACGACTGGGTCGTGGCCGTCGCCGCCGGCGGCGAGCTGCTCGGCGCACTGGTGCTGCACGGCCGGCCGGGCCTCGACCCCGTCGACCAGCGCACCCTGGAGCGGGCCGCCATGGTCACCTCGCTCCTGCTGCTCGCCCGGCGCTCGGCCGCCGAGGCCGAACAGCGCGTCCGCGGCGAGCTGCTGGACGACCTGCTCGACGCCCGCGACCGTGATCCCCGGCTGCTGCGCGAGCGCGCGGCCCGGCTCGACGCCGACCTCGACGCCGTCCACGTGGTGCTGGCCGCCCGCCTGGACAGCACAGCCGGGGACACCGCCGACCAGGAGGCCGCCGCCCGGCGCAGGCTGTGGTCCGCGGCGTCGCACCTCGCCGCCACCCGGCAGGGACTCGCCGCGGCACGCGACGGCGGCACCGTCCTGCTGCTGCCCCTGGATCCCGGCGACAGCGTGACGGACCTGGCCCGCCGCACGGCGAGAGACCTGGCGACGGCCGTGCACGAGACGGTCACCGTCGGCGCCTCCGCACCCGTGCGGGAACTCGCCGCACGCCCGGAGACCGTGGCCGAGGCGTACGCGGAGGGGCAGCGGTGCCTCGACGCGCTCCGGCTCCTCGGCCGCCCGGGAGAGGGCGCGGCGGCCGAGGACTTCGGGTTCCTGGGGCTGCTGCTGGCCGGCAGCAGGGACATCTCCGGCTTCGTCGAGCGCACCATCGGCCAGGTCGTCACGTACGACGAGAAGCGCGGCACCGATCTGCTGCGCACCCTCGACGCGTACTTCGCCTGCGGGATGAGCCCGGCGCGCACCAAGGACGAGCTGCACGTCCATGTCAACACGGTCGCGCAGCGCCTGGAGCGCGTGGGCCGGCTGCTCGGCCCCGAGTGGCAGAGTCCGGCCCGTGCGCTGGAGATCCAACTCGCCCTGCGGCTGCACCGGTTGTCGTCCGCGGCGCCTGCGGGGCAGCGGTGAGACCCGGGCCCGGCGGGGCCGCCGGCGCCCTGGCCCGTCCGTGCGCGGCGTCAGGCCAGCTTCGCGTAGACGATGAGGTTGTTCACCGGGTGGCCCTGGGCGTCGAAATCGCCGTCGCAGGTGACCAGGCGCAGTGCGCGTTCGTCGGTGGGGCCGTAGACCTTTTCGGTCGGGAAGGAGTTCTTGCTGACGCTCTGGGTGCCCGTGACGGTGAAGCGCGCCGATGCTCCCCGGCTGTCGGTGACGGTGATGTCCGCGCCCTTGGTGATCTTCCCGAGGTCGTGGAAGACGGCCTTGCCGAAGCGGGTGTCGTTGTGGCCGATGATGACGGCGGGACCGACTTCCCCGGGCACGGAACCGCCGACGTACCAGCCGGCGGTCATGCCCTTCTCGGCCGGGGGGACCTCGACGGTCCGGTCCGCGTTGAGGCCGAGTTTCATCAGCGAACTGGTGATGCCGATCGAGGGGATGGCGACCTTGGTGGGGACAGCCGCCGGCTGCTTGGCGGCGGCAGTGCCGGGCGAAGGGGAGCCGACGGCGGCGGGGGAGTCCGCGGCGGCCGGAGTGGTCTTGCCGGGGGCGGACGAGCAGCCGGTGAGCACGGTGAGGACCGCGGTGACGACCAGGGCGAGGCGGGCGAGGACCGGCAGGCCGGTCGGACGCCGTACCGGATGAGGTGCAGAGGACACAGCGGACTCCAGAGCAGAACTGAACTGCGGTACCGGGTGGATACGCGGAGGCGGGTGAACACACGAGGTGGCGCCGCCCGGTGAGGGGCGGCGCCACCGTTGTGCCGAGTCGGACGCCGTGCTGGATCAGCCGTTGTGCCGTGCGGCGGAGCGGCGACGCAGTACGTAGGTGCCGGCGCCCGCGAGCAGCAGAGCGCCGGCGGCCGAACCGGCGAGGGTGGTGACACCGTTGTCGTCGGCCGGGGCCTCGCCCGCCGCGACACCGCCCCTCGGGAGATCCTTGCCGGCGGCGGCCTTCATGGCTTCCTGCTCCTTCGTCCTCTTGTCGGCCGCGATCTTCTCCTTGGCCGTGAGCCCGTCGTCCGACGGGCTGGCGGTCTGCGCGGGGGTCGGGTCGTCGGCGACGGCCGCGGACGCCGGGACGAGCATCGCGCCGGCCGCGACAGCGGTCAGTACGGCGAGACGCAGGGTGTGATGGCGGGACATGAACACTCCAGTTCCGGCCCGGACTTGGTGGTACCTGGGGGCCGAGCCGCACCAGGTTCCGGGCATGGCCCCACACTGGCGGCCACTTGTGAAGAACCTGTCAGAACGCCATGGTCATCGCATCATGGTCGAGTGCTGGCCTCCCCTGCCTCCCCGGGCTCCTCCCGGGCACCCCGGTCCGGCGCGGCCGGCAGCCGCAGGGTGAAGACCGAGCCCTGTCCCTCCGTACTCACCACGCTCGCCGTGCCCCCGTGGGCCTCGGTGAGTTTGAGGACGATCGCCAGGCCGAGGCCGCTGCCGCCGGTGCTCCGGTTACGGGACTTCTCCGCCCGCCAGAAGCGGTCGAAAACATGCGGGACATCGTCCTCCGGGATGCCGCTGCCGGTGTCGGAGACCTCCACGGCCACCTCGTCCCCGGACCCGGACCCGGACTCGGTGACGTACGAGCGCAGCGTCACCCGGCCGCCGGGCGGCGTGTGGCGTACCGCGTTGGAGAGCAGATTGCTGACCGCCTGGCGCAGCCGTACGGGATCGGCGTCGAGCGGCGGCAGCGGAGGGGCGCCGGGCGCCGCCGTGGAGACCGTCAGTGTGACGCCCGCGGTCTCGGCCAGCCCCTGATGGGCCGCGGCGACCTGACCGAGCAGGTCGTCGACGCGTACCGGCTCCAGGTGCAGACGCAGCACGCCCGCGTCGGCGGCCCCCAGGTCCTGGAGATCGTCGATGATGTGCTGAAGCTGCACCGCCTCCTCGTGGAGCGAGGCCACGAACGCCGGGTCCGGCTCCGCCAGACCGTCCTGTGCCGCCTCCAGCCAGCCGCGGATGTTGCTCAGCGGGGTACGCAGCTCATGGGCGACATCGCTGACCATCGCCTTGCGCTGCTCCTCCAGCCTGGCCCGGTGCGCGGCCATGTCGTTGAAGGTCGCCGCCAGCCGTCCGATCTCGTTGTCCGAGCCGACCGGTACGGGCGCCGAGCCCAGGCCGTCCCGCATCCGCTGGGCGGCCCCGGTGAGCGCGTGCAGCGGGCGTACGAGCCTGGCTCCGGCGATCACGGAGGCGCCGACGGTGAGGGCGAGGACCAGGGCCGCGGCCCCGGCGATACGTGTGGTGTTGGCCGGCGAGAGATCGAAACCGGGCACACTGACGGCATCGGGGCTGTCGATGAACAGCAGCGCGGGCGCGGCGACATAGGACGTGAGCTGTTCGCGGCGGGCGCTGTCGACGCAGGAGGCTATCGCCCGGTCGTGCTTGCTGCTGCGCTCCGTGGCCGGGCGGTCGACGATCCCGTCGCCGCCGCTCGCCTTCTCCTTGGCCGCCCGGTCCTGTGCCATCTTCTCCTGGACGGCCAGCTGCTCGGCCGCCCACCTCTCGTCGCTGCTGCCGCCCTCGGGCAGGGGGAGCGCGGACAGGCCGTCGCTGCCCGTGTCGGCCGGCCCGTACCCCCGGTCCCACGACAGGTCCAGGTTCAGTTTCACGCCGGTGAGGCCCTGCCGTTTCAGGCAGGCGTCGGCCAGTTGATCGAGTGCGCGCAGGGCCTTCTTCTCGGTCTCGGTCGGGCCGGCAGAGGAGGACGTCAGACACCTCAGTTCCAGGGAGCGGTCGGTTTCGCTGCTCACGTACTGGACGTGCGGCCGTCCGCTCGCGCTCTCGACGATGTCCGCGGCGACGCCCGCCGCACTGAGGCACTCCACGCTCGCGGTGGTGGCCTTGCGCAGGACCTTGCGTTCCTTGGCCGGCAGCAGGAACGGTCCGACCGCGCGCGGGTCGACGCGGTCCGTGCCCGCGGAGGCGGCGCCGGGCGCCAGGACGGTGTCGACGGACAGTGGGTCGACGACCGCCGAGGCCTGCGGTGGCAGCGGGGCGGGCGGCGCGGTGCCGGAGGCGTCCTTCGCGCCGTCGGTGGAGTCGGCGAGAGGCCGCCGGTCCTGGGTGGTCAGTACGATCCGGCGCTCGGACTTGCGGGCCAGCCGGCGCACGGTGTCGTCGACGTCCTCCCAGTCGGGGTGGGTGGCCGCGTAACCCCGCAGGGTGTTGTAGATCTCCGCGTCGGCGATGAGGTTCTGCCCCTGCTCCTGGCGGATCGCGCCGGAGGTCGTCTGCACGGCGAGCCAGGCGGTGGCGGCGACCGAGCACGACGCCACCAGCGCCGACACGGTCAGCAGCCGGCCGAGCAGGCTCTTGCGCAGCGGCAGTCTCGTCCGCTCGTCACGACGTCGCACGGTGTGCCTTCTTCGTGGGGTCGGTCAGTTTGTAGCCGACACCGAAGACGGTGAGCAGCCGGGTCGGGCGGCGCGGGGCGTGCTCGATCTTCTTGCGCAGATTCATGACGTGCACGTCGACGGTGCGGCCGCTGATGTACTTGTCGAAGCCGTGCAGCTCCTCCAGGAGCCGCTGTCTGGTGAAGACCCGGTCGGGTTCGGCCGCCATCGCGGTGAGGATGCGGAACTCGCCCGGCGTGCACTCGACCGGTATCTCCCCGACCAGCACCTCGTGCCGGGCCGTATCGATCCGCAGGGTGCCCACCGACAGCGTCCCTTCCTCGGCGGCGGCATCGGCGGCGGGCGTGGGGCCGCCGGGCGCGGGCAGCGGCCCGGGGCCGGTGGAGCCCCGGTTGCGGCGCAGCAGCGTACGGACCCGGGCCATCAGCTCCCGCGGGCTGAACGGCTTGGTCATGTAGTCGTCGGCGCCGAGATCAAGACCGAGCAGCAGGTCGTCCTCGGTACTGCGGGCCGTGAGCATCAGCACCGGCACCTCCCGGCACTCGGCACGCAGAATCCTGACCACGTCCAGGCCGTCGGCCCGGGGCATCATCACATCGAGAACGAGCAGATCGGGCTCCCGGTGGCGAACCTCGTCGAGCGCCGTACGGCCGTCCCCGACGATCGTGACCGAGTGCCCCTCGTGCTCCAGGTAGCGGCGCACCAACTCCGCCTGCTTCGCGTCGTCTTCAGCGACCATGATGTTTGCGCACACCCGGCAGATGGTAGCGAGCGCGGCGCCCGGGACGGGGGCCGATGCCCGGCCGGGCCGTGGCGGAGTTGCGCGGCCTCCTGTCCGGCGGGGCCCCGGCACGAGATATCTTGATGTCGAGCAATGTTGCAGACGTGGAGCGGAGCACCCGGTGACTGACTCGACCATCATCTACACGCACACTGACGAGGCCCCGGCCCTGGCGACGTATTCGTTCTTGCCGGTGGTCCAGGCCTACGCGTCACAGGCGGGTGTCACTGTGGAAACCCGTGACATCTCGCTGGCCGGGCGGATCATCGCCCTCTTCCCCGAGTTCCTGGCGGAGGGGCAGCGCATTCCCGACGCCCTCGCCGAGCTCGGTGACCTGGCCAAGACCCCTGAGGCCAACATCATCAAACTGCCGAACATCTCGGCCTCGATTCCGCAGCTCAAGGCCGCGGTCGCCGAGCTGCAGTCGCAGGGCTACGCACTGCCGGGTTACCCGGACGACCCGAAGTCCGACGAGGAGCGCGACATCCGCGCCCGCTACGACAAGGTCAAGGGCAGCGCCGTGAACCCGGTGCTGCGCGAGGGCAACTCCGACCGCCGCGCCCCCGCGTCGGTCAAGAACTACGCCAAGGCCCACCCGCACCGCATGGGCGCCTGGACCGCCGAGTCGAAGACGAACGTCGCGACCATGGGCGCCGACGACTTCCGTACCACCGAGAAGTCCGCGGTGATCTCCGAGGCCGGCTCCCTCCGCATCGAGCTGACCGGCGACGACGGCTCCACCACGGTCCTGCGCGAGTCCGTACCCGTCCTCGCGGGCGAGGTCGTCGACGCCTCCGTCCTGCGCGTCGCCGCGCTGCGCGAGTTCCTCACCGCGCAGATCGCCAGGGCCAAGGCCGAGGGTGTGCTGTTCTCCGTGCACCTCAAGGCCACGATGATGAAGGTCTCCGACCCGATCATCTTCGGCCATGTGGTGCGCGCCTTCTTCCCGAAGACGTTCGCGCGGTACGGCGAGACGCTCGCCGCCGCAGGACTGACCCCGAACGACGGTCTCGGCGGCATCTACAAGGGCCTTGAGTCGCTGCCCGAGGGCACCGAGATCAAGGCGTCCTTCGACGCCGAGCTCGCCGAGGGCCCGGAGCTGGCGATGGTCGACTCCGACAAGGGCATCAGCAACCTGCACGTGCCGTCCGACGTCATCGTCGACGCCTCCATGCCAGCGATGATCCGCACCTCCGGCCACATGTGGGCCCCGGACGGCCAGGAGGCCGACACCCTCGCGGTCCTCCCGGACAGCAGCTACTCCGGTGTCTACCAGGTCGTCCTCGACGACTGCCGCGCCAACGGCGCCTTCGACCCGTCGACGATGGGCACGGTCCCGAACGTCGGTCTGATGGCGCAGAAGGCCGAGGAGTACGGCAGCCACGACAAGACCTTCGAGATCCCGACCACCGGCACGGTCCGCCTCGTCGACCAGGCCGGGAACGTCGTGCTCCAGCAGACGGTCTCCGCCGGCGACATCTTCCGCGCCTGCCAGACCAAGGACGCCCCGATCAGGGACTGGGTCAAGCTGGCCGTCACCCGCGCCCGCGCCACCGGCGAGCCCACCGTGTTCTGGCTGGACGAGAGCCGCGCCCACGACGCTCAGCTCATCGAGAAGGTCAAGCGCTACCTGCCGGAGCACGACATCGACGGCCTGGACATCCGCATCCTGTCGCCCGTCGAGGCGACCGAGCTCTCCGTGGAGCGCATCCGCCGCGGCGAGAACACGATCTCGGTCACCGGTAACGTCCTGCGCGACTACCTGACCGACCTGTTCCCGATCCTGGAGCTGGGCACCAGCGCCAAGATGCTCTCGATCGTCCCGCTGATGAACGGCGGCGGCCTCTTCGAGACGGGCGCCGGCGGCTCCGCGCCGAAGCACGTGCAGCAGCTGGTCAAGGAGGACTACCTGCGCTGGGACAGCCTGGGCGAGTTCCTCGCGCTGGCGTCCAGCTTCGAGCACCTCGCGCAGACCACGGACAACGCGCGCGCCCAGGTCCTCGCCGACACCCTCGACCGGGCGACGGCCACGTTCCTGGAGAACGACAAGTCGCCGAGCCGTCGCCTCGGTGGCATCGACAACCGCGGCAGCCACTTCTACCTCGCGCTCTACTGGGCGCAGGAGCTGGCTGCGCAGACCGACGACGCCGACCTCGCCAAGGTGATCGCCCCGCTCGCCGAGACGCTCACCGCGCGGGAGGAGACGATCGTCACCGAGCTGAACGCGGTGCAGGGGTCGCCGGCCGACATCGGCGGGTACTACCGGCCCGACGCGGTGAAGGCGGAGGCCGTGATGCGGCCGTCCGCGACGCTGAACGCGGCGCTTGCCACTCTGGCGTGAGCGCTCCGCTCGGTCGGCGGTTCTGATGCGCCGTTGCTGAGAGAGCGCCGTTGAGGTCTGCGGGTGCGCTGTGGCTGGGCGCGCAGTTCCCCGCGCCCCTTTGGGGCCGCCCCGTCAGGGGCGGCCCGTGCCCGTGTAGAGGTCCAGCTCTCCTTCCAGTTCGACGGCCAGGATGGTTGCCCGGTCGTCCAGGTCGGCTGCTGCGGGCGCGTCGATCCAGGTCACGCCCGGTACCTCGTGGAGACCGCCTGTGACGTGGTGGCCCAGTTCGGTGCCCGTGCCGAGTACCGTGACGCGCCGGACGCGGTTGCGCAGGCCCCGTACCGAGACGGCGTCGCGCGGGGCGTCGAAGCACACCAGGTAGAGCGTGCGCCGGTCGGCGGACAGCGTGCTGGGACCGTAGTGGTGCCCGGCGGGCAGCCCGGCGACCGTGTCGTACACGGCGTCGGCGTGGCGGGCGATCCACGCGCCGAGGCCCTCCATGCGGGCGATCTGTTCCTCGGGGATCGTCCCGTCCTCGCGGGGGCCGGCGGCCAGGAGCAGATTGCCGCCCATACCGATGGTCTCGGTGAAGTACCGCACCAGTTGGCGCACCGACTTGAACGCGCGGTCCCGCGGCCGGTGGCCCCACGAGTCGTTGATGGTGAGGCACAGCTCCCACGGGCCGTCCGGGGCCCGGAGCGGGGTGCCCTGTTCCGGCGTCGCGTAGTCACCGTGGCCGAGCATCCGGCCGTTGAGGACGGTGTCCGGGTTGCCCGCGAGAACCAGGCCGGCGAGCGCGTCCATCCGCCACTGCTCCTCCGTACGCTCCCACTCGCCGTCGAACCAGAGAAGGTCGGGCCGGAATTGTTCGACGAGTTCGCGGACCTGTCCGTCGCGGTACGCGAGATAGCGCGCCCAGGCCTCCGGGTCCTCCGTGCCGGCCTCGGCCTGCGAGTACGCGTTGAGCGGTACGACGTACGGCCCGGGGTGGCGTTCGGTCGCGTAGTCCGGGTGGTTCCAGTCGGAGTGCGAGTAGTAGAGGCCCACCTTGAGATCCCGGGCGCGCAGCGCCTCGACGAACCCGGTGACGAGGTCGCGGCCCGCCGGGGTGTCGCGCACCACGTCGAGGTTGCGGTGGCCGGTGTCCCACAGGGCGACACCGTCGTGGTGCCGGGTGGTGAGGACCGCGTACCGCGCGCCGGTACGGGCGAACAGGTCGGCCCAGGCCGCCGGGTCGTAGTGCGACGCGGTGAAGCCGCCGAGCTGTTTCATGTACTGCTCGTGCGTCGTCTCGCCCGTGTAGAAGGACCAGGACTCGGCGACGCCGTCCACGGCGTAGACGCCGTAGTGGATGAAGATGCCCAATTTGGCACCGGAAAACCAGGATCGCATCGGCATGCGCCCACGCTAAGGGCCGTCCGGTGCCTGGGTGATCCCGTCATCCGGTTCATTCCGTGACCGTTCGGTGATGGGTGTGTGGAGTGGGCATGGCACCTGACGTGACGGGTACGCGATCAGCCGCGCCCGGGTCGGAGATCGTCGCGGGCGGCCTGTTTTCCGCCACTACGTCTGGATGTGCCATGGAGATTTCCTCGAACGACAGCGCCGCGGTGGAGGCACAGCGCGCGCTGAGCGCGCTGGCGGAGAACGCCGAGGACGGCGCCGCGCTGGACACACTGGCCGGTAGTGACGTGCTGGTCCCGGTACCCGACGACGCCGACGACACGGCGGGCGACCCCACGGTCGTGGCGCTGCCCGTCCTCGAACAGCCCGGGGAGGACCCCCTCGTGCCGGTGTTCACCTCGGAGGTGACCATGGCCGAGTTGCTGCCGTCCGTGTCGCGCTACCGGCTCGTGCCCCTGGGGGCCCTCGCTGCCCAGTGGCCGGCCAGTGATCTCTCCCTGACCATCGACGCCAGTACACCGCACGGACTGACGCTCGACTCCCAGGGCGTACGCACCCTGCTGGCGCGGCCGCACGCCTGAGGCCGGCGGGGCGCGGACGGGCTCGGGCCCGGCCACAGACCGGAGGGGAGCGGCCGGGCCCGAGGGCGCGGCCCTGCTCCCACCGGCTCGCGACAGCAGCGGGCATGCTCCGGCGGTCGCCTTGATCAGGACGCTTCCTGGACGAGACCGACGGCGTTGCCGTCCGCGTCCTGCACGGAGGCGATCCGCATGCCGCCACCGACCTCCTGGATATCCTGGACCACCTCGGCGCCCGCGCCGACGAGACCGGCCAGGGCAGCGTCGATGTCGGCGACGTGCCAGTAGGGGACGGGCCCGGTCAGACCCTTGGCGTGACCGTTCGGGTCGAGCCCGACCTCCGGCTGCCCCGGCGCCCGGAAGCCCACGTAGTACGCCTCGTCCGTGTACGGCTCCACTCCCAGGAGCGCGCCGAACAGCGCCTTGGCCCGAGCGAGGTCCTTGACGGGATAGGTGATGGTCTTGAGGCCTTCGGACATGACGGGCTCCTCTGTGTCGTTCACGTCGTAGTGATGTCGTAGTGATGTCGTAGTCGACGTCGTAGTGCCGTCGTGGTTGACGTCGTCGTGACGGCACCGGCGGTCGCTCGCCGGTTTCCCACCGGTTTCTCGCCGGTGCCATCACGCTACGACCGAGGGGCGCCGGTCCGCTTCTCCGATCCTGACCGGTCGTGCGGAGGGCGGGCCGTCAGCTCACTCAGCCCACTCAGCCCACGAAGATCTCCACCACCGACCAGACGGCGAGACCGAGCATGCAGATCCCGCCGATCCGCTGGACGGTTTTCAGCGGTACGCGTTTGGCGATGAAGCGCCCGGCCAGCAGCGCGAGCGCGGAGACCGACATGAGGGCCGCCGCGGAACCGACGGCCACGGACGCGACTCCGTCGGTGGCCGCGAGGTTGGCGGTCGTGATCTGCGTCAGATCGCCCCACTCGCTGATGAAGACGGCCATGAAGGCGGTCGTGTAGACGGGCCAGAAGCCGGTGACGGCCCGGCCGCCGGCATCCTCCTCGTCGTCGTCCCCGCCCCCGCGCAGCAGCATGAACGCGCCGAACGCGAAGAGGGCTGCCGAGACCGACTTGACGGTCCAGTCCGGCAGCAGACCGATGAGGCTTCCGGCGCCGACCGCGATCGCGACATGGACGACGAACGCGGTGGACGTACCGAACCACACGTAGAGCGGCCGCATACGAGTGCCCATGGCGAGCGACGCGAACATCGTCTTGTCGGGCAGTTCGGCGAGGAAGATCAGCCCGAAGGCGGTGAGGATCGCCAGAGGGTCGAGATGCATTCCGGTGGCTTTCTGTAGGGACCGGACCCCCGGATCTTCGCGAAGCGCCCTCGACCGGGGCGACGGGAGAACCGATCGGCCCGGCATGACGGGTGCGCCGCGGGATCGCGGGCACATCAATACCTGGCCGAAGGTCTCGTCCACCCATGTGATCACATGGGCCCGGCCACCGGGAACCCGAGGGTTCCAGTGTGTCGACGACCGGTTCGCAGGGCTACTCCCCTTCGCTGTAACTCAGTGTACAGGGCATCTGTGCAGGCCTCATCCGAGCGCCGAGCGCCGAGCGCGTGGGCGGGCGCCTCCGTCAGGTCGACTGACGCTTCACGAGCTCCGTCGGCAGGATCACCGCGGCCGGATCGTCCCCGCCGATCTGCGCGATCAGCACCCGCACCATTTCGGAGCTGATGCGGTCGTAGGGCTGGCGGATCGTCGTGAGTTCCGGGCTCGACGCGACCGCCGCCGAGGAGTCGTCGAAGCCGCCCACCGCGACGTCCCCGGGCACGCTCCGGCCCGCCCGGTGCAGCGTGCTCAGCACACCCTGCGCCATCAGGTCGGAGGCCACGAAGACCGCGTCCATGTCCGGCGCCCGCTCCAGGAGGAGCTCGGCGCCCGCCTCGCCGCTGGCCCGGCTGTAGTCGCCGGACGCGACAAGACGCTCGTCCAGGTCGATGCCCGCCTCGGTGAGCACCTCCCGGTAGCCGGCCAGGCGCTCGACACCGCCGGGGGTGTCCAGCGGGCCGGTCACCATCCCCACCCGGCGCCGGCCCAGTGACACCAGGTGGCGCACCATGTCGCGGGCGCCGTCCCGGTCGTCCGCGGCCACGTAACTGATCTTGGAGCCGACTCCGATGGGCTTGCCGCACATGACGAGCGGCACGCCGGCGTCGCGCAGTTGCTCGGCCACCGGGTCGCCGGAGTGGCTGGAGACCAGCAGCACCCCGTCGACGTGACCCGCCGTGATGTACCGCGTGATACGGCGCCGTTCGTCCTCGGTGCCCGCCAGCATCAGCAGCAACGGGATGTCGTGCGCCGCGAGCGCCTGCGTACAACCGCGCAGCAGGACATTGAAGTTGGGGTCCTCGAAGAACCTCTCCTGCGGCTCGGTGAGCAGGAAGCCGATCGAGTCCGAGCGGCCGGTGATCAGTGAGCGGGCGTGCCGGTTCACGACGTAACCCGTCCTGCGGATGGCGGCGTTGACCGCCTCCTGGGCGGTGGGGCTCACATAGTGCCCGCCGTTGAGGACGCGCGACACGGTCCCTCGTGAGACTCCCGCCTCGCGCGCGACGTCGTGAATGGTCGGCGGCCGGCGCCGGCCCCCCGATTGGCTCATGGTCACGACTTTACGGCCCCTGAGAGGAGATCGAGACTCCAGAACCGCTGGACGACCAGGAAGAGCGCGACGAGCGGGACGACCGCGAGCAGCGCGCCGGTGACGACCAGCGTGTAGAGGGCCGGGGTGTTGGAGCCCTGTTCGAGAAGCGTGAACAGACCCAGGGTGATCGGGAACTTCTCGTCGTCGCTGAGCATGATGTACGGCAGCAGGAAGTTGTTCCACACCGCCACGAACTGGAACAGGAAGACCGTCACCAGGCCGGGCACCATCATCGGCAGCGCGATCCGCGTGAAGATCCGCAGCTCGCTCGCCCCGTCCATCCGCCCCGCCTCGACGACATCGGTGGGCACGGCCGCGGCGGAGTAGATCCGCGCGAGATACACGCCGTACGGGGACAGGATCAGCGGCAGCAGGACGGACGCGTACGAATCCGTGAGGTCGGCCTCGGCCATGAGGAGGTACTGCGGGATCGCGAGGATCACTGGCGGCATCAGCACGCCCGCCAACAGGATGTTGAAGACGGTCTCGCGGCCGCGGAAGCGGTAGATCGCGAGGGCGTACCCGCTGAACGCCGAGACGGCCGTCGACAGAAGGGCGCCGAGGCCCGCGTAGAGCGCGGAGTTGCCCATCCACTTCCAGTACACGCCGTCGCGGTAGGCGTTCAGGTCCTTGATGTTGTCGGTGAAGCCGGTGCCCGGCAGGAACGTGAACGTCGAGAACAGTTCGCTGCCCGACTTGGTCGCCGCGATCACCACCCACGCCACCGGCAGCAGACAGTAGACCGCGCCGATCAGCAGGGTCACCGTCGGGACCAAGGCGATCCGGCGGCGCCGCGGCGGCCCCTGAGCGGTGCCGGGCGTCGTCCCGGCGGCCGGGGCCGCCTTGCGGACGGCGAGAGAACTCATTGTGCTGCCTCCTGCTTGGTACGGGAGTTCGCGGCCCGCAGGAAGCCGAAGGACAGGGCCAGCGTGACCAGGGCGATGATCACCGCGGTCGCCGCGGCGGAGTGGATGTCGCCCTTGCCGAAGGCGTCCTGGTACACCTTCATCAGCGGACTCCAGGTCGTGGAGACGGAGTTGGTGAGAGGCTTGAGCGTGGTCGGCTCGCTGAACACCTGGAGTGTCGCGATGATCGAGAAGAAGAAGGTGAGCACCAGCGAGGGCACCACCATCGGGATCTTGATCCTGAGCGCGGTCTGCAGCGGGGTGGCGCCGTCCAGCTTCGCCGCCTCGTGCACCTCGGCCGGGATGGCCCGCAGCGACGTATAGATGACGATCATGTTGAAGCCGGTGCCGCCCCACACCGCGATGTTGGACAGCGCGACATACAGCGGCCCGCCGTCCAGCAGGTCCGGCTGCGGCATGCCCAGCTTGTCGAGGACGAAGTAGAAGGGACTGACGTCCGGCAGATAGAGGAAGCCCCAGAGCATCGCCGCGACGACGCCCGGAATGGCGTACGGCAGGAAGATCGCGAGCCGGGTGACCGGCGCGAGACGTACCCGGTCGGTGTCGAGCATCAGCGCGAAGAGCAGGGCGAGCCCGAGCATCACCGGGACCACGATGGCGCCGTACCCGAGCACGCGCAGCGCCCCGTCGAGCAGTTCGGAGTCGGTGAGGGAGTCGGTGTAGTTCTCCAGGCCGGCCCAGACCTCGGTCCGGGCACCCGAGCCCAGACCCAACCCCTTGACCTGGACCTTGTGCAGGCTGAGCCACACCGCGTAGCCGATGGGCAGCGCGAAGAAGAGCGCGAACAGGATCGTCGCGGGGAGGAGGAAGACGTAGGGGGCGCTGCGCGCTCGCCCGACGGTGCGGGTGGAAGTGGCGGACGGGCGGGCGTACGAGGCCCCCTCGACCCCGTACGCCTTCCGGCGTGCGCTTGTCACTCCGCGACCTCGAAGCCCTGCTTCTCCAGGTCGGCGACGGTGTCGTCCTGCATCTTCTTCAGGGCGCCGCCGAAGTCCGACTTGTTCTTGGCGGCCGAGCCGAAGGCGTCCCGGAACGTGGTGTACGCGACGTTCACGTTCGGGCCCCACGCGGAGGGCGCGGTGTTCTTCGCGATGGCGGCGGCCCGCGTGTAGAAGTCCGGCTGGTTCGAGAAGTACGCCGGCGGCTCGGCGAAGGCGTCACTGGTCTGCGCGGTCGTGGCGGCAGGGTAGATGCCGCCCTCCTTCGCGAGCGCGGTCAGTGCCTCGGGGTCCGTGTTCAGCCAGGTGGCGAACTTCGCGGCGGCCGACCTGTGCGTCGAGTCCGTGGTGACGGCCGTGGACGAACCGCCCCAGCTGCCCGTGACGTTCTCGGTGGCGGACCACTGCGGCAGCGGGGTCATCGCCCACTTGCCCTTGGTGTCGGGCGCGGCGGTGGTGAGGGTGCCGGGCGCCCAGACCGCGCTCACCCAGGCGATCTGCTTGCCGGTGTTCAACGCCTTGTTCCAGGCGGGCGTGTACATCGGCTGGTTGTCGATGGCACCCTCCTTGACGAGCCCGCCCCAGAAGTCGGCGACCTTGCGCGACGCCGTGTCGTCGATGCCGACCTTCCAGGTGTCGCCCTCGGTGGTCCACCACTTGGCGCCGGCCTGCTGGGCGAGACCGGCGAAGAGCCCGGAGTCGTTGGCGGAGAAGGTGGTCAGGTCCGTGCCCGGCGACTTCTTCTTCAGGGCGCGGGCGGTCTCGGCGAACTGCTCCCAGGTCTGAGGGACGTCGAGGCCGTACTTCTTGAACAGGTCCTGGCGGTAGTAGAACATCATCGGCCCGGAGTCCTGCGGGATCGCGTACACCGCGTCCGAGCCCAGCGTGGTCTGCTGCCAGACACCCTCGGCGAACTTGTCCTTCACGCCGTCCACGTCGTCGGCTATGTCGGCGAGCGCGTCATTGCTGACCAGCGTAGGCAGGGCCTGGTACTCGGCCTGGACCAGGTCCGGGGCCTTCTTGGCCTTGTGCGCCGTGAGGATCTTGGTGATCAGTGTGTCGCCGGACGCCTGCTTCTTGACCGTGACCTGGATCCGGTCCTTCTTGCCCTGGCCCTTGTTCCAGATGTCGGCGACCTTGTCCATGCCCGGTGCCCAGGCCCAGTACGTCAGCGAGACCGGGCCCGAGCCGGCCCCGTCGTCTTCGTCGGAGCCGTCGTCCGAGGACCCGCAGGCGGCAAGAGCGGAGGCGCCGAGCGTGACGGCGACCGAGATGGTCACGAGGCGACGCAGCTTCGTGTGTGGCATGGATGTATCTCCCTGACCGTGGCCTCCGCCTGCTGCGGATGCCTGCCATGCTTCTGTGAGCGTTCACAGTAGAGAAACATCCAGGACACTTGTCAATGGTTGTAGCTGTGCGGTTATGTTGGCCTCGCGCCGTCGGCGCTGTGTGTGCACGTTCCCAAATGATCGAATTACTGGGAGACATTCCATGCCGGAGACCACCCCCAAGGGCCTCACCGGGCTCGCCTTCGGTGGGGACTACAACCCCGAGCAGTGGCCCGAGGCCGTCTGGCCCGAGGACGTCCGGCTGATGCGCGAGGCCGGCGTCACGATGGTCAGCGTCGGCATCTTCTCCTGGGCACTCCTTGAGCCCTCGCCGGGCGCTTACGACTTCGGCTGGCTCGACCGGTTGCTGGACCTGCTGCACGAGAACGGCATACGCGCCGACCTCGGCACACCGACCGTGGCACCGCCGGCCTGGTTCTACCGCGAACACCCCGAGGCGCTGCCCGTGGCCGCCGACGGCACCCGCTACGAGTTCGGCTCACGCGGCGCCATCTGCCACAGCGACCCGCACTACCGGTCGGCCGCCGCGAACATCACCACTCAGCTCGCCACCCGCTACGCCGAGCACCCCGCGCTCGCCCTGTGGCACGTCCACAACGAGTACGGCGTCCCGGTCTCGGCCTGCTACTGCGACAGCTGTGCCGCACACTTCCGCCGCTGGCTCACGAAGGCGTACGGGACGGTCGACGCGGTCAACGAGGCCTGGGGCACGGCCTTCTGGGGCCAGCGGTACGCGGACCTCGACCAGATCAACCCGCCCAGGCTGACCCCGACGGTCGGCAACCCGGCCCAGGCCCTCGACTACAAGCGGTTCGCCGACGCCACCATGCGCGAGAACTTCGTGGCCGAGCGGGACATCCTGCACCGCCTGGCGCCCGGCGTCCCGGTCACCACGAACTTCATGACCGCCCTCAGCCAGTGCGACTCCGTCGACTACTGGGCGTGGGGCCGCGAGGTCGACCTCGTCAGCAACGACCACTACCTGATCACCGACGGCCGCCGTACGCAGGTGAACCTCGCGATGGCCGCCGACCTCACCCGTTCCGTGGCGGGCGGCGCCCCCTGGCTGCTGCTCGAACACTCCACGTCGGGCGTCAACTGGCAGACCCGCAACCCCGCGAAGGCACCGGGCCAGATGGCCCGCAACTCCCTCGGGCATGTGGCCCGGGGCTCCGACGGCGCGATGTTCTTCCAGTGGCGGCAGTCACGGCGCGGCGCGGAGAAGTTCCACTCGGCGATGCTGCCGCACGCCGGCACGGACTCGCGCGTCTGGCGCGAGGTGGTCGAACTCGGCGCGTCCCTCGACTCGTTGAGCCCGGTCCGCGGCACCCGCACCCGGGCCGACGCCGCCGTCCTGTGGGACTGGCACTCCTGGTGGGCGCAGAACCTGCAGTGGCGCCCGAGCGAGGACCACGATCCGCGTGAGCGCGCCGACGCCTTCTACGAGGCGCTCTACGACCGCCACCTAACCGTCGACTTCGCCCACCCGGAAGCCGACCTGTCGGCCTACCCCCTGGTCGTCGTGCCGGCCCTCTACCTGATGACCGAGGCCGCAGGGCTGAACCTCAAGGAGTACGTCGAGCGCGGCGGCACGCTCGTCGTCTCGTACTTCTCCGGCATCGTCGACGAACACGACGCCGTGCACGACGGCCCGTACCCCGGCCCGCTGCGCGACGTACTGGGCCTGACGGTCGAGGAGTTCTCGCCGCTCCTCGCGGGCGACCAGGTGCGGATCACCGGCCCCGACGGCTCCGAACTGGCCGGTGACGTATGGACCGAGTTCGTGGTGCCGCGCGGCGCCGAGACCGTGTGGACGTACGCCGACGGGCTCGCCGCGGGCCGTCCGGCGGTCACCCGGCACCGCCTCGGCGAGGGCTCGGCCTGGTACGTGTCCACGCGGCTCGGAGCCCAGGGGCTGGACGCCCTGATCGGCTGGGCCGCCGACGACGCGCGGATCGCGCCGCGTGCCGATCTGCCGCGGGATGTCGAAGTGGTGCGGCGGGTGGGGGAGTCGGGCACGTTCCTCTTCGTCGTCAACCACTCCGGTGCCGAGGTCAAGGTGCCGCTCGACGCGCATGGCACGGAGTTGCTCGCAGGTGAGCGGGTCGCGGGGCGGCTGGCGGTGCCGGCGGGTGCCGTACGGGTCGTACGGCTCGACGACTGACTGGGCCGGGCCTGATGATTTTCGCCCCCGCCGCCCCTACCCATTCCCGTCACGTACTCGGGGGCGCTGCCCCCGAACCCCCGCTCCTCAGACGCCGGAGGGGCTAAAGATTTAGCCCGTCCGGCGTTTGAGGACGAGCGCGTCAGCGCGACAGCGGGGGTCTGGGGGCGCAGCCCCCAGGGTCGGGACGGGAAGGGGCGGCGGGGGCGAAGAACCAATCCCCATTCACCGCACGTCGAAGGGACAACGGACGACGATGTTCCATCCCAGACGCACACTCAAGGCCCTGCTGCTGCCGCTGGCAGCCGGGCTCGCCCTCACCCTGCTGCCCGCGCAGAGCGCCCACGCGGCAAGCACCCTCACCAACCCCGGCTTCGAATCGGACGCCACCGGCCCGGCCGCCCCGGCCGGCTGGTCCACCTACTCGGCGGGCGGCCAGAGCGCCGCCTCCTTCACCGAGTCCGGTGGCCGCAGCGGGAGTTACCGGCTCACGCATTACTCGGCCTCCGCGTACAAGGTGGAGACGTATCAGTACCTCTCCGGTCTCACCAACGGCACGTACAAGCTCACCGCCTGGGTGCGTTCGGGCGGCGGCCAGAACTCCGCGTACCTCGCGCTCAAGAACTGCGGGAGTGCGGAGCAACGCACCGACATCCCCGTCGAGTCCAGCGGATGGATCCGCATCGTCGCCTCCGTCGCGGTGACGAACAACCAGTGCACGATCAGCGTCAACTCCGACGCCGGGGCGGGCAACTGGATCAACGTCGACGACCTGACCTTCACGGCCGGCTCGACAGGGCTGGCCATCAAGGGGTCCGACGTGTCGTCACTCGTCAAGAGCGAGGCCAAGGGCGGTGTCTACAAGAACAGCTCCGGCACGACCGGTGACGCCCTCACGATCCTCAAGTCCGCAGGCCAGAACTACGCCCGCCTCAAGGTGTGGGTGAACCCCGCCGACGGCTACAACAACAAGACGCGCGTCCTCGCCGCCGCCAAGCGCGTCAAGGCGCAGGGCATGAAACTCCTCGTCGACTTCCACTACTCGGACACCTGGGCCGACCCGGGCGTCCAGACCAAGCCCGCGGCCTGGGCCGGGCACTCCTACGGTCAGCTCAAGACCGACGTCTACCACCACACGTACGACGTGCTGAACGCCCTGAAGGCCCAGGGCACCACGGCCGACATGGTGCAGGTCGGCAACGAGATCAACGGCGGCATGCTCTGGAACGAGGGCTCCACCTCGAACTGGCCGCAGCTCGCCGGGCTGCTCAACTCGGGCTACGACGCGGTCAAGGCGGTCGACTCCGGTACGACCGTGGCGCTGCACCTCGCCCAGGGCGGCGACCTGGCGGGCACCCGCTGGTGGTTCGACAGCGCGGTGTCGAACGGCGTGAAGTTCGACGTCATCGGCCTGTCCTACTACGGCTACTGGCACGGCACGCTCGCCGCCTTCCAGACGACCCTGGACGACGCGGCGTCCCGCTACGGCAAGCCGGTGTACGTTGCCGAGACGGCCTATCCCTTCCGGCTGGACAGCAAGGACCCGACGGAGAACATCATCGACCTCGCGAGCGAACTCGTCCCCGGCTACGCCGCCTCGACGGTCGGCCAGACGCAGTGGATGAAGGACGTGGCGAGCATCGTGGAGGCCGTCCCGAACGGCCGCGGCCTCGGCATCTTCTACTGGGAGTCCACCTGGACCGCGGTGACCGGAAACGGCTGGGACCCGACGGACCCCTCGTCGGGCAACGGCTGGGAGAACCAGGCCCTGTTCGGCTACGACGCCAAGGCCCTGCCGGCGATGGCGTGGTTCAGCCACCGGTGACGGTCTGAAGTTTCGGCCGGGGGTGTGCCGGAAGCGGGTCCCGCTTCCGGCACACCCCCGACTTCTCCGCCCTGTGCGCCCTGTGCGTCACTCCCGCCAGAACGGCTCGCGCAGCTTGAACTTCTGCAGCTTCCCGGTCGCCGTACGCGGCAGCGACTCCACGAAGTCGACCCGCTTGGGTGTCTTGAATCCGGCGAGCCGCCCGCGGCAGTGGGCGATCAACTCCTCGGCGGTGACCCCTGATCCGTCCGTCACCACGAGCGCGGTCACCAGCTCACCCCACTTGGCGTCCGGAATGCCGATCACCGCGACCTCGCGCACCGCGGGGTGCGAGGTGATCACGTCCTCCACCTCGATCGACGAGACGTTCTCGCCGCCGGAGATGATGACGTCCTTCTTCCGGTCGGAGATCACCAAGTAACCCTCGTCGTCGAGGTATCCGCCGTCCCCGGTGTGGAACCAGCCGCCCGCCTGGGCCTTCGCCGTCTCCTCGGGCTGGTCCCAGTAGCCTTCGAGGTTGTGGTTCGACGCGGTCAGCACCTCCCCGTCCACGTCCACGTCCACGCGTACGCCGAGAGCGGGCGCGCCGGCCCGGCCGAGCCTGCGGGCGCGCTCGGCGGGCTCCAGGCCGTCCCACTCCGCGCGGCCGCGGTTGACCGTGACGAGCGGTGAGGTCTCGGTGAGCCCGTAGATCTGGATGAACTCCCAGCCCAGTTCGCCCATCACGCGCTCGATCGTGCGGGTCGGGGGAGGCGCGCCCGCGCAGACGATACGGACCCGGTCGCGGCCGGGGATCTCGCCCTCCCAGTCGGCGGCGGCGTCGAGCACGGCGTTCAGGACGGCGGGCGCCGCGCACATCAGGGTGACTCCGTGCCGCTCGACACGGCGCAGGATCTCGGCCCCGTCGATCTGGCGGAGCACGATGTGCCGGCCGCCGACCCCCGTGACGCCGTACGGCATGCCCCAGCCGTTGGCGTGGAACATCGGGAGTGTGTGCAGATAGACGTCACGGTCGCTGATCGTGGTGTGCAGACCGAACACGGCCGAGTTCAGCCACAGATTGCGGTGGGTGAGCTGAACTCCCTTGGGACGGGCGGTCGTTCCGGACGTGTAGTTGACGCTGGCCGTCGCGCCCTCGTCCGGCTGCGCCCACTCCCGCGGTTCGACGCCGTGCAGGAAGAGGTCCTCGTCGTCGCCGAGGACGAACGTGTGCTTGACGTCGAGCGTGCCGAGGACGTCCGCGCAGGACGGGTCCGCGTAGACGACCGAGGCGCCGGAGTGCCGGACGATGTAGTCGATCTCCGACCGGGTGAGCCGGAAGTTCACCGGTACGAGGACACGTCCCCAGCCGGAGACGCCGAAGAACGAGGTCAGCAGTCGCGCCGAGTTCTGCGAGATCACGGCGACCCGGCCGCCCACCGGGACGTCCAGTCGGTCGAGCCTGGCCGCCTGCGCGCGGGCCAGCGCCGCCAGCTCCCGGTAGGTGAGTTCACCGAGGCTCGGCCCCGGCTGTTCCGGTTCGTCGACGACGGCGACGCGGTCCGGATAGACATGGGCCGCGCGGTCGAGGAAGTCACGGACGGTCAGCGGGTAGTACACGACAGCACCTCCGGTTCGGTGGTTCCTTCCTACCTCGCGGGGCTGCTTCCGTACCCCCCTCGGACCGTCGACGTGTTGCCGATTGACGCACTGGAAGAGTACTGTCCGCCGCACCTAATCAACATTTTGCCTATCCAGGCATCCGGTGTCGAGTCAAGAGGTGGATGATGCATCCCTTCCGCAAGGCGGTCGAGGACGGCGACCACGCGGCCGTCGTCGACCTGCTCTCCGAGGACGTCGTCTTCACCAGCCCGGTGGTCTTCAAGCCGTACGCCGGAAAGCCGATCACCTCCGCGATCCTGGGCGCCGTCATGCAGGTCTTCGAGGACTTCCGCTACGTCCGGGAGATCGCGGACCCCGACGGCCGCGACCTCGCCCTCGTCTTCGAGGCACGTGTGGGGGACCGCTCCATCCAGGGCTGCGACTTCCTGCACTTCGACGAGAACGGCCGTATCGACGACTTCACCGTCATGGTCCGCCCCCTGTCGGCGGCCCAGGCGCTCCAGGTGGAGATGGCGGCCCGCTTCGAGGCCGTCTCCAAGGCCGCCTCCGAGCCCGCCTCCGAGGAGGCGGCGGGCGCGTCCTGACCGCCGGGAGTTAGCCTGATCTCCTGCCCCGACCAGGAGACCCGCACCCATGACCGACCCCCGCCCGGAGACGGTGGACGAACCCGTGGCACTCCGCGCTCCCGTCCCGTGGTCGACGGTGTGGCGGGGGCAGGGGCCGGTCGTCGCGGTGGTCGCGGTGGGCGGCGCCGCCGGCGCGTCGGCGCGCTACGGGGCCGCGCTGCTCTGGCCCGCGCAGCCGGGCGCCTTCCCGTGGACGACGTTCTGGGTCAACGTCGTCGGGTGCTTCGTGATCGGCGTCTTCATGGTCCTGATCACCGGGGTGTGGGCGGCCCACCGGCTGGTCCGCCCCTTCTTCGGCACCGGGGTGCTCGGCGGCTTCACCACCTTCTCGACGTACGCCGTCGACATCCAGCGGCTGCTGGACGAGGGCCGCCCCCTCACCGCCCTCGCCTACCTCGCGGCCACCCTCGTGACGGCGCTCGCCGCAGTGTGGGCGGCCGTGACGCTGACGCGCCGGGTGTCGGCCCGGTGGAGCCGCTGATGCCGTCGTGAACTGGCTGTTGGTGATCGTCGGAGGCATGGTCGGCGCACCCCTGCGCCATCTCACCGACCGCGCGGTGCGGTCCCGGTCCGACGCCACCTTTCCCTGGGGCACCTTCACCGTGAACGTCGTCGGCTGTCTGATCCTCGGCACCCTGACCGGCGCCGCCACGGCGGGAGCGGCCTCGTCGCACCTCCAACTGCTGCTCGGCACGGGCCTGTGCGGGGCGCTGAGTACGTACTCGACGTTCTCGTACGAGACGCTGCGGCTGGCCGAGGACGGCGCCCGTTTCCACGCCGCCGTGAACGCGGTCGCGAGCGTGGTCGCGGGTCTGGGGGCGGCGTTCGCGGGGGTCGCGGCGGCCGACGCGCTCTGGGCATGACCGCCGACCTGCTCAGGGGCCACGCGCGTCCTTGACAGTACGTCCCCGTGCCGCGCAGGATCAGCCCGTGAACCTGTCAGACAGCCAGACAGCCGTCGGTCGGGCAGCCGGCTCCATGCCGAGGCGTATCAGCGCCATGGAGGCCGTGCTCGGGCATCTTCGTGGTGCCATCGAGCGCGGTGAGTACGCCGTGGGGGACAAGCTGCCCTCCGAGGCCGAGCTGTGCCGACGGCTGGAGGTCAGCAGGCCCGTGCTGCGGGAGGCCCTGCGCGCCCTGCAGACCATGGGACTGACCGTGTCCCGGACCGGAAAGGGAACGTTCGTCGTGTCGGCCGGACCCGTCGCGGACCCCACTTTCGGCGACTACACGGCCAGTGACCTGATGGAGGTCCGCCGGCACGTCGAGATCCCGGTGGCCGGATACGCCGCTGCGCGCCGGACTCCCGAGGACCTCGACCACCTCACCCACCTCCTCGACCGGATGGAGCACGAACGGGACACCACCGTGTGGGTGGCCATGGACACGCTCTTCCACCTCGCCGTGGCACAGGCCGCCCAGAACCCGGTCTTCCGCCGCGTGATCGAGGAGATCCGGGACGCGCTGGCCCACCAGTCGGCGTTCCTCGACGGACTCGGCGGCCGTCGCGAACAGTCCGACCGCGAACACCGCGCCATCGTCGAGGCCCTCGTCGACGGCAGTGCACCCGACGCGACCGAGGTCATGACACACCACCTCGACCGCGTCGGGACGACCCTCGCCGCGATCGTGCGCCCCGGCCGCACCGACCACGCGGATACCCCCACGGAAGACGGAGCCCAGGCATGAGCGAGCAGCCCCTCGAAGAGCGGACCGGGCAGACCCGGAAAAGCCCCGACACCCCTTCGGAACCCGGGAGTTCGCTCGCCGCCGCGCCCTCCGTCCGGGAACCGTCGCACGCGCCCGTCGCCCATCTCGTACGCGGCGGAGTCATCGAAGGCGTCCACTACGGCTCGGTGGTGGTGCTGGCCGCCGACGGGAGCGTGGAGCTGCGGATCGGCGACATCGAGGCGGCCTTCTACCCGCGTTCGGCGCTCAAGCCGGTGCAGGCGGTGGCCATGCTGCGGGCCGGGCTGCCGCTCGAAGGCGACCTGCTCTCCCTGGCCGCCGCCAGCCACTCAGGCGAGGAACGCCATCTCGCCGGCGCCCGGCGGATCCTTGAACTGGCCGGACTCACCGAGGACGACCTGCGCAACGTCCCCGACCTGCCCTACGGCCCGGTCGTCCGGGAGGACTGGATCCGCGCCGGGCGGCTGCCGTCGAGGCTCGCGCAGAACTGCTCGGGCAAGCACGCGGCGATGCTCTGCACGACGAGGCTGAACGGCTGGTCGCTCGACGACTACCTCGACCCCGCGCACCCGCTCCAACAGGTGATCGCGGAGACCGTCGAGGACCTGACCGGGCAGGCCGTCGCGCGGGTCACGGTCGACGGATGCGGTGCCCCGCTGTTCGCCGTCTCGCTGCACGGCCTCGCACGGGCGGTCGCACGGATCACGACGGCGCCGCCCGGCACGCCCGAAGCGCGGGTGGCCGACGCGATGCGGGAGCACGCCGAGATGGCGTCGGGGTCCGGCCGGGACGTCGCCGCGCTGATGCGGGCCGTACCGGGGCTGCTCAGCAAGGACGGCTTCGAGGGTGTGCAGGTCGCTGCGCTGCCGGACGGCAGGGCCGTCGCCGTGAAGATCGCCGACGGGGCGGACCGGGCGCGGGTACCGGTCACCGCGGCGGCCCTCGCCCGCTGCGGCGTCGACCCGGCGGCGCTCACCGCGTTCGGCGGGGCGCCGCTTCTGGGGGGTGGCGCGGTGGTCGGACACATCCGGCCGACCGGGGCGCTGGCCCCGCTCACGGGCCGGCCGACCTAGGGAATCCGCGTGTCGTTCGGCTGCGGGTGAGTGGGGGCCGGCCGCGCAGTTCCCCGCGCCCCTGATGGGTGGGTGGGGGCTGAGCGC
>NZ_LIPP01000192.1 GCF_001418335.1 Streptomyces aurantiacus | reverse complement strand
AACGCCGGACGGGCTGAAGATCTCGCCGACCGGGCGTAGATCTTTCAGCCCGTCCGGCGTTTGAGGACCGGGGGTTCGGGGGCGGAGCCCCCGAGGAAGTGACGGGAATGGGTAGGGGCGGCGGGGGCGAAACAAACCCCCCTAACCCCCCTGCTGCGACCGCGCCTTGAACGCCGCCTTACGAGCCTCCTTCGCCACCTTCTTGTCAGGATGCAGCCGCCCCATCGCCTCCAGCACATCCGGCGTAGCAGGATGCTCCACCCGCCACGCCGCAGCGAAGAAGCCGCCGTGCTGCGCCGCAAGCCCCTCCACGAGCGCCTGCAACTCCTCGGAGTTCCCCTCCGCGGCAAGCTGCGCGGCGATCGTGTCGACGGTCAGCCAGAAGACCATCTCCTCGGACGGCGCCGGCACGTCCGGCACGCCCCGCTCCGCGAGCCAGACCCGCGCGAGCCCGCCCAGCTCGGCGTCGTCGAGCACCTCGTGCAGCGCGGGCGCGGCCTCGCCGCCGACGAGGGACAGCGCCTGCTGACAGTGCAGCCGCCGCAGCGGCGCCCCCGCGTCGGCTCCTCGCGCGGCGGCGAGCAACTCCCGCGCGGCCTCCAGGGGTTCACGCCGGGCGAGCCACTGCTCGGTCTCCGCCTGCGCGGCCGCCGGCGGAAACGCGGAGATGCCGTCGAGGAGGACGTCGGCGCCCTTGTCCGCGAGGTCGCCCACCGCGGGCGCCGCGAACCCGGCTTCCAGGAGCCGCGCCCTGACGCCGTACACCCCGAGCGGGGTGAGCCGCACCATCCCGTACCGGGAGACGTCCGTGTCGTCCACGGACGGAGCGGCCCCCCCCTCAGAGCCAGAGCCAGAGCCAGAGCCGGAGTCGGCGTCCACGTCCGCGTCCGCGTCGGCCATGAGGGCCTCGTCAACAGGCTGAAAGTCGACGATCCCGGCCGGCTCCAGGATCCGGAACTGGTCGTCGAGGCGCATCATCGCCTCCGACACCTGCTCCAGTACGTCGTTGGTGGGCTCCCCCATGTCGTCCGGCACGATCATCGACGCGGCGAGGGCGGGCAGCGGCACCGGCGCCTCGTCCGGTCCCTCCCCGCCGGCGGTCAGCAGATAGAGGTTGCCGAGGACCCCGTCGAGGAAGTCGGCCTCCGCGTCGGGGTCCCAGTCCAGCGCGGAGAAGTCGATCTCGCCGCCCTCGTCCATGGCCTCCATGAGGTCGCCGAGGTCGGGCACGCTCGCGTCGGCCAGCACCGTCTCCAGCGCGCCGAGCCACAGTCCCAGTACGTCCTGTGGCGCTCCGGAGAGGACGAGGCCCAGGTCGGGGCCGGTGGTGACCGTGCCCTCCTCCTCGTCCACGACCGTGACGAGCCCGGTGTCCACGGCCACCCGCCAGGCCTCACTGGCGTGGGCCGCGGCGTCCTCGCCGTCGAGCCCCAGTTCCGCGGCGGCGGCCGCCAGCTGTTCCTCGACGAGTTCGCTGCCGGTCCCGACCCGGGTGTCCGGACCGGCCCAGCGGGCGAGCCGCACGGCACGCGAGAGGAGCGGCGTGGCGAGCGCGTCCCGGGCGAGCTCCGCTTCGGAGCGCAGCCGCACCGGCGGCAGGGGGGAGCTGTCTGACATCGGCTGGTTCTCCTAGGACGAACAGTCGGACGTTGTTCTCGGCGTCCGTCTCGGACGCACGCCGTGGACGCCTCGGACGTACATGGCGTCCACCGGGTCCGCGGGCCGCCCGGGAGAACACTCTCCGGCCGCCCCGGAAACGCAACCTCAGCCTAGACGGATTTGGGCCCATGCCGCCCGGTTCATGAACCTGTCAGAAGTGTTCAGCCAGAAAACCTTGACAAGTGTCGCGGCCAGACACGAGATTGACGCGCGTAGAAAGGCGCGGGCAGCACCGCGAACCCCGGCTTCTACGCGCGTCACCGCCCACTCCCGCACTTCGCCCTCGTCCCGGCGCCCACGCACGTCCCCGGAGGGATTTCGTTGCCGAGCAAGTCTTCCGTACGCATAGCCGCGCTCACCGTCGCCGCCGTCTGTTCCACGCTCTCCTCGGTGGTCCTCACCTCGCCCGCCCACGCGGATGCCGTGGCCGTTCACGACATCCAGGGCTCCACCCGGACGTCTCCGCTCGTGGGCCGGCAGGTCACGGACGTGGCCGGCGTCGTCACGGGCGTACGGACCTATGGTTCGTCCCGCGGTTTCTGGATCCAGGGGCCGTCCGCGGACGACGACCCGGCCACCAGTGAGGGCGTCTTCGTCTTCACCAGCTCCACGCCGAAGGTCGCCGTCGGCGACGCGGTCACCGTGTCGGGCACGGTCACGGAGTTCGTGCCGGGCGGCGCCTCGTCGGGCAACCAGTCGGTCACCGAGCTCACCCGGCCCACGGTGACGGTGGTGTCGAGCGGCAACGCGCTGCCCGAGGCCACCGTCGTCAACAGCCGTTCCGTACCCGCCGCGTACGCGCCCGAGGGCGACACGGCGGCGGGCGGCTCGGTCGACGGCCTCACCCTGCGGCCCAAGAAGTACGCCCTCGACCACTACGAGTCGCTGGAGGGCATGAACGTCGCGATCGGCTCGTCGCGCGTGGTCACCGCGACCGACGCGTTCTCCGAGCTCTGGGTGACGGTCGAGCCGCACGAGAACCGGAACCGTCGTGGCGGCACCGTCTACGGCGCGTACTCCTCGCAGAACAGCGGCCGACTGCAGATCCAGTCGCTGATCCCCACCGCCACGGAGCCGTTCCCGACGGCGAACGTCGGCGACACCCTGAAGGGCACCACCGAAGGCCCCCTGGACTACAACCAGTTCGGCGGCTACACGCTGACCGCCCGCACCCTGGGCACGGTCGAGGCCGGCGGCCTGGAGCGCGAGACGACCCGCGCGCAGTCGCGCACCGAGCTCGCGGTCGCCACGTACAACGTCGAGAACCTCGACCCGACGGACGGTACGTTCGCCGACCACGCCGCCGCGATCGTGGACCACCTCCAGTCGCCCGACATCGTGTCCCTGGAGGAGATCCAGGACAACAACGGTGCCACGAACGACGGTACGGTCGCCGCCGACCGGACGATGCGGAAGCTGACCGACGCGATCGTCGCCGCCGGCGGACCGGCCTACGCGTGGCGGTCCATCGACCCGGTGGACCTCGCCGACGGCGGTGAGCCGGGCGGCAACATCCGCCAGGCGTTCCTCTACAACCCGGCGCGGGTCTCCTTCGTCGACCGGGCGGGCGGCGACGCCACCACCGCGGTCGGCGTCACGAAGGCGCACGGCAAGGCGCGCCTGACGGCCTCCCCCGGCCGTATCGACCCGGCGAACGAGGCGTGGACGAACAGCCGCAAGCCGCTCGCGGGCGAGTTCGCCTTCCGCGGGAAGACGGTCTTCGTGATCGCGAACCACTTCGCGTCGAAGGGCGGCGACCAGGCGCTGCACTCCCGGTTCCAGCCGCCGGTGCGCAGCTCGGAGACCCAGCGCCACCTCCAGGCGGCCTCGGTGAACGCCTTCGTCAAGGACATCCTGGCGAAGCAGCACAACGCGGACGTCGTCACGCTCGGCGACATCAACGACTTCGAGTTCTCCGGGACGACGAAGCTCCTGGAGGCCGACGGCGCGCTCTGGTCGGCCGTCAAGTCCCTGCCGGAGAGCGAGCGTTACAGCTACGACTACCAGGGCAACAGCCAGGTCCTCGACCAGATCCTGATCAGCCCGTCGATCCGCAGGGGCACCGGCTTCAGCTACGACAGCGTGCACATCAACGCGGAGTTCTCCGACCAGATCAGCGACCACGACCCCCAGGTGCTGCGGTTCCGCCCGTAGCCGTTGCGCAACCGGTTCCGGTCGTACGCCGCCGAGCCCGGCCCCGACGTCAGGGGGGCCGGGCTCGGTCGCGTGCCGGGCGAGTACGGGACAGGCAGGCGGCAGGCGGTCAGCGGCCGGGTTCGTAGGTGAGCTGTTTGACCTGGCGCAGGGTGAGGGCGGTCTCGACGGCCTGCACCCCGTCGAGGACCCCGATCTTCTCGCTCAGGTACGTGTAGAACGCGCTGGTGTCCCGGCACAGGACGGAGGCGACGATATTGGCCTGGCCGGTGGTGGCCGCGGCGAAGCCGACCTCCGGGTGCGCCGCGAGAGCGCGTCCGACGTCGGCGAGGGCGGCCGGGGACACCGTGAGCCAGAGCATGGCCCCGGTGTTCTGCCCCAGGGAGTCGTGGTCGACCTGTACGTCGAAGTAGAGGACCCCGCAGGAACGCAGCCGGTCCAGGCGCCGTTTGACCACCGACTCCGTCTGACCGGTGCTGGTCTGCAGTTCGGTCAGGGCGGTCCGGCCGTCGCCCCGGAGCACGGCGAGCAGCGCCTCGTCCTCCGCGTCCAGGGCGATGGGAGTGTCGGGCGCCTCGGCGGGAGGCGGCGGGGTCAGGGCGGCCTCCTCGTCGGGGTCGAGGGCCTGCAATTTGTTGAGCCAGCCGAGCGCGCCGCCGTAGAAGTAGTGCAGCATGCAGTGCGCGCTGACCGAGGTGACGCGCGGGGTGCGCGGCAGGCGGTCGAAGAGCAGCTCGTCCCGTTCCTGCTGTGAGCGCGGTTTCATCGCGCACAGCACCTCGGTGCCACCGGAGATCAGATCGACGTACGAGGTGTCGGGGCGCCGGGCCAGCGCGCCCGCGAGTTGTTCCGCCACGTCCGGGGTGCAGCGCAGCCGGACCATCCAGCTCTGCCTGCCCAGCCGGCTCTCGTCGGTCATGCCGAGCACCCGCAGACCCGTCGTGGTGCGCAGCCGCCGGTAGCGGCGCGCGATGGTCTGGTCCGAGACCCCGAGCACCTCCGCGAGCCTGCTGAACGGCGCGCGGCCGTCCACCTGGAGCGCCTGCATCAGCTTCTGATCGAGGAGGTCGAGACGGTCACGGGCGTCACGCACGTGGCGCGCGTCCCGAAGGTGGCGGATGCCGTGAGTGTCGTGGGTGTTGTGGGTCTTGCGGATGTCGTGGGTGTCGAGCACGTGGGACTCCACCGGATTGCTTCCGCTCTCTGGTCCGTACGGCACGGGCCCCGGACGGCGATCGTACCGACTGAGGTCTCGGGGCCGGGGCGGTGAAGCCCGCGCGGTGAGGCCCGGGCTCAGGAGTGTGTTCCTGGGCCCGGGCCTCGCACCGGCGCCCTTACCGTCCCCACGGAGGGCACCCGGTAAGACGCCGGATCGCCGCCGCGGGTTCATCCTTACCTGCGGTCGGATTGCGGGTCGGACTCCATGGCTCCGCGCTGCCGCGGTGTCCGTGTCCCGTGCAGGGCCGCGGGCGGATTCGCGGACGCGGGACCGGCCCGACCCACGGAACCGAAGCCGGAGCCGTCACCAGTACCCGTGCCCGTGCCCGTGCCCGTACCGGAGCCGGAGCTGACCACCGGCGTCGTCGTCGCCTGCCGCGGGCTGCGCAGCAGGAGCGCGGCGACCGCCGCCGCGACCAGGGACAGGATCGCGGACACGATCAGACACAGGTGGAGACCGTCGAGAAAGGCCTCGGACAGCGCGCCCAGGGCGCGACCCTGGGCGGGGCCCAGATCCATCTGTGCGACCGCGCCTAGGCCGCCCTCGTCCACGGCCGAGACGACGCTCTGCCGCTGGGCGCCCGTCAGGCCCGCTGCGGCGAGGTGCCCGGGCAGGGAGTCGGTGGCCCGGCTGGTGAGCAGGGCGCCCAGGACCGCGGGGCCGAGCGCGCCGCCGACCTGCCGGAAGGCGTTGTTCCCGGCGGCGGCCATGCCGGCCAGGTGGTGCGGTACGGAGGCGACCGCGGTGGCGGTCATGGGCGTGATGACCAGGCCCATGCCGAGGCCCAGCAGGGCCAGCCGCCAGACCAGCGAGACGTACGAGGTGTCGGCGTCGATCGTGGTGAGCGAGAGCAGCGCGCCCGCGCTGACGAGCAGGCCGCCGGTGATCAGGACACGTGCCGACACCCGGTGCATCAGGCGGCCGACCGGTGCTCCCACCAGGATGGCCATCAGGCTGACCGCCAGCAGTCGGGTGCTCGCCTCCAGGGTGCTGAGCTGCTGGACCATGCCCAGGTAGAGGCTGAGGGCGAAGAAGAACCCGATCAGGCCCAGGAAGCTGATCATGGCGACCAGGGTGGTGGCGCTGAAGGCCGGGCTGCGGAACAGCTTCAGGTCGAGCATCGGGCTGTCGCTGCGCCGCTCCACGAGGACGAAGGCGACGCCGCTGACGACGGCCACGAACAGGGCCACCATCACCTTCTCGTCCGTGAAGGAGTCGGCGCCGCCCTCGATGACCCCGTAGACCAGCGCGGTGATCGCCAGTGCGGCGGTGAGCTGGCCGGGCCAGTCCAGCCGGCGCGAACCGGCGGCGCGGGAGTCGGTCAGCAGCCGGGCCGTGCAGACCATGGTGACGAGCGAGACGGGGACGGCCAGCAGGAAGATCCAGCGCCAGGCGAAGTGTTCGAGGACGGCCCCGGCGATGATCGGGCCGAGGGCGAGGGCGAGCAGCAGGGATGTCGCCCACAGGCCGATGAACTTGCCGCGTTCCCGGGGGTCGGGGACGACATGGCTGATCAGTGCCAGGGTCGTGGGCAGCAGCGCGGCCGCGCCGATGCCCGCGAAGGCCTGGCCGATCCAGAGGACCTCGATCGACTGGGCGGACAGGCCTATGGCGGCGCCCAGGGCACAGAAGGCCAGGCCCGCCTGGAAGACCATCTTGCGGCCGTGGACGTCACCGACGACCCCGGCGGTGAGGATGAGTGCGGCCATGGGCAGGACGAACGCGTCGGACACCCAGGCCAGTTGGGCGGTCGACGCGTGCAGCGACCGCTGGATGGCCGGCAGACTCACCGAGACGGTGGTCACCGGCAGATAGGCGACGAACACGCCCACACAGGCCATGACGAGCGTGGCTGCCCGCCGGTCCCGCGAGACGCTCGCGGTAGTTGTGACGTTCACGGAACTCTCCCTAGCGGCGCCACACGCCGCGGTTCGGCTGTTTCCGCGCTTACTTTCGGCGCCACCACCGAAGCGGGGCCAGCCACGGCCCCGGGAACCGGGAAATCCGACATCAGGACCTGGTTTTCGAAGATTTTCCGATCCCCACCACCAGGGACCGCCAGGGACCGCCAGGCGCGATGACTACTCGGGTACGAGTCCGACGACGTAGCTGTAGCGGCTGACCGTGGACCGCTTCAGTCCCGGATACGTCTGTACGCGCTCCCACTGCGGCGTGCGCGATCCCACCCCGTTGCCGGGCGCGCCGATCGCCTCCCTGTGCGCCTCGGCGCTCTCCCACTCGGCGTAGTTGAGGACCTTCCTGCCGTCGGTGCTCAGGTGGAAGTGGGCGGAGATCCCGCCGGGATGCGGGTTCGGCTCACTCTCCAGGGCCTCGAACACCGCGTCCACCCAGGCCCGTTGCCGTTCGGGGTCCGCCCCTTCGAACTCGATCTCGACGATCACGACGCAACCGGGCACCCTGGCCTCCCCGGGCCGGACGCCACTGCGGTACAGCCGGTAGCGGTCGAGTCCCACCCGCTCGATGCCGGGCACGGCCACGTCGATCTCGTCCACCCGCTCCTGCCGGTGGACCTTCACGAACGCCTCGTAGTCCTGCTCGCTCCGCCACTGCGACTGGTGCAGCAGGGTCGTGCCGTCGTCCCCGGTGTGGACGTAGTACCCGAGCAGCCCCTCGGCCGGCCACGGCCGCTTCTCCCAGGTGGCGGCGATCGACTCGACCGTGGCCTGCTGCCGGTCGGGGGTGCCCACCCGCCAGGTACTGAAGAACGGGGCTCCGACCTCGGGGCGGCCCGGCTCGGGACGCACATCGGTACGACGGGCACGACGGGCACGAGGGGCCTGAGTGAGATGAGGGGTAGGGCGGGTCATCACTAACCTCCGGGTGATCGCTGCTCGACGCATGTGTCACCCACCCTCGGACCTCAACCAGGCTTCAGGTCAAGCCCGTCCCCGTGGCGGAGCAGTCAGTGGTGGCCGTTGTGCCGGTGCCGCAGCAGCCCGGCCGCTACCACCGCGCCGGCTCCGGCGACGAGTACGGGCCCGGGGTGCCGCGCTCCGGTCTGCACGACCGCGGTCGCGGCGCCGCGCACCGACTGGGGCACGTGGTCCTGGACGACCTGCCCGGCGTGGGCGGCCTTGCCCTGGACCGTGCGGCCGGCGTCGGACGCCTTGCCCTTCAGCTCGGTACCCCGGGCCCGCGCACGACTCCGTACGTCGGCCTTCGCGGCCAACTCCTCAACGGTGTCGCCTAGTTGGCCGCGCGTCTCCTCGATCTGGCGCCGCAGTTCGTCCGGCCCCTTGGCCCCGCCCGCCGACTTCTCCGTGGCCCCGCTCACGGGCCTCGCCGTGGCTCCGCCGCCACGCCGTGCCGTGGCCCCGCCACCGGGCCTGTCCATGGCGCCACCAGTTCCTGCAGAGTCGTTCCTGTCGTTCATCGGTGCGCCCTCTCCTTGATCTCGTCCACATCGGCCCGGACGCTGCCGAGCGTCCGCTCGGGCTTCGGCGGGGTGGCGCGGCCGAGCTGCGTGCGACCCGTCTTCGCCAGCACGGCCGCGACCAGGAAGAGCACGGCTGTGACGATGAGTGCCGCCGCCCACACGGGCAGTACGAGGGAGAGCGCGGCGACGCCGGTCGCCGCGAGGGCCATCAGACCCACATAGGCGACGGCTCCGGCCGCGCCGAGCATCCCGCCTCCGCGCCCCGCACGCCGCCCCTTCTCCGCCAGTTCCATCTTCGCGAGCTGCATCTCCTGCCGCACGAGCTCGGAAAGCTGTTCGGTGGCCTGCCCGACGAGTTCACCCACCGAGTGGTGTTCGTCCAGCCGCCGGTCCGTCGTCCCGGTCATGGCGTTCCGCCTCCTTTCGTCCGGGGGACGCCCGGGTACCCCTCCCGCGGCGCCGCTACCCCGACCGAGTCGCGCCACCGCCCCCACCGAACACAATTAAGTAGCTCTTCTTATGGATAGGCCGTAGCAGAATTAAGTGGAGCTTCCACGTCGGCGGCCCGAAACTGTCTCCATGACCACGCCCACAGCCTCCACAGCCCCCATCCAAGCCACAACCGCGACCGGGACCGAAACCGGAGCCGAAACCGGAACCGGAACCGGGGTCACCTCCCCACGCCCCCGCCCCTTCGGCCGTACCCTCTGCGCGATGGTCACGCCCTTCACCGACGAGGGACTGCTCGACCTGGACGGCGCGCAACGGCTGGCCGAGCTGCTGGTCTCCGAGGGGTGCGACGGGCTGGTGCTGTCCGGTACCACCGGGGAGTCCCCCACCACGACGGACGCCGAGAAGTCCGCGCTCGTACGGGCGGTGGCCGAGGCCGTCGGGGACCGTGCCTCGGTCGTCGCGGGCATCGGAACCGCCGACACCCGCCACACCGCGGAACTCGCACTCGACGCCGAAAAGGCGGGCGCGGACGGCCTGTTGGTCGTCACGCCGTACTACAGCAGGCCCCCGCAGGACGCTGTCGAGGCGCACTTCCGGGCGATCGCGGACGCCTCCGGACTGCCGCTCACGCTGTACGACATCCCGGGCCGCACCGGCACCCGTATCGAGCCGGAGACGATGCTGCGGCTCGCGGAGCACCCGAGGATCGTGGCGGTGAAGGACTGCGCGTACGACCTGCTCGGCACCCAGAAGGTGCTGGCCCGCACGGATCTCGCGTACTACGCGGGCTGCGACGAGTACGCACTGGCCCTGTACGCGGTGGGCGGCGCCGGATACATCAGTACGGTGGCCAACGTGGTGCCCCGCCGACTCCGGGCCGTCCTGGACGCGTTCGACGCGGGGGACACGGGCGGGGCCGCTCGGCGTCAGCAACAGGCCAACGCCCTCATCGAGTTGCTGATGGCGTCGGGCCTGCCCGGCACCGTCACGACGAAGGCTCTGCTCAACTCCCGCGGTCTGCCCGCCGGGCCGGTGCGGGCACCGCTGCGGCCCGCCGGCCAGGAAGTGACCGACGGGCTGCTGGCCGAGTACGAGCGGTTGGTGGCTGCCTGATCGGCGTCGTCAGGTTGTCAGTGCTGTCAGTGCTGTCAGTGCTGTCAGTGCTGTCAGCGTTCGGCGAAGACCGGTTGCCAGCGTCCGGCCGCGCCGTCGTTCCCCTGGCGGAAACCGCTCAGCGGGACGGTCTTCTTGTTGCCGATCGTGACGAGCACGAGCCGGTTGTGGAACTCGTTCGTGCCGGGGTCGATGTCCCAGGCAATGAGCCGCTTGTCGTCGACCCAGGCGAGCAGTTGCTGACCGGGGATCTTGTAGAGCCGCTTGCCGCTGTAGGGGTCGTTGATCTCGGAGGCGGTGGTTTTGGCGCCGCCCGCGAAATCGCCCGCGGCCAGCTTGCCGTTCGGGGACAGCCCCGCCTCCACGAACCAGTTCAGGTACTTCTCGTTCGCGGGGCTGGCGACCTCGTTGCCCTCGAAGTCGTAGTACTGCATGCCGGGTTCCGAGGTGAGCCCGGAGTAGACCAGCTCGGCGTCGTTGTCGAAGGCGAAGTCCTGGCGGACGTTGATGTCCTCCTCGTGGCCCGTGACCTTGCTCCAGGAGCCGTCGCCGGAGTCGACGTCGAGGACGTAGAAGCCGGTCCGGTCCGACTGGCCGAACCGCGTCTCCCAGTCGTTCTTCTTGCCGTCCCCGTCACTGTCGTAGTCCGCCCTGTACAGCAGGTCGGGGTTCTTGCTGTACGTCGTCGCGACGAGCTTGCTGCCGTCGGGCGAGAAGCTGACGCCCGCGACGGCGCGGTCGACGGTGATCCAGCGCTCGACCTCGCCGGTGAGCAGGTCGAGCAGCCCGATCCGCTTGGTGGGCAGGCCCTGCTCCAGAACCGCGGCGGTGCGCATGCCGGGGGCCACGTCGAGGAAGGACCACTTGGTGGTCTTCACGTACTTGCCGGTCTTCTGGTCGAGGAGGTGGTAGGTGCGCCGGTGGACGCCCCGGTCCGGTGTCTCCTTGACGGTCCTGGTCGTGTAGTAGGCGGCCATCGCGGTGTCGCCCGCCGCCACGAGGTCGCGCGGCGGTGTCTGGTCCGGGTGGGCGATGATGTCGCTCCGGTTCATCTGACTGGCGAGCCGCGGTTCGTCCTCACCGTTCAGGACCGGCACCGCCACGCCGACGGCGACCGCGACGGCCGTGGCCACCGCCGCTCCGGCGAGCGTATGGTTCCGGCGGCGCCGCCGTACCGCGAGGACGCGGCCCGCGAGGTCGGGCGGCGGGGCCATGGCCTCCGATGCCTGGTCGTGCAGGGCGTCGCGTACGAGCTGGTCCATGTTCACGGACGTACCTCCACGGGTGAGAAGTCGCGGGACGGGCTCTCTTCCGCGTCGGCCGGGCCGAGTGCGGCCAACTCCGGTGCGAGGCTGCGCAGTCGGGCGAGCGAGCGGTGCGTGGTGGACCGCACGGTCCCGACCGAACAGCCGAGGATCCGGGCCACGTCGGCCTCCGGCAGGTCCTCGAAGTACCGCAGCACGAGCACGGTCCGCTGCCGGGCGGTGAGCCGGGCCAGCGCTCCCCGCATCAGGATGCGCAGCTCGGTGGCGGCGGAGGCGTCCGCTCCGCCGCCCGTCGCTCCTCCCGTCGCCTCGGGCGGCTCGGCGACGGTCAGCTCCCGCCGACGCCACTTCAGCCGCCAGCGGCTCACCTGCTGCCGGTACAGGATCTGCCGTACGTACGCCTCCGGCTCGTCGATCCGCTGCCACCGCCCGGCGGCCTTGACCAGCGCGTTCTGCAGCAGGTCCTCGGCCGCGTGGCGGTCGCCGCCGCTGAGCAGCACGGCGGTCTTCAGCAGCGCCGACGACCGGTTCTCCACGAACTCCCGGAACGCCTCGTGCCCCTGGGCATCCATCGTCACCGTCTCTTCCCCGCGGGCGTATTCCCCGCTCCCACCCGTACTGACGTGTCGGGTGGGCCCCCGCTATGCCTTGCCGGCCGGGGAATTTACGCGGTGCGGTGGGGTGTGCTTCTGCGTCTGCGGGTGCGTTGTGGCTGATCGCGCAGTTCCCCGCGCCCCTGAAGACAAAAGCCGGGGCACGGCCCCACTCTCAGGGGCGCGGGGAACGGCGCAGTCTCTTGGGGGCGCGGGGAACGGCGCAGTCTTTCAGCGGCGCGGGGAACTGCGCGGCCGGCCCCCACCGGCCCGCACCCGACGGTACGGCTCAGTTGTGGCTGTGGAGGATCTCGTTGAGCCCGCCCCACACCGCGTTGTTCGGCCGTGCCTCCACCTTCCCGGTGACGGAGTTGCGGCGGTAGAGGATGTTCGAGGCCCCGGAGAGCTCACGGGCCTTGACGATCTGCCCGTCGGGCATCGTCACCCGCGTACCGGCGGTGACGTACAGCCCGGCCTCGACCACGCACTCGTCACCGAGGGCGATACCGACACCCGCCTCCGCCCCGATCAGGCACCGCTCGCCGATGGTGATACGGACGTTGCCGCCACCCGACAGCGTCCCCATGGTGGAGGCGCCGCCCCCGATGTCCGAGCCGTCGCCGACCACGACGCCGGACGAGATGCGGCCCTCGACCATCGACGTGCCGAGCGTGCCGGCGTTGAAGTTCACGAAGCCCTCGTGCATCACCGTGGTGCCCTCGGCGAGGTGCGCCCCGAGGCGGACCCGGTCGGCGTCGGCGATGCGGACGCCCTTGGGCGCCACGTAGTCCGTCATGCGCGGGAACTTGTCGACGGACGTCACGGCCAGGTGGAGGCCCTCGGCGCGGGCGTTCAGCCGGACCTTCTCCACGTCGGCCACGGCCACCGGGCCGAGCGAGGTCCAGGCGACGTTGGCGAGGTGGGCGAACAGGCCGTCGAGGCTCTGCCCGTGCGGCTTCACCAGCCGGTGCGAGAGCAGGTGCAGCCGCAGGTACGCGTCGTGCGCGTCGACCGGCTTGTCGTCGAGCGAGGCGATGACCGTGCGGACCGCGACCACTTCGACGCCCCGGCGGGCGTCCGGGCCGATCGCCCGCACGGCGCCCTCGCCGAGCAGTTCCGCCGCGCGTTCGGCGGACAGCCGCTCGGAGCCGGAGGGACCGGGCTCCGCGACCAGTTCGGGCGCCGGGAACCAAGTGTCGAGGACACTGCCGTCGGCGGCGATCGTGGCAAGCCCGGCGGCGACAGCGCCGGTGGTGCGTGTAGCAGTCGTGTCGGTCATGGCAGCAACCTAACTTGGCGGAGCCCGCCCGGGCCAACCCGTGCGCCCGGCATCTCAGGTACCGGGCGCACGGCCACCGCGGCTCCCGCGAAGCACATCAGAGGAACAGGGGGCTCACGGGATCACCCGCGCCAGCATCTCCCGCGCGTACTCCTCGTCGTACGGCGCCCCCGTCAGCAGGACCTGCAGACAGATGCCGTCGATCAGCGCGACCAGCGCCCGCGCGGTCACCGGGTCGGTGCGGCGGGCGAGGAGGTCGGCGAAGTCCCGGCCCCACTCGTCGGCGACGGGCCGCAGGGCCGGCCGGCGCAGAGCGGCGAGGTAGAGCTCGTACTCCACCTCCACCCCCGTACGGTCACCGGCGAGCCATTCGCGGCCGAGCACGGCGAGGTCGGCCGCGAGGTCGGTGCCGGGGTCCCGCAGGGCGCCGCGGGCGGCGACCGTCTTCGTGAAGCCCTCGTTCGCCTGCCGCAACGCGGCGACCAGCAGCTCGTCGAGGGTCTTGAAGTGGTACGTCGTCGAGCCGAGCGGCACATCCGCCTCGGCCGCGACCGAGCGATGGCTCAGCCCGGCGATGCCCTTCGCGGCCACCACCCGGATCGCCGCGTCGATGATCCGCTGCCGCCTCTCGGGGTCGTACCGCCGGGCCATCAGCGACCGCCGCCCGGGACCGGACACCTACGGGCCGAGACCATCAGTGCGCCCCGCCCACGTTCAGCACGATGACCCCGCAGATGATCAGCGCTATCCCGGCGAACTTGGTGACGGTGAGCCCCTCGCCGAGGAACACGGTCCCGATCACCACGATGGCCGCCGTGCCGAGCCCGGACCAGATCGCGTACGCCGTGCCGACGGACACCGTCTTGAGTGTCTGGGCGAGCAGCAGGAAGGCGACGATGTAGCCGAGGGCGGTCAGTACCGACGGCCAGAGCTTGCTGAACCCGTCGCTGTACTTCATGGCGGTCGTGGCGGCCACTTCCGCGGCGATGGCTCCGGTGAGCAGCACGTATCCCATGAGTACGAGGGTACGCATCGATATGTACGCCCGTACACAGGCCCGGAGAGGCGAGTTCCGGACCGGCGGATTCCGAGCGCGACGCCAACCCGCCGAAGAAAACGGCGAGTTCGGGCGGAAGCCGGTTCCAAGAACGCTTACTCGCCACGCGCAAGTTCCACTAATGTTCCCCTCGTCGCGCACGCGGATCTCCCGGACGGGGCCGTCCGGCGTGCCCGCGACCTCCGCCTTCTCCTGTGCTCCTCCTGTGCTCCTCTTGTACCCGTCTTGTACTCCTCTTTGTGCCACGACACCTGACCCTGACCGATCCGCGTCCGCCCTCGGCGGCGCCGGGGGGAACCGCGCATGCCGGAAAGAGACACCGAGTCAGCTCCCGACCCGTCGGCCCACCTCCCGAAGGTGTGGGAGACCGGCGAGAGCCTGGAGGAGTCCCGCATCCCCGGGACCCGCAGGCTCTGGCTGGCCGGAGCACTGCTGCTGGCGGTCCTCGCCTCCACCGTGACGGCGGTCACCGTGCTGGACGAGGACAAGGCCAGGACCACGGACGCCTTGTCGGACGAGCGGACGGAGAACACCTCCGCCGTGGACGAACCGCTCGTGCCGGTCCCGTCCGCCGCCACCGCGCCCAGCGGGAAGAGCGGGCTGGCCGCCCCCGAGCCGTCCGGGACCACCGCGGAGGGCTCCCTGTCACCCGCGGACCAGCAGGGCGGCGCCGGCCCGGGCCCGGTGGCACAGCCGTCGACGTCGAAGTCCGCGTCCGCCGGCAGGCCACCGGCGTCCAAGCCCTCGTCCGCACGGAAGTCCGTTCAGGCGGTCAACTACCCCGACCGCTACTGGCACCTCGGCGACGACTCCGTACGGCTCGACCGGGTGAGCCCGCGCAGCTCGTCGTGGACCAGGCAGGAGGTCTCCTTCAAGCTCGTCCCCGGCCTCGCCGACGCCGGCTGTGTGTCGTTCTCCCTCGGCGACGGCCGCTATCTGCGCCACTCCCGGTTCCTGCTGCGCGCCGACCGCCACAACGGCTCCGAGCTGTTCAAGCAGGACGCCACGTTCTGCCCGCGCCCGTCGGCGTTCCCCGGCGCGGTCATGCTGGAGTCGGTCAACTACCGCGGCCGCTTCCTGCGCCACCGCGACTTCCGGCTCCGCCTGGACCCGTACGAGCAGAGCGGTCTTTACCGCGCGGACTCGGCGTTCCGGCTGGTCAAGGGCCTGGGCTGAGCCGTCGGTCCCGGCCCCCTCACGCGCGCGGCCCCTTCAAGCACGTGCGGCCCCCGGCGAAAACGCCGGGGGCCGCACACGTACAGACGTCAGACACTTTCAGACGTCAGACATTCTCAGACGTTGAAGCCCAGCGCCCGAAGCTGGTCACGGCCGTCGTCCGTGATCTTGTCCGGGCCCCACGGCGGCATCCACACCCAGTTGATGCGGAGTTCGTTCACGATGCCGTCCGTGGCGGACTTGGCCTGGTCCTCGATGACGTCGGTGAGCGGACACGCCGCCGACGTCAGGGTCATGTCGATCGTCGCGATGTTCGCGTCGTCGATGTGGATGCCGTAGATCAGTCCGAGGTTGACGACGTCGATGCCCAGTTCGGGGTCGACGACGTCGTACAGGGCCTCGCGGACTTCGTCCTCGGAGGCCGGTTTCATCTCGATGGTCTCGCTCATGCCGTCTTCCTTTCGGCGTCGGCCTCGCCCAGGGCCTGGGCCGTCGCGTCCTTCCAGGCCATCCAGCTCAGCAGCGCGCACTTCACGCGGGCCGGGTACTTGGAGACCCCGGCGAACGCGACCGCGTCCTCCAGGACCTCCTCCATCGCGTCGTCCGGCTCGATGCGGCCCTTGGACTGCATCAGTTCCAGGAAGGTCTCCTGGATCCTCTGCGCGTCGGCCAGGTGCTTGCCCACGAGCAGTTCGTTCAGCACGGAGGCCGATGCCTGGCTGATGGAGCAGCCCTGGCCCTCGTACGAGACGTCACTGATCGTCGTGCCGTCGTACTTGACGCGCAGCGTGATCTCGTCGCCGCACGTCGGATTGACGTGGTGCACTTCGGCGTCGCCGTCGCGAAGACCGCGCCCGTGCGGGTGCTTGTAGTGGTCCAGGATGACTTCCTGGTACAGCGAATCCAGTTTCACACCCATCAACCTCGCGTCTTAGCGGAGCCTCGCATCACGCGCGCCTCCTGCCGGGGGTCCGGGGTCGTCCCCCGGGATGACTCAGCACGGTCTCAGCTCACGTCCCTCAGCCGAAGAAGTTCCGTACGTGCTCCAGGCCGTCGACCAGTGCGTCGATCTCGGCCGGCGTGGAGTACAGATAGAACGACGCTCGCGTGGTCGCAGGAATTCCGTACCGCAGGCAGACAGGCCGTGCGCAGTGGTGTCCGACCCGGACCGCGATGCCCTGCTCGTCGAGGACCTGGCCCACGTCGTGCGGGTGGATGTCACCCAGCGTGAACGAGATGGCCGCGCCGCGGTCCTCGGCCGTCGTCGGGCCGATGATCCGCAGGCCGGGGACCTCGGCGAACCGCTTCACCGCGTACTCGGTGAGGGCGTGCTCGTGGGCGAGGATCTTGTCCATGCCGATCGCGCTCAGGTAGTCGATGGCCGCACCGAGACCGACCGCCTGGGCGATCGGCGGGGTGCCCGCCTCGAACTTGTGCGGGGCGGGAGCGTACGTCGACGAGTGCATCGACACCGTCTCGATCATCTCGCCGCCGCCCAGGAACGGCGGCAGGTCCTCCAGCAGCTCCTGGCGGCCCCAGAGGACGCCGATGCCGGTCGGGCCGCACATCTTGTGGCCGGTGAAGGCCACGAAGTCGGCCTGGAGGGCCTGTACGTCCATCGGCATGTGCGGGGCGGCCTGGGAGGCGTCGATGCAGACCAGCGCGCCGACCTCCTGGGCGCGGCGCACTATCGCCTCGACCGGGTTGACGGTGCCCAGGATGTTCGACACCAGGACGAAGGAGACGATCTTCGTCTTCTCCGTGATGACCTCGTCGATGTTGGACAGGTCGAGCCGGCCGTCGTCGGTCAGGCCGAACCACTTCAGCTTCGCGCCCGTGCGCTGCGCGAGCAGCTGCCACGGCACGATGTTGGAGTGGTGCTCCATCTCGGTGATGACGATCTCGGTCTCGTGGTCCACGCGGTAGGGCTCGTCGGCCCAGCCGAGCATGTTCGCCACGAGGTTGAGCGACTCGGAGGCGTTCTTCGTGAAGATCACCTCGTTGCGGCTCGGCGCGTTGATGAACGTGGCGACCTTGTCGCGCGCGCCCTCGTACAGCGCCGTGGCCTCCTCCGCGAGCACATGCACACCGCGGTGGACGTTGGAGTTGTGGTTCTCGTAGTAGCCACTGAGTGCGTCCAGCACCTGGCGCGGCTTCTGCGAGGTCGCCGCGTTGTCCAGGTACACGAGCTTCTGGCCGTCGTGGACCCGGCGGTCCAGGATGGGGAAGTCCTTGCGGATCGCCTCTGTGTCGAGGAGGCCCGGCAGCTGTGTCACTCGGATGCGCCACCCTTCGTGTCGACTCCGTCGTGCTTCGCGTAAACCTCGTACCCCTCGTTCTCCAGCTTGTCGGCGAGTTCGGCGCCGCCGGACTCGACGATGCGTCCGCCGGAGAAGACGTGCACGTGGTCGGGCTTGATGTAGCGAAGGATGCGCGTGTAGTGCGTGATCAGCAGGGTGCCGACCTCGCCGCTCTCGCGGACCCGGTTGACGCCCTCGGAGACGACGCGCAGCGCGTCGACGTCGAGGCCGGAGTCGGTCTCGTCGAGGATCGCGATCTTCGGCTTGAGCAGCTCCAGCTGAAGGATCTCGTGGCGCTTCTTCTCACCGCCGGAGAAGCCCTCGTTCACGTTGCGCTCGGCGAAGGCGGGGTCCATGTTGAGGCGTGTCATGGCCTCCTTGACCTCCTTCACCCAGGTACGCAGCTTGGGGGCCTCGCCGCGGATCGCAGTGGCGGAGGTGCGCAGGAAGTTGGAGACGGAGACGCCGGGGACCTCGACGGGGTACTGCATCGCCAGGAACAGGCCCGCGCGGGCGCGCTCGTCGACGGACATCCCCAGGACGTCCTCGCCGTCGAGGGTGACGGTGCCGCCGGTGATCGTGTACTTCGGGTGACCCGCGAGCGAGTAGGCGAGCGTCGACTTGCCGGAGCCGTTCGGGCCCATGATGGCGTGGGTCTCGCCCTGCTTCACGGTGAGGTCGACGCCCTTGAGGATCTCCTTCGTGGCGTTGTCGGCCTCGACGGTGACGTGCAGGTCGTGGATTTCAAGCGTTGCCATGGGTTCCTCAGGACTCCTGGTTGAGGGAGACGAGCACGTCGTCTCCTTCGATCTTTACGGGGTATACGGGGACGGGGCGCGTCGCGGGTAGGCCGGACGGCTTGCCGGTGCGGAGGTCGAAGCTGGAGCCGTGCAGCCAGCACTCGATCTGACAGTCCTCCACCTCGCCCTCGGAGAGCGAGACGTTCGCGTGCGAGCAGATGTCGTTGACCGCGAACACCTCGCCCTCGGTACGGACGACCGAGACCGGCGTGCCGTCGAGTTCCACCCGCTTGGGGGTGTCCTCCTCCAGCTCGCTCAGTCCACAGGCCCGCTGAAAACGAGCACGGTCTAGGGCGGTCATCAGACGGACGCCTCCAGCTCCTCGTCGATCCTGGCGAGGAGACGTTCCTGGATGTCGGCGACCCTGATCTGCTGGACCAGCTCGGCGAAGAAGCCGCGGACCACCAGACGGCGGGCCTCGTCGGCCGGGATGCCGCGGGCCATCAGGTAGAAGAGCTGCTCGTCGTCGAAGCGGCCGGTCGCCGAGGCGTGGCCGGCGCCGACGATCTCGCCGGTCTCGATCTCCAGGTTCGGCACGGAGTCGACCCGGGCGCCGTCGGTCAGAACCAGGTTCCGGTTCATCTCGTAGGTGTCCGTGCCCTCGGCCGAGGCCTCGATGAGGACGTCGCCGATCCACACCGCGTGGGCGCCGTCGCCCTGGAGCGCGCCCTTGTAGGCGACGTTCGACTTGCAGTGCGGGGCGTTGTGGTCGACCAGGAGGCGGTGCTCCTGGTGCTGGCCGGCGTCCGTGAAGTACAGGCCGAAGAGCTCGGCCTCGCCGCCGGGGCCCGCGTAGGCGACCCGCGGGTGGAGGCGTACGAGGTCGCCGCCGAAGGTGACCACGAAGGACTTGAAGGTGGCGTCCCGGCCGATCAGCGCGTTGTGCTGGCCGACGTGGACGGCCTTGTCGTCCCAGTCCTGGACGGAGACGACGGTGAGTTTGGCGCCGTCGCCCAGGATGTAGTCGAGGTTGGCGGCGAGCACCGCGTCACCGGTGTGGTCGATGACGACGACGGCCTCGGCGAAGGCTCCGAGCTCGATGATCTGGTGGCCGTAGGCGACACCGCCCTCGCCGTGCACGGAGATGCGGATCGGCTCGGTGAGCACCGTCTCCTTGGGGACGGTGACGACACCGGCCTTCTCGAACGCCGAGTAGGCCTGCGCGGCGACGCGGTCGGCCGGAACCGCCCGGCCGAGCCGGTGGTCGTCGCGGCCGACGGTCTCGACGACGACGCCCTCGGGCGCGTCGATGCCGACCTTCACGCCGTCGCCGGTGGCGACCGCGGTGCCGTCGTGCAGTCCGCGCAGCCGCTCCAGCGGCGTGAACCGCCATTCCTCCTCACGACCGTGGGGGACGGGGAAGTCCGCCACGTCGAAGGAGGGGGGCGCGCTCATGCGCGTGGCGACGGTCGACTCGGCGGCCACCGCGATCTGGCCCGCGGTGGTGGAGCCCACGGGAATGTTCTGAGCCTCAGCCATGGCTGTCGGTCTGCTCTCTTTCCTGCGTCAGTTGCGATCCTCGGCCCGCCCGGAGGGGCGGGCCGCCGGCTGCTGGAACGGGCGGCGGGTCAGCCGACCGCGCCTTCCATCTGCAGTTCGATCAGCCGGTTGAGCTCCAGGGCGTACTCCATGGGCAGCTCCTTCGCGATGGGCTCGACGAAGCCGCGCACGATCATGGCCATCGCCTCGAACTCCGAGAGACCGCGGCTCATCAGGTAGAAGAGCTGGTCGTCGGAGACCTTGGAGACGGTCGCCTCGTGGCCCATGGACACGTCGTCCTCGCGGACGTCCACGTAGGGGTACGTGTCCGAGCGGGAGATGGTGTCGACGAGCAGCGCGTCGCACAGCACGTTGGACTTCGAGCCGTGGGCGCCCTCGCCGATCTCGACGAGACCGCGGTAGGACGTACGGCCGCCACCGCGTGCCACGGACTTCGACACGATGTTGGAGGACGTGTTCGGCGCCATGTGGACCATCTTGGAGCCGGCGTCCTGGTGCTGGCCCTCGCCCGCGAAGGCGATCGACAGGGTCTCGCCCTTGGCGTGCTCGCCCATCAGGTAGACGGCCGGGTACTTCATGGTGACCTTGGAGCCGATGTTGCCGTCGACCCACTCCATGGTCGCGCCCTCGTACGCCACGGCGCGCTTGGTGACCAGGTTGTAGACGTTGTTCGACCAGTTCTGGATGGTCGTGTAACGGCAGCGGGCGTTCTTCTTGACGATGATCTCGACGACCGCGGAGTGCAGCGAGTCCGACTTGTAGATCGGGGCCGTGCAGCCCTCGACGTAGTGCACGTAGGCACCCTCGTCGACGATGATCAGGGTCCGCTCGAACTGGCCCATGTTCTCCGTGTTGATACGGAAGTAGGCCTGGAGCGGGATCTCCACCTGCACGCCCTTGGGCACGTAGATGAAGGAGCCGCCGGACCACACCGCGGTGTTCAGCGACGCGAACTTGTTGTCGCCGACCGGGATGACCGTGCCGAAGTACTCCTTGAAGAGCTCCGGGTGCTCCTTCAGAGCCGTGTCGGTGTCCATGAAGATGACGCCCTGCTCCTCCAGGTCCTCACGGATCTGGTGGTAGACGACCTCGGACTCGTACTGGGCCGCGACACCGGCGACGAGGCGCTGCTTCTCCGCCTCGGGGATGCCGAGCCTGTCGTACGTGTTCTTGATGTCCTCGGGCAGGTCCTCCCAGGACTCCGCCTGCTTCTCCGTGGAACGCACGAAGTACTTGATGTTGTCGAAGTCGATGCCCGAGAGGTCCGAGCCCCAGTTCGGCATGGGCTTCTTGCCGAACAGGCGCAGGCCCTTGAGACGGAGCTTGGTCATCCACTCCGGCTCGCTCTTCTTGGCGGAGATGTCCCGGACGACGTCCTCGTTGATACCGCGCTTGGCAGAGGCACCGGCCACGTCGGAGTCGGCCCAGCCGTATTCGTAGTTGCCCAGGCCGTCGAGCTCGGGGTGGGCGGTCTCCTCGATGGGGAGTGTCATGCGGGGTTCCTCCCGGCGGTGCTTGCGGATGCGTTGTCAGTAATCGCGTTGTCTGTCATCGCGGATGCGTTGTCAGCAATGTGGGGCGGCGTGGAGATCTTCGGAGTATTCGGAGTATTCGGAGTGTGGGAAATCTTGGGGATGAACGTCGTGCAGACGCCGTCGCCGTGGGCGATGGTCGCCAGCCGCTGCACGTGAGTGCCCAGCAGCTGCGAGAAGAACTCCGTCTCCGCCTCGCACAGCTGCGGAAACTGTTCTGCCACATGGGCGACCGGGCAGTGGTGCTGGCAGAGCTGCTCGCCCACCGGCGCGCCACGCGCCGTAGCAGCGTACCCGTCCGCGCTCAGAGCCTTGGCCAGCGCTTCGGCGCGCTTTTCCGGCGCGGCGGACTCGACGGCCTCGCGGTACGCCCCGGCCTGGGCGGCCATCCTGGCGCGGGCGAAGGCGACGAGCGCGCCCTCCCCGCCCTCGCGCTCCGCGATCCAGCGCAGGGCGTCCGCGGCGAGTTTGTCGTACGACTGGTCGAAGGCGTCCCGGCCGCAGTCGGTCAGGGCGAACACCTTGGCGGGCCGGCCGCGCGTACGCGCGCCGTAGACCCGCTGCTCGCGAGCCTCCACGACGTCGTCGGAGACCAGGGCGTCAAGGTGCCGTCGGACGGCCGCATGGGTCAGGCCGAGGCGTCCGGCGAGGTCGGCCACGGTCGAGGGACCGTGGTCCAGGATGGACCGCGCGACACGGTTGCGCGTGGAGCGCTCCCCTGTCGCGAGTTCCTCCTGAGGGGCCCCCGCAGGGGTCTCCCGAGCCTCGCCAACGTTTTTCACAACGCCATTGTTGCGTAATTCCTCAGGGACTGACAAGCGGCGTCCACGCCGGGCGGGGGTGCGGTGCATCACTTAGGTAAACCTAATCTGACCTGCGCGAACGATCTTTGATCGATCAATTCGGTGGCGGGGCGAGGAGCCGTCGACAAGACTGGCCCACCATGCCGACACCCCCTCCCACCGGCCCTCTCGTCACGCGCGCCACCCTCGCCGCGGACCTCCGCGCACTCGGCGTACGCCCCGGCGAGACACTCCTCGCACACACGTCGCTCAGTTCACTCGGATGGGTCAACGGCGGTGCGGTCGCCGTCGTCCAGGGACTGCTCGACACGCTCGGCCCCGACGGCACACTCGTGGTCCCCACCCAGACCGGCGACCTCTCCGACCCGGCCCTGTGGAGCAGTCCCCCGGTGCCCGAGGAGTGGTGGGCAGCGATCCGCGCCACGATGCCCGCGTACGACCCGCTCGTGACGCCCTCGCGCGGGGTGGGCCTGATCCCCGAGACCGTACGCACCTGGCCCGGCGCCCTGCGCAGCGCGCACCCGCAGACCTCGTTCGCGGCCCTCGGGCCGGACGCGGCGGCGATCGTCGGGGGCCACGCGCCGGACTGCCGGCTGGGCGAGCGCAGCCCGCTGGCCCGCCTGGAGGAGAGGGGTGCCCGGGTCCTGCTGCTCGGCGCGGGATACGACACCTGCACCGCCTTCCACCTCGCCGAGTACCGGATACCCGCGCCGCGCGTCGAGGTGGGCCGGCCCGTCCGTACGGCGGAGGGGACCCGCTGGGAGGTCGTCACGGAGGTGTCGGTCAGCTCGGAGGAGTTCGACACCCTGGGCGCCGACTTCGAACGGGACCGTCCGGTCGTACGGGGCCGGGTGGGCGCGGCCGACGCGCGGCTGTTCCCCCTGGCCGACGCGGTGGCCTACGCGCAGCGGTGGCTCGCGGTACACCGCTCGCGCGAGGAGTGGATCACGACGGACGTGCCCGCCCCGCGACGCCAGGGCCCCCTTCAGGGGGCCACTGATGCCACGGCTCGGGGGGCTTCCGATGCCACGGCACCGGTGACGCGACCCGCCCACCGGCACCCGTCCGACCGTCCCTAGACTTGGCGCCCATGCGAAGCGACCCCGTCGTCCAGGTCAGCGGTCTGGTCAAGCGGTACGGCAGGAAAACCGCGGTGGACGGCCTGGATCTGGTGGCCCGGTCGGGCATCACCGCCGTTCTCGGACCCAACGGCGCGGGCAAGACGACCACCGTCGAGAGCTGCGAGGGATACCGGAAACCGGACTCCGGAACGGTCCGGGTGCTGGGCCTCGACCCGGTGCGCGAGGCCGCCGCCCTGCGCCCCCGCATCGGCGTGATGCTCCAGTCCGGCGGCGTCTACTCCGGCGCCCGCGCCGACGAGATGCTCCGGCACGTGGCGAAACTGCACGCGCGTCCGCTGGACGTGGACGCGCTGATCGAGCGCCTGGGCCTGGGCAGCTGCGGCCGGACGACGTACCGGCGGCTCTCCGGGGGCCAGCAGCAGCGCCTCGCGCTCGCCATGGCCGTCGTCGGCCGCCCCGAACTGGTCTTCCTGGACGAGCCGACCGCGGGCCTCGACCCCCAGGCGCGCCGGGCCACCTGGGAACTCGTACGCGATCTGCGCGCCGACGGTGTCTCGGTCATCCTGACCACGCACCACATGGACGAGGCCGAGCAGCTCGCCGACGACGTGGCGATCATCGACGCGGGCCGGGTCGTCGCCCAGGGCTCCCCCGACGCACTGTGCCGCGGCGGCGCCGAGAACACCCTGCGGTTCAGCGGCCGTCCCGGCCTGGACGTGGCCTCACTCCTCAAGGCCCTCCCGGCGGACTCCACGGCGGCCGAGCCGGCACCGGGCTCGTACCGGGTGGGCGGCAAGATCGACCCGCAGCTCCTCGCGACCGTCACGACCTGGTGCGCCCAGCACGGGGTGATGCCGGAGAAGATCTCCGTGGAGCGGCACAGCCTGGAGGACGTGTTCTTGGAACTGACCGGCAAGGAGCTGCGCGGATGAGCCCGGAAACGACGGGAACGGCCACGGGCACGGACGCCCGGACCACGGCCGCCGGCACCTACGCGCCGAGCCCGGGAGCGGCCCCACTGCCCCGCATGATCGCGGCGCAGGCGGTGCTGGAGACGAAGATGCTGCTGCGCAACGGCGAGCAGCTGCTACTGACGGTGATCATCCCGACGCTGCTGCTCGTGCTGTTCAGCGCGGTGGACGTGGTCGACACGGGCGACGGCGAGGCCGTCGACTTCCTGGCGCCGGGCATCCTCGCGCTGGCCGTGATGTCGACGGCGTTCACCGGCCAGGCGATCGCGACGGGCTTCGAGCGGCGGTACGGCGTGCTGAAGCGGCTCGCCGTCTCGCCGCTGCCCCGCTGGGGCCTGATGACGGCCAAGACCCTGTCCGTACTGGTCACCGAGGTCCTCCAGGTGATCCTGGTGACGGTGATCGCCCTCGCGCTCGGCTGGTCGCCGCACGGCAGCCCCTTCGCGGTGCTGCTCCTGCTGGTCCTGGGCACCGCGGCGTTCTCGGGGCTCGGGCTGCTGATGGCGGGAACGCTGAAGGCGGAGGCCACGCTGGCCGCCGCGAACCTGGTCTTCCTGCTGCTGCTCGTCGGCGGCGGCGTGGTCGTCCCGCTGGACAAGTTCCCGCAGGCGGCGCAGGACGCCCTCGGGCTGCTGCCGATCACGGCCCTCTCGGAGGGGCTGCGGAACGTGCTCAAGGACGGGGCCGGAATGCCCTGGGGAAACCTCGGCATCCTGGCCGCGTGGGCGGTCGTGGGCCTGGCCGCCGCCGGGAGGTTCTTCCGCTGGGAGTGAGGGAACGGGCGGCACTCGGTGGCGGTGGCAGCTCACGCGGTGGAGCCGAGGCACAGGCCGGCGGTGCGGTCGAGGGGGCTCGTGAATGCGTGCACAAGCGGCCCCCTACGATGGTCCCGTGCCGAACGTGACCCGAGCGGACGCCGCTCAAGCCGTGCGCAACCCGCTCGCCTTCATCGCCGAACGCTGGACCCCGTCGCCCAGGACGGTCCAGCGCGCCGCTCTCGCCGCGCTCGTCATGGCGGTCCTGATCGTGGTCACCGGTGGTGCCGTCCGGCTGACCGGCTCGGGTCTCGGCTGCCCGACCTGGCCCAAGTGCACCGACGACTCGCTCACCGCCACGGGCGCCATGGGCGTGCACGGCGTCATCGAGTTCGGCAACCGCATGCTGACGTACGTCCTGTGCGCCGCGGTCGGCTGGGCGATCATCGCGGCGCGCTCGCAGAAGCCGTACCGCCGCAGTCTCACCCGGCTCGGCTGGACGCAGTTCTGGGTCGTCATGAGCAACGCGGTCCTCGGCGGGGTCGTCGTCCTCGTGGGCCTGAACCCGTACACGGTCGCCGCCCACTTCCTCCTTTCCACCGCGCTGATCGCCGTCGCCACGACGATGTGGCAGCGCACCCGGGAGGGCGACGACGCGCCGCGTCCGCTGGTCGGCAAGCCGGTGCGGCAGATGACGTGGATCCTGGTCGCCGCGACCGTCCTGCTGATCGCGGTGGGCACGGTCGTCACCGGCGCGGGCCCGCACGCCGGCGATTCGAGCGAGGTCAAACGCATCCCGCTGGACTGGGAGAACGTCACCAAGCTGCACGCGGTCCTGGCCTGGATCGTGGTGACGCTGGCCTTCGCCCTGTGGTTCGTACTGAAGGCCGTCGACGCCCCCACGGGCCCCCTGCACCGCACCCGCGACCTCTTCCTGGTGCTCCTCTCGCAGGGCGCCATCGGGTACGTCCAGTACTTCACCGATCTGCCGGAAGTCCTGGTCGGTTTGCACATGTTCGGCTCGTGCCTGGTGTGGATCGCCACGCTCCGTGTCCTGCTGGCGCTGCGGGAACGGCCCGAGGTTGTGGCGGAACTGCCGGGACAGTCGACGCAGTCGGCGCTCAGCCGCACCTGAGCGGGGCACCTGAGCGGGGCACCTGAGCGGGCCGGTCAGGTGTACGCGGCCACCAGGCGGTCGATCGACGGGCCCAGGTAGTCGCGGGTCAGCTGCCCTCTGCGGATCAGCCACTCCGGCGCCGGTACGGGAGTGGGCTCCCCCGGTTCGTCGTACCGGCGCCTCCTGATGTCCGCGACCACCTCGGCGGGCGCGCCGAGGTCCGGCAGGAGATCGAGCGCCTCCCGCTTGGTGATCAGCCGCCCGTCCTTCAGGGTGACCGCGGCACGGGCGTGGGTGGTCAGCCCGACGTCCACCCAGGCGTCCTGCGTCCAGTTGCCGACGCGGTCCACCTCGCGGCGCCAGAAGTCCCGCTGGTCCCGCACGACGAACTCGGCGAGCTCGCCGTCCGTCACCGGCGGCAGCAGGCGCTCGGGCCGCTCCCCGGACAGGACAAGGCCGAAGGCGTGCAGTTCGCGCCGGGTCACCGGGGTGACCGGCCGTCCGAAGAGCTGCTGGTGCGCCCAGGTGAGGTGCCGCCGCTCCGCGTCGGCCGCCGTGCCGGGCGTCAGATAGCTGCAGTGCAGCTTGGCGACGAGCGGTTCGTCACGCAGGCGGGCGTGCAGCCGGGCCACCCGCCAGACCGTCCGCACCGTGATCGGTCCTTCCAGGACCACGATCAGGTCCAGGTCGCTGCGGCCCTCCTGGTAGTCGCCCCCACCGAGCGAGCCGTGCGCCCACACGGCCACGAGGGCGAGGTCGCGCAGTTCGGCGCGGAAGCGGTCGAGGAGCCGGTCGGTCGCGTCGCTGCGAGTCATGTGCCCAGTCTGGGCGGATCACTTGACCCCGTACACCCGCTGCGTCACTTGACCCCGTACACCCGTCGCGCGTTTCCCGCCGCGATCAGCCCCGCCACCCGCTGCGCGTCGGCCGGCGACCAGGCGCCCTCGGCCACCCAACTGCCGAGCACCCGTGCGAGCGCCTCGCGGAAGAGGCGTGCTCCGACCACATGGAGTTCGGGCAGTCCATGTGCCCCACTGGAGAAGAGGAGCTTGCCGAAGGGGGCGAGTTCCAGGATCTCCGAGAGCACGCCCGCCGCCCGCGCCCCGGTCCGTACGAGCGCCGCGCCCAGGTCGGCGTACACATGCGGGAACACCCCGGCGAGATGCGCCGCGTGACGGTGGTACGGGTAGCCGTGCAGCAGTACCAGGTCGGTGCGCAGGCCGGCCGTCGCGCGGACGAAGTCGGTGAGCAGGACGGGGTCGGTGCGGTCGATGCGCAGGCCGGGTTCGCCCAGGCCCGCGTGGAGCTGGAGCGGCAGGCCGGAGGCGACCGCGATCCACAGCAGGTGTCTGAGCAGGACCGGATCGCTCAGGGCGCCGCCCACCCGGCGGCCCGCCAGCCATCGGCCCGCCGCGCCCCGTACCTCGCCGGGTCCGGGCGGTTCGGGCGCGAGCGCCAGGCCGTGCCGTACGCCCGCCACCGAGGTGAAGGCCACGGCGTTCGCGGCGGCCCCGTGCACCGACTCGGCGAGGTTGGCGAGAAACGACTCGACGGTGCCGGAGGTGTCGGCGACCTGCTCGGCGAGGAGTTCGAGGCGCACGATCTCGTGGGCGTCGGCGGCCCCGGTGGAGGCCATCTCGCCGGGGCCCGTGAGGTCGCCCGGCAGCCCGGTGTCGACGAGATACGTCGTGATGCCGCTCCCCCGCAGCAGCCTGCGCCCCGCCTCCAGGACCCCGAGCTCCCGGCGTCGTGCCAGATAACGGGCGGGCGGGCAGTGCGGTTCGAGACCCAGCAGAGGGGGGCACCAGCGGCGTACGGCGAAACCGGTCTGCGTGTCGAAGAACGTGGTGCCGGCGGCGGGCGGGCCCTCGCCTCTGGCCAGCTGGGCCTCGAAGGTGCCGAGTCCCATCTCCGTCCGCAGCACGCCGTGGCAGTACTGGTCCACCAGCGACGACGTTTCGATCATCCGGACTCCCCCCACGAGTGGGCTCTGCCATTTGCAGGGCTTAACGGGTGAGGTGGGTCTCGGGTGTGGGTACCGGGTGTTTCTGCGGGTGCGGGTGCGTTGTGGCTGGTCGCGCAGTTCCCCGCGCCCCTAACGAGGCTTGTTGCTCGGGCCGCCGATCTGGATGCCTGCCATGCGGGTCCATTCGTACGGGCCCGTCCTGACCTTGTGTGCGAACTCGCCGTCGAAGTCCTCGTGGACGGTGATGCCGGACCGCTGCACGGCCTCTTCGGCGAGGGCATGGGTCGGGGCCACGAGGTCACCCCACTCGCCGTCCTCCCCGACGAGGACGATCCGCGCGCCCTTCTGCCCGAGGTACGCGATCTGCCCCTCGGCGCCGCCGTGGGCATCGGCGAAGGAGGAAATCTGCTTGGCGAGCTTCGCCACTCGGCGCTCGACCTGCTTGTCTGCCATACCAAGATGCTACCGACGGGTAAACAGAAGGCCGACGCCGGGCCCCGTCAGGGGCGCGGGGAACTGCGCGACCAGCCACGACGGACCGGCACCCGAAGACACACCGCAACTCCCACGACTCTCCGAAAAGAGCGGAGCGTCACCGTACGAACGGGTCCACCGCCACCGCCACGAACAGCAGCGACACATACGTGATCGACCAGTGGAACAGCCGCATCTCCTTCAGCTTGCCGCCCACGACGCCCCCCTTCGCCCGGGACTGCAACCCGTGCGCCTCCCAGAGCCAGAACGCTCCGGTCACCAGGGCGACGACGGTGTAGAGCCAGCCCGTGTAGCCGAGCGGCGTCAGGAGCAGGGAGACGAGGACCATGGCCCAGCTGTAGAGGACGATCTGTCGCGCGACGACCTTGTTGGAGGCGACGACCGGCAGCATCGGCACGCCCACGCGCGCGTAGTCCTCTCTCACCTTCATGGAGAGCGGCCAGTAGTGCGGCGGCGTCCAGAAGAACATGACGAGGAAGAGGATGATCGGGGCCCACGACATGGAATTGGTGACGGCGGACCAGCCGATGAGAACGGGCAGACAGCCGGCGATACCGCCCCACACGATGTTCTGCGACGTACGCCGTTTGAGGATCATCGTGTAGACGACGACGTAGAAGAGCAGGGCTCCCAGCGAGAGCCAGGCGGACAGCCAGTTGACGGTCAGACCGAACAGAAGAGTGGAGCCCACGGCGAGCGTGATGCCGAAGGCGAGGCACTCACGGGGGCTCACCATGCCGGTGACGAGCGGGCGCTGCGACGTACGTTCCATGAGCGCGTCGATGTCGCGGTCGAGGTACATGTTCAGCGCGTTGGCGCCCCCGGCGGAGAGATAGCCGCCGAGGCAGGTGAGGAGAACCAGCTGCAGATCGGGTACACCCTGCTGGGCGAGGAACATCACCGGCACGGTGGTGATCAGTAGCAGTTCGATGATCCGTGGCTTCGTGAGAGCGACGAACGCCTTGACCCGGGCCCCGAACGGCCGGTGGTTCGTGCCCTGGCTCGTCCCACCGACTACTCCCGCTGGACGGGATTCAACGGCCGTCACGCACACCCCTGACAGAGACATCCCAGCGAGCCCCGGGTGTGAACTCCCGGTAAAGGCCCGCGCGTACCACGCCACTGTAAACGTTGCCCGGACCACGGCCTTCGCGGGGGTCGGGTCGTGTTGAAAGGGCCCGGTGAAGGACGGATCGGCGGCGGATTGAGCAGCCGGATGACCGGTTCCGTATTCACCTGCCACATACGGAACGCGCCGGTCGGGAGGCGGAAGAGGGAGAGTCCCGGCAGTCTGGAATGACTCGAATTAATGCGCGTTCCCACGGGGGTAGGCTCGACAGCGAGCCGGTGGGCGCCGCGTGCACCGGCATTCGACATGTGCAATATGTGGAGAGGAGCCCTGACCCAGGGTGAGCACCAAGCCGACCACAACAGACCTTGAGTGGACCGAATTGGACCAGCGTGCGGTCGACACCGCCCGCGTCCTGGCCGCCGACGCCGTACAGAAGGTCGGTAACGGCCATCCGGGTACCGCGATGAGTCTGGCACCCGCCGCCTACACCCTCTTCCAGAAGGTGATGCGGCACGACCCGGCGGACCCCGACTGGACCGGCCGCGACCGCTTCGTGCTGTCCGCGGGCCATTCGTCCCTGACTCTCTACACCCAGCTGTACCTGGCCGGCTTCGGCCTGGAGCTGGACGACCTGAAGTCCTTCAGGACGTGGGGGTCCCGGACTCCGGGGCACCCCGAGTACGGGCACACCCGCGGCGTGGAGACGACGACCGGGCCGCTCGGCCAGGGTGTCGCCAACGCGGTGGGCATGGCGATGGCCGCCCGCTACGAGCGCGGTCTGTTCGACCCGGAGGCTGCCCTCGGCGCCTCCCCGTTCGACCACTTCGTCTTCGCGATCGCCGGTGACGGCTGCCTCCAGGAGGGCATCTCCGGCGAGGCGTCCTCGATGGCGGGCCACCAGAAGCTCGGCAACCTGGTCCTGCTGTGGGACGACAACCACATCTCGATCGAGGGCGACACCGAGACCGCCGTCTCCGAAGACACCGTGAAGCGGTACGAGGCGTACGGCTGGCACGTGCAGCGCGTGGCGCCGCAGGAGAACGGCGACCTCGACCCGGCCGCCCTGTACGCGGCGATCGAGGCGGCGAAGGCGGTCACGGACAAGCCGTCGTTCATCGCGATGCGCTCGATCATCGCCTGGCCCGCCCCGCACGCGCAGAACACCGAGGCCGCGCACGGCTCGGCGCTCGGCGCCGACGAGGTCGCGGCCACCAAGCGGGTCCTCGGCTTCGACCCGGAGAAGTCCTTCGAGGTCGCCGACGAGGTGCTGGCGCACGCGCGTAAGGCGCTCGACCGCGGCCGTGAGGCCAAGGCCGAGTGGGAGAAGGGCTTCGCCGCGTGGCGGACCGCCAACCCGGAGCGCGCCGCCGAGTTCGACCGTATCGCCGCGGGCGAACTGCCGGCCGGCTGGGAGGAGAAGCTCCCGGTCTTCGAGACGGGCAAGGGCGTCGCCACGCGTGCCGCGTCCGGCAAGGTGCTCCAGTCGCTCGGTGCGGTCATTCCCGAGCTGTGGGGCGGCTCCGCCGACCTCGCGGGCTCGAACAACACGACGATCGACAAGACGTCGTCGTTCCTCCCGGCGGACAATCCGCTGCCGGAGGCGGACCCGTACGGCCGCACGATCCACTTCGGTATCCGTGAGCACTCCATGGCCGCGGAGATGAACGGCATCGCGCTGCACGGCAACACCCGCATCTACGGCGGCACCTTCCTGGTGTTCTCCGACTACATGCGCAACGCCGTCCGCCTGTCCGCGCTGATGCACCTGCCGGTGACGTACGTGTGGACGCACGACTCCGTCGGTCTCGGCGAGGACGGCCCCACCCATCAGCCGGTCGAGCACCTGGCCTCGCTGCGCGCCATCCCCGGGCTGAACGTGGTGCGCCCGGCCGACGCCAACGAGACGACGATCGCGTGGCGCGAGATCCTGCGGCGCTACACCAAGGTCTTCGGCAAGGGCGCTCCGCACGGCCTCGCGCTGACCCGGCAGGGTGTTCCCACGTACGCGGCCGACGAGGACGCCGCCAAGGGCGGTTACGTGCTCTTCGAGGCCGAAGGGCCCGAAGGACAGAGCACGGCGCCCGAGGTCATCCTCGTCGCGACCGGTTCCGAGGTGCACGTGGCCGTCGAGGCACGTGAGCGGCTGCAGGCCGCGGGCACCCCGACCCGGGTCGTGTCCATGCCGTGTGTGGAGTGGTTCGACGAGCAGGACCAGGGGTACCGGGACTCGGTGCTTCCCCCGTCCGTCAAGGCGCGTGTCGCGGTCGAGGCCGGTATCGGTCTGACCTGGCACCGTTTCGTCGGGGACGCGGGCCGCATCGTTTCCCTGGAGCACTTCGGCGCTTCGGCCGACGGCAAGGTCCTCTTCCAGGAGTTCGGCTTCACTGCCGAGAACGTCGCGAACGTAGCCAAGGAATCGATCGCCGCAGCCCAGCGCTGACGCTGACAGCTCACGCTGACACACGACACGTAGGAGATGCATTTTCCATGACAGACGCACTGAAGCGCCTCTCCGAGGAAGGCGTCGCGATCTGGCTGGACGACCTGTCGCGCAAGCGGATCACGTCCGGCAACCTCGCCGAACTGATCGACCAGCAGCACGTCGTCGGCGTCACCACCAATCCGTCGATCTTCCAGAAGGCGATCTCGCAGGGCGACGGCTACGACCAGCAGCTGTCGGACCTCGCCTTCCGCAAGGTCACCGTCGAAGAGGCCATCCGCATGATCACGACGGCGGACGTCCGTGACGCCGCCGACATCCTGCGCCCGGTCTTCGACGCGACACAGGGCCAGGACGGCCGGGTCTCGATCGAGGTCGACCCGCGTCTCGCGCACAACACCAAGTCGACCGTCGCCGAGGCCAAGCAGCTCGCGTGGCTCGTCGACCGGCCGAACACGCTCATCAAGATCCCGGCGACCAGGGCGGGCCTGCCCGCGATCACCGAAACGATCGGCCGGGGCATCAGCGTCAACGTCACGCTGATCTTCTCGCTTGAGCGCTACCGCGAGGTCATGGACGCGTACCTGGCGGGCCTGGAGAAGGCCAAGGCCGCCGGGATCGACCTGGCCGGCATCCACTCCGTGGCGTCGTTCTTCGTGTCCCGGGTGGACACCGAGATCGACAAGCGGCTCGACGCCCTCGGCACCGACGAGGCCAAGGCCGCCCGCGGCAAGGTGGGCCTCGCCAACGCCCGGCTCGCCTACGAGGCGTACGAGGAGGTCTTCTCCTCGGACCGCTGGGCCGCCCTGGACCGGGAGCAGGCCAACAAGCAGCGTCCGCTGTGGGCCTCGACCGGCGTCAAGGACCCGGCCTACAAGGACACCCTGTACGTCGACGACCTGGTCGCGCCGAACACGGTGAACACCATGCCGGAGGCGACGCTCGTCGCCACCGAGGACCACGGCAAGATCACCGGCAACACCATCGCCGGTACGTACGACCAGGCCCGCGCCGAGATCGACGCCGTCGAAAAGCTCGGGATCTCGTACGACGAAGTGGTCCAGCTCCTGGAGGACGAGGGCGTCGAGAAGTTCGAGGCGTCCTGGAACGACCTGCTCAAGTCGACCGAGGCGGAACTCCGCCGCCTCGCCCCTTCGGAGGGCTGAAATCTTGTCAAGCAGCAATCCGCTGCGTGACCCGGCGGACCGACGGCTCCCGCGTATCGCGGGGCCGTCGGGCCTCGTCATCTTCGGGGTCACGGGCGATTTGTCCCGTAAAAAGCTCATGCCTGCTGTTTATGACCTTGCCAACCGCGGCCTGCTGCCGCCGGGCTTCTCCCTCGTCGGCTTCGCGCGCCGCGAGTGGGCCAACGAGGACTTCGCCCAGGAGGTCCACGACGCCGTCAAGGAACACGCCCGCACGCCGTTCCGTGAGGAGGTCTGGCAGCAGCTCGTCCAGGGGATGCGCTTCGTCCAGGGCACCTTCGACGACGACGACGCGTTCGAGCGGCTGCGCGACACGATCGGGGAACTGGACAAGGCACAGGGCACGGGCGGCAACTTCGCCTTCTACCTGTCCGTACCGCCGGGCGCGTTCCCCGTGGTCATCCAGCAGCTCAAGAAGCACGGCCTCGCCGACCAGTCGAGCGGCTCCTGGCGGCGCGCGGTCATCGAGAAGCCCTTCGGCCACGACCTCAGGTCGGCCGAGGACCTCAACGCCACCGTCGAGGAGGTCTTCGCCCCGGACCAGGTCTTCCGCATCGACCACTACCTGGGCAAGGAGACCGTCCAGAACATCCTGGCGCTGCGCTTCGCGAACCAGATGTTCGAGCCGATCTGGAACAGGTCGTACGTCGACCACGTACAGATCACGATGGCCGAGGACATCGGCATCGGGGGCCGCGCCGGCTACTACGACGGCATCGGCGCCGCCCGTGACGTCATCCAGAACCACCTGCTCCAGCTGATGGCCCTCACGGCCATGGAGGAGCCCGCCTCCTTCGACGCGGACGCGCTCGCCGCCGAGAAGACCAAGGTGCTCGGCGCGGTCAGGCTCCCCGCTGACCTGGGCGAGAGCACGGTCCGCGGGCAGTACGCCGAGGGCTGGCAGGGCGGCGAGAAGGCCGTCGGCTACCTCCAGGAAGACGGCATCGACCCCAACTCGAAGACCGACACCTACGCGGCGATCAAGGTGGAGGTGGATAACCGCCGCTGGGCGGGCGTCCCCTTCTACCTGCGGACCGGCAAGCGCCTGGGCCGCCGCGTCACCGAGATCGCCGTCGTCTTCCAGCGGGCCCCGCACTCCCCCTTCGACCGCACGGCGACGGAGGAGCTGGGCCAGAACGCGATCGTCTTCCGCGTCCAGCCCGACGAGGGCATCACGGTCCGCTTCGGCTCCAAGGTGCCCGGCACCTCCATGGAGATCCGGGACGTGTCCATGGACTTCGCGTACGGCGAGTCGTTCACGGAGTCCAGCCCCGAGGCGTACGAGAGGCTCATCCTGGACGTCCTCCTGGGCGACTCGAACCTCTTCCCGCGCACCGAGGAGGTCGAGCTGTCCTGGAAGATCCTCGACCCGATCGAGGAGTACTGGGACAAGCACGGCAGGCCCGCGCAGTACCCGTCAGGCACGTGGGGGCCCGTCGAGGCCGACGAAATGCTTGAGCGAGACGGACGGAGCTGGCGTCGGCCATGAAGATGGATCTCACGGACACCACGGCCGGCAAGATCAACAAGGGGCTCGTGCAGGCCCGCCGCGCCATCGGCACGCCTGCCGTCGGCATGGTCCTCACCCTCGTCGTCGTCACCGACGAGGAGAACGCCTACGACGCCCTGAAGGCCGCCAACGACGCCTCGCGCGAGCACCCCTCGCGCACCCTCGTCGTCATCAAGCGGGTCTCGCGCTCGCCCCGCGACCGCACGAAGTCGCGCCTGGACGCCGAGGTGCGGGTCGGCGCGGACGCGGGCACCGGTGAGACGGTCGTCCTGCGGCTGTACGGCGAGGTGTCGGACCACGCCCAGTCCGTCGTCCTGCCGCTCCTGCTGCCGGACGCGCCGGTGGTGGTCTGGTGGTCGGTGGACGCGCCCCGTGACCCGGCGGGCGACCCGCTGGGCGCGCTCGGCCAGCGCCGGGTCACCGACGGCTACGCGGCGGAGAAGCCCGTCGAGGACCTGCGGACCCGCGCCGAGAGCTACGCGCCGGGCGACACCGACCTGGCGTGGGCCCGGATCACTCCGTGGCGCTCGATGCTGGCCGCCGCCCTCGACCAGGTCGACTGCGAGGTCGTCTCCGTCGAGGTGGCGGGCGAGGAGGCCAACCCGAGCGTCGAACTCCTCGCCATGTGGCTCGCCGACCGCCTCCACGTACACGTGCGGCGTGCCGTCTCCGCGGGTCCCGGCCTGACCCAGGTACGCCTGGAGACGACCGGCGGCCCCATCACCCTGCACCGGTCGGACGGGGCGATGGCCACCCTGGCACTGCCCGGCCAGCCGGACCGGGCGGTGGCACTCAAGCGCCGCGAGACGTCCGAGCTGCTTGCGGAGGAGCTGCGCAGGCTCGACCCGGACGACACGTACGCGTCCGCACTGCGGTTCGGGGTGGACCGGCTGGGCGGCATACAGTCGGCCTCGCAGCGGGCCGAGGCGTCCACCTGGACTCCGGGGTCGCTCCCGGTCCGCCCGGTGCACGAGTCCCCGGCCCCGGCCCCGGCGGGGGACGGCGACACCCCGCGTCCGACTCCCGCCCAGATGCCCCCGGTCAAGAAGGCGGACCCGCAGTGAGCACTCCCCAGCTGGTCGTCCACCGCGACAAGGAGCTGATGGCGCAGGCCGCCGCGGCCCGGCTGATCACGAAGGTCGTGGACGCGCAGGCCTCACGCGGTTACGCCTCGGTCGTACTGACCGGTGGCCGCAACGGCAACGGCCTGCTCGCGGCGCTCGCGGCGGCGCCCGCCCGGGACGCCGTCGACTGGAGCCGGCTCGACCTGTGGTGGGGCGACGAGCGGTTCCTGTCCGAGGGCGACCCCGAGCGCAATGTCACCCAGGCCCGGGAGGCGCTCCTCGACTCGGTGCCGCTGGATCCGAAGCGCGTGCACGCCATGCCCGCGTCGGACGGCCCCTGGGGCTCGGACGCGGACGCGGCGGCGGAGGCCTACGCCGCCGAACTCGCCGAGGCGGCCGGGCCGGAGACCCACGTCCCCGTCCCGTCCTTCGACGTGCTGATGCTGGGGGTCGGTCCTGACACCCATGTGGCGTCGCTCTTCCCCGAACTGCCTGCGGTCCGCGAGACGGAACGGACGGTGGTGGGCGTGCACGGTGCACCCAAGCCGCCGCCGGTCCGGGTCACGCTCACGCTGCCCGCGATCCGGGCGGCGCGGGAGGTATGGCTGCTCGCGGCGGGAGAGGACAAGGCGCAGGCCGCGGCGATCGCGCTGTCCGGCGCGGGTGAGATTCAGGCGCCGGCGTCGGGAGCCTACGGCCGGTCCCGCACGCTGTGGCTGCTGGACGCGGCGGCGGCGTCCGCGTTGCCGCGCTCGCTGTACCCGCCGGCTTCCCCCTGACAGGTGGGCCCCGGTCACCGCCTCGGGGGCTCCGCCCCCGAACCCCCGTTGCGCAGTTCCCCGCGCCCCTAGGTACCTATAGGCGCGGGGGCCTGCGCAGTCTTTTGTCT
>NZ_LIPP01000191.1 GCF_001418335.1 Streptomyces aurantiacus | reverse complement strand
CTTCGACAAGCTGATCGTCGATGTCGAGACCAAGCAGGCCATGCGTCCCCGTGACGCCATGGCGTCGGCCGGCAAGACCCTGGTCGAGCTGTTCGGTCTGGCGCGTGAGCTCAACATCGACGCCGAGGGCATCGACATGGGCCCGTCCCCGACGGACGCCGCCCTCGCCGCCGATCTCGCCCTGCCGATCGAGGAGCTTGAGCTCACCGTTCGGTCGTACAACTGCCTCAAGCGCGAAGGCATCCACTCCGTGGGTGAGCTCGTCGCCCGCTCCGAGGCCGACCTGCTCGACATCCGCAACTTCGGTGCGAAGTCGATCGACGAGGTCAAGGCCAAGCTCGCCGGCATGGGCCTGGCCCTGAAGGACAGCCCGCCCGGATTCGACCCGACCGCTGCCGCGGACGCCTTCGGTGCGGACGACGACGCGGATGCCGGGTTCGTCGAGACCGAGCAGTACTAAGAGCTCGGGCCGGACGGTCCGTCTTATGGGTGCGGGTGCGCTGTGGCTGGTCGCGCAGTTCCCCGCGCCCCTGAAAGACAAAAGAATGCGCAGTTCCCCGCGCCCCTGAAATCCCTCCGGAGCCTGCAAAGGTTCCGGATCTTCGACAGGCGATCGCCTGCTCGGACACTGACCTCGGTACCTGATACGGCCGGGGCAGACACCTAGGAGAAACACCATGCCGAAGCCTGCCAAGGGTGCCCGTCTGGGCGGCAGTGCCGCGCACGAGAAGCTGCTCCTCGCGAACCTCGCGAAGTCGCTCTTCGAGCACGGCAAGATCACGACCACCGAGGCGAAGGCCCGCCGTCTGCGGCCCTACGCCGAGCGTCTGGTCACCAAGGCGAAGAAGGGCGACCTTCACAACCGCCGTCAGGTCCTTTCGGTCATCACGGACAAGAGCATCGTGCACACGCTCTTCACCGAGATCGGCCCGCGCTACGAGAACCGCCCGGGTGGCTACACCCGTATCACCAAGATCGGTAACCGCCGTGGCGACAACGCGCCCATGGCTGTCATCGAGCTGGTGGAGGCCCTGACCGTGGCCCAGCAGGCCACCGGTGAGGCCGAGGCGGCGACGAAGCGCGCTGCGAAGGACACCGAGGCCGCTGTCGAGGCCCCGGTCGAGGACGCCCCGGTCGAGGACGCCAAGGTCGACGTGACCAAGGCCGACGAGGCCGCTGAGGAGTCCAAGGACGCGTAAGGCTGTCCTTCGACTGCCGCGGCGTCGTGGCTTGTCGCGCAGTTCCCCGCGCCCCTGATGGGGCGCGCTTGAGTGGGCCCGTTCCTTTCGAGGAGCGGGCCCCTTCTTGTGTTCTTGAGAGGATCTTCAGGTGACTGATGAAGCAGCAGCGGGCCATGTACGTATCCGGATGGATCTGGCGTACGACGGGAGCGAGTTCTCCGGGTGGGCCAAGCAGGCCGGGGGACGCAGGACCGTACAGGGGGAGATTGAGGACGCGCTGCGGACCGTGACGCGGTCGGGCGGGACGACGTACGAGCTGACGGTGGCCGGCCGGACCGATGCCGGGGTGCATGCCCGCGGGCAGGTGGCGCATGTCGATCTGCCCGCGGAGCTGTGGGCCGAGCACCAGGAGAAGCTGCTCAAGCGGCTGGCCGGGCGGTTGCCGAAGGACGTGCGGGTGTGGTCGCTGGCTGAGGCGCCGAGCGGCTTCAACGCGCGGTTCTCGGCGGTCTGGCGGCGGTACGCCTACCGCGTCACCGACAATCCGGGCGGCGTCGACCCCCTGCTGCGCAGCCATGTCCTGTGGCACGACTGGCCGCTCGACGTCGACGCCATGAACGAGGCCGCGCGGGGACTGCTCGGGGAGCACGACTTCGCCGCCTACTGCAAGAAGCGGGAGGGCGCCACCACCATCCGTACGCTCCAGGAGCTGCGGCTGGAACGGGGCGGCGACGGTGTCGTCACCGCGACCGTGCGGGCGGATGCCTTCTGCCACAACATGGTGCGCTCCCTGATCGGGGCGCTGCTGTTCGTGGGGGACGGGCACCGGGGCGCCGACTGGCCCGCGAAGGTGCTGGCCGCGGGGGTGCGGGACTCGGCCGTGCACGTGGTGCGGCCGCACGGGTTGACGCTGGAGGAGGTCGGGTACCCGGCGGACGAGCTGCTCGCGGCGCGGAACAAGGAGGCGCGGAATCGGCGGACGTTGCCGGCAGGACGTTGTTGCTGACACGGCTCGAAAATGGTTTCTGCCCGGTGCGCGTAACTCCGAAACCAGTTGGTTACCTGCAATCCACGCATAATTATGACGCTTTTCTGAACACTCCGGACATAAGGTCTATCTGGCCTCTTACAGTGTTCCCGTAACTCGGATATTGTGGCGTTACTGAGTCTCATGTTCGATATGGGGCGCTTGGGGTGGGGTAGGGATGGGCCGCTGGCCCGGGGGGTGCAGAAGTGTCGTCACTGGGTTCTGCCCGCATGTCCGGAAAGGCCGACGCTGGGGGGCGTAGGGCCGCACGGCATGGGGGGCGTCGGGGTGTCGTCGGGGTTTCGCTCGGGCTGCTGCCCGCGCCCCCGTCGCATGCCGAGAAGTACTCCTACGTCAAACGCCGGCTGTGGATTCTGACGCTGGCGTCGATCGTCAGCTTCGGCTGTCTGACTGTCAGTCAGGTCGCACTGGCGCAGGCCAGTCCCCTGATGTGGATCTTCGCGCCGCCGCTCGCCTTCACGGTGATCTACTACCTGGTGTCGCTGCGGGTGAACGGTTTCACGCGAGACTTCGATTTCCGGCACCATCAGCAGTTGGTGCGCGGCTGGCGGCCGCAGCTCTATCCGACCGTCGATGTCTTCCTGCCGGTGTGCGGCGAGCCGATCGAGGTGCTGCACAACACCTGGACGCATGTGCGGCAGCTCGCGGACCGCTATCCGGGCCACTGTGTCCCCTTCGTCCTGGACGACGGCGCGAGCTCCGAACTTGCCGCGATGGCTGCGGACTTCGGATTCCGGTACGGCACACGTGAGAACCGAGGCTGGTTCAAGAAGGCCGGCAACCTGCATTACGGCTTCGGGCAGTCGGACGGCAAGTACATCCTCATTCTGGACGCCGACTTCACGCCGCGGTCCGACCTCCTGGAGGAACTGCTCCCTTACATGGAGTCGGACGAGCGCGTCGGCATCATCCAGTCTCCGCAGTACTTCCGGGTCCTGGACTCGCAGAACTGGATCGAACGCGGCGCGGGCGCGGTGCAGGAGCTGTTCTACCGTTCCGTGCAGGTGTCCCGTCAGAACAGTGACGGCGCGATCTGCGTCGGCTCCTGCGCGATCTACCGGCGCGCAGCCCTGGACACCAACGGTGGCACGACGCTGATCGAGCACTCCGAGGACGTGCATACGGGGTTCGATCTGCGTGGGCTCGGCTGGGACCTCAAGTACGTACCTGTCGCACTGTCCACAGGGGTGTGCCCCGACACGGCCGGAGCCTTCTTCAACCAGCAGTACCGCTGGTGCTCGGGCTCGATGTCCTTGCTCGGGAGCAAGAAGTTCTGGGACGCACCGATCAAGTTCTCCAGCCGACTGTGCTACATGTCCGGCTTCTTCTATTACATCCACACCGCGCTGTTCACCTTCTTCGCACCGCTCGTGCCGATCGTCCTGTTGCTGACCAGCCCGGAGATGCTCCAGGTCAAGCACCTCGTGTGGGTGCTGCCGAGCATCCTCTACACCACTGTCATCTTCCCCATGTGGCACAAGTCCCCGTACCGCCTGGAGGCCTGGTCCGCGCGGATGATGTACGGCTGGGCACACGTCTTCGCCATCTGGGACATCCTGCGCAAGCAGCGCATGGGGTGGCAGCCGACCGGCTCAAAAGGGGCCAAGAAGAACAAGACCCGGCGGTTCTGGCTGGCCATGTGGGTCTGGAGCGGCGGCACGGCCGTGGTCTGGGTCGGCGCCGCCGTGTACCGCCTGTTCACCGGGTATCCGCCGGACTTCGCACTCGTCCTGTCCTCCGGGCTGTTCTACGCGCTCGTCGTCACCCGCGCGCTGATTCAGCCGAAGGAGCACCACACCGTAGGTGAAGCTGCATGATCCGCAAATCTGTTCTCCCGCTGGCCGTGGCGATGATGTCCCTGATGGGACTCACCGGCTGCGGGGCGTTCGGGGACGAGGACCCCGCCGAGTCGGCAGCCCGTGAGCCGGCGGACGGTGACGCCTCGGCGCAGGCCCAGCACGCTCTGCCGTACGACGTGAAGCCGTTGCTCGCTCCCGACAAGGAGTACTTCGGGGTCGCCCTCGACGGTGCCCCCACCTCCCTCAAGCCCGTGGACGCCTTCGCGAAGACCGTGGGCAAGAAGCCGAACCTGGTCGGGTCGTACTCGTCGTGGGGCGACGGCTTCAACGCCAAGGGCGCGAAGAACGTCTTCGAGGACGGCAGCCTGCTGTACGTCTCGTGGGAGCCGTTCAAGCCCGGCCTCGGGACGATCGCGGACGGCTCGCAGGACACGTACATCAAGAGGTACGCCGCGAGTGTCCGGGAGACGAACGTGCCTGTCGCGATCAGCTTCGGGCACGAGATGAACGGCCACTGGTATCCGTGGGGCACCAAGAAGCAGACGCCCGACAACTTTGTGAAGGCCTGGCGGCACATTCACGACCTCTTCCAGGACGAAGGCGCCACCAACGTCATCTGGGTGTGGAGTCCCAACGTCGTCAACCCGGTGCCGGACGTGAAGCTCAAGGCTTACTGGCCCGGCGACGCCTACGTCGACTGGACCGGTGTCGTCGGTTACTGGACGCAGACCGGAGCCAAGACCTTCGACACCCTGTACGGGCCGACCCTGCGGCAGGTCGCCGGGTTCACCGACAAACCTGTCCTGATCAGCGAGACCTCGGCGGAGCCCGGGGACCGGCGGCGCGCCGACGTGCGTCAGCTTCTCGGCGGTGTCGAGCAGAACAAGGACGTCATCGGGTTCGTCTGGTTCAACATCCCCAAGCGGGCGGACTGGCGTATCCAGAGCAGCCCGCTCGCGCTGGCGGAGTTCAAGCGTCTGATCGCCGACGAGGCCTTCGGATTCGAGGTACCGAAGTCATGAGCAGCGGTCAGGACAGCGGCTGGTTCGAACAGGGACAGCCGCAGAGCCCGTACGCGGAGCCGCAGCCCGAGGCATATCCGGAGCAGCCCGCGCCCTACTCGCAGCAGCCCACTTCGTACCAGCCGCAGGACTACACCTACCCGCAGACGACGATTCCGCAGCAGCCCGGTCCGCAGGACTGGCAGCAGCAGTACCCGTCGTACGGCGGTGGTGCGGTGGCCGAACCGCAGGACCGTCAGCCGCACGACCAGGACGCCGAGTCCGACTACTACCGGCCGGAGTACTCGGTCCTGGAGCCGGAACCGGAACCGGAGCCCGAGCCCGGGTATGTACTGCCCGCGGTGCCGGTCTCGGCCTGGTCGATGGACAACAGCCGTTCCGCGTGGATCAGCCGCGGTGTGCTGCTGCTGATCCTCATGGTGCAGGCAGGGCTCTCGTTCCGGCTCGGTGGGAGCGCTTTTCCCAGTGAGGCCGAGTACTTGATGTCCGGCGGCCGGATCTCCGGTCTTGTCGCCGACGGCGGTCTGACCGGCGCCCGGCTGCTGAGCCTGGCCTGGGCCCTGGCGGCGACGGCGTTGCTGTACGGCGCCACCCGGCTGCTCTTCAACCCCCGGGCCGCGCTCGCCGCCGCCGCGATGTACTCCGTGCTTGAGTCGACGGCCTTCACGGGCCGGTACGCGTCGATGCACTCGCTCTCGCTGTTCCTGCTCGCCGCAGCCCTGTGGCTGCTGGCCAAGACCCGGCAGGCGCACCCGACGGCCGTGCTGCTGGCGACGCCGTTCGCCGCGCTCGCGCCCTTCGCGGCGTACTCCGCGGCGCTGTACCTGCCGACGCTGACCGTCCTCGCCGTGCTGACGGCCTACCGCTTCCGCGGTGTCGGAGCGTTCGCCCGGGGAGCACTCTTCGCCGTGGCCACCGGCGCGTTGTGCGCTGTAGGCGTCCAGCTGAACGGCACGCCGACCGGCTGGAACGCGCACAGCGGTGACAGCGCCCTGACCATGCTGAAGGAGAGCGGCCAGTGGGGCGGCATCGTCCTGCTCGTGGCCGTCATCGGTGCGGTCGGCTACGCCAAACGAGCGCGTATGGGCGAGATGCCCTGGGCCGAGGGCGACGCGCCGGGTGCGGTGCGCCGGGCCGCGCTGGGCCTGACCCTGTGTTCGACCGCACTGCTCGCTCCGCTGTACCAGGCATATCTGGGCAACGGCAGTTCACTGCACATCCACGTCGGCTTCGGACTGCTTTTCGCCGTGCCGATGGCAGGCCTGGGTGTCTCCCGGTTGATGGGCGCACACCTCCGCTACCCGCAGATCGGCATCATGATCTACGTCGCGGCGCTGGTCGTGGGCATGGCCCAGACCCAGAGCCTGTACCGGCCGCCGGACTCGGCCCGCATGATCGGTGTGATGCGGCAGGTCGTGGACGGCAAGGGCGTCTACCTCAGCGACGACCCCGAGATATCCGCGTACTACCTGCGTTCGGCGACGAAGGCGGGTCAGTGGAAGCAGGCGGGACGCGGCGACGCGTTGGCGTCCGACGTGAAGAAGGGGACGTACGACGCGATCGTGCTGCGTACCGCGTCGACTCCCGACGCGCTGCGCGGAGTGAAGCAGTACCGGCTGCTGACCGTGCTTCCGTCACCCGACAAGGACAGTGAGCAGGCGCCGTACCGGATCTGGGTGAAGAAATGACGGCCTACATACCTGTAGAAGAGCCGCAGGCCCCCGAGGCCGAGGCCGTGGGGGGTCGCGCGGACAGGCGTCGTGGGGCCGCGAGCGGCGGAGGGGGCGGCGGGCGTGGTTCCGCGCTGCTCGTCTTCCTCCTGCCCGTCCTCGCCACCCTCGTCTGCGTGCTGCCGGGACTGGGCGACAGGCAGCTGTGGCGGGACGAGCACGCCACCTGGTGGGCCTCGTCACTCTCGTTCAGCGATCTGGGGCGGCTGATCGAGCACATCGACGTCGTCTTCACGCCGTACTACGTGGCCATGCACCTGTGGATCATGGTGGCGGGCGACTCGCCGGCCATGCTGCGGTTGCCCGGAGCTCTGGCGATGGCCGTGTCGGCGGGACTCGTCGGACTGCTCGGACGGCGGATGTTCACCGTCCGGACCGGCCTGCTCGCCGGGCTGCTCTTCGCAGTGGTCCCGGCGGTCACGCGGTACGGGCAGGAGGCGCGGCCCTATGCTTTCGCGACCTTCTTCGCGCTGCTCGCCACGCTGCTCCTGCTGCGCGCTCTGGAGCGCCCGAGCCTGAAGGGCTGGACGCTGTACGCGCTGGCCGTCGCGGCGACCGGCTTCGGTCACCTGGTCGCGATGTCCGTGATCGCCGGGCACCTGTGTCTGGTCGTCCTGGTGAAGAAGCGCGGCGACCGGATCGTGCACTACGCCTTCGCGGGAGCGGCGCTGCTGGGTCTGTCCATCACGTTGCCGATGGTCGCGCAGGGGTCCGGGCAGAGCGGCCAGATCTCCTGGAACGTGACCACGACGCAGGACCTGATCGGCTATCCGCAGGAGCTCTTCGGCTCGTGGATCACCGGCGGCGTCCTCATGGGCGTGGGAGTGCTGGGGCTGCTGGCAGCCCGGCGGTACGCCCCGATGCTGGCGGCCTGGGCCGTGCTGCCGCCCGTCGTCACGTTCCTGACGGCCAACCAGCTCCATCTGTTCCTGCCGCGGTACCTGCTCTTCACCATCCCTGCCTGGGCCCTGCTGACGAGTGCCGCGATCACCAGGCTGGCCGGCCGGCTGGATCCGGACGCCCGTCCGGGTACGGGCGCGAAGGTCCTCGGGGGCTTCCTCGTGACGGCCGTCGCAGCCGGCTACGCCTTCGTCGCGCTGCCCGCGATCGACCTGGCCAAGCAGGACCTGGACGATGAGCCGGACTACGCCGCAACGGCCCGCACCATCACGGACGGACGACGCCCGGGCGACGGAATCATCTTCAACGGTGGTCTGTCGGAGCGCCGCGCCATGTCCTACGAACTACGGGACGCCAAGGCGCCGAAGGACGTGCTGATGGAGTTCACCCCGCAGCAGAACGGCTCGTACGGCGCCACCGAGTGCCGCAAGCCGGCCGGCTGTCTGGCAGACGTGGACCGGCTGTGGCTGGTGTCGACGATCCGTGACGGCAAACCACTGCTCGAAGGCATGAACGCGAAGACCGCGGCCGTGATCGACAAGGGGTTCAAGGCCGGTCGCACGGTGAAACTGCACCGCGTCACGGTCCAGGTACTGGAACGCAAGTAGCCGCAGGGCAGTCATCCCCCAAGCAGAAACGTTAAGGAGGCCGCCCGTATGCGGCTCACTGTCATCGGCACCGGCTATCTCGGTGCCACCCACGCCGCCTGTATGGCGGAGCTCGGGCACGAGGTGCTCGGGGTCGATGTCGATCCGGACAAGGTCGCCGCGCTGCAGGCGGGGCGGGTGCCGTTCCACGAACCCGTGCTGCCTGAGCTGCTCGCGAAGCACACGGCGAGCGGGCGGCTGCGGTTCACCACGTCCTACGAGGAGGCCGCGGCCTTCGGCCAGGTGCACTTCGTCTGCGTAGGCACCCCGCAGCGCAAGGACTCCGAGGGCGCCGACCTGCGGTACGTGGACTCGGCGTTCGCGTCGATGGCCCGGCACGCCGGCGAGGGCGCGCTGCTCGTGGGCAAGTCGACCGTGCCCGTGGGCACGGCGCAGCGGCTCGCGGACACCCATGCTGCGGAGATCGCCTGGAACCCGGAGTTCCTGCGTGAGGGCTTCGCCGTCGAGGACACCCTGCGGCCGGACCGGCTGGTCCTGGGCGTTGGGTCGCGGCGTGCTGAAACGTTGCTGCGCGAGGTGTACGCGCCCGTCATCGGTGCGGGGACACCGGTCGTCACCGCCGACTTCCCGACCGCCGAGCTGGTCAAGACGGCCGCGAACGCGTTCCTCGCCACCAAGATCTCGTTCATCAACGCCATGGCGGAGGTGTGCGAGGCCACCGGCGGCGACGTCTCCGTACTGGCGGAGGCGATCGGCCACGACGACCGCATCGGGAAGAAGTTCCTGCGCGCCGGCGTGGGCTTCGGCGGGGGCTGTCTGCCCAAGGACATCCGTGCCTTCGCGCACCGCGCCGACGAGCTGGGGGTGTCGCTGGCGTTCCTGCGCGAGGTCGACGCGATCAACATGCGGCGCCGCGACCGGGTGGTCGAACTGGCCCGCGAACTGTGCGGGGGCGCGGTTCTCGGGGCCCGGGTCGCCGTGCTGGGCGCGGCCTTCAAGCCGGACTCCGACGACATCCGCGACTCGCCCGCGCTCAACGTGGCCGCGCGGCTGCGGCTCGACGGCGCCGATGTCACGGTCTACGACCCGGAGGCGATGGACAACGCCCGCAAGGCGTTCCCGCTGCTCGGGTACGCGCTGTCGGCCGAGGAGGCGCTGCGCGGGGCCGATCTCGTCCTGCACCTGACGGAATGGCCGCAGTTCCGCGAACTCGCGCCGGAGAGGGCGCGCGCACTGGTCTCCCGTCCGCGGATCGTGGACGGCAGGGGGGTGCTCGACGGGGCCAAGTGGGCCGCGGCGGGCTGGGAGTTCCGGGCGCTGGGAAGACCCGCGCCCGGTGGGGAGGGGTAAGGACATGAGGTACGACACATTCGACGGCGTGGGGGTCACCATCGTGATGCCCACGTACAACGAAGCCGCCAATCTGCCGAGAATGGCCGAGGCTGTGCTTCAACTGCCGCTGAGCGGGCTGCACTTGAAGGTAGTGGACGACTCCAGTCCGGATGGTACAGGACGGATCGCCGAGGAGCTGGCGGAGAAGTACAACGGGGACGGGCAGCGCCGGATGAGCGTGCTGCACCGGACCGAGAAGGACGGCCTCGGGCGGGCGTATGTCGCCGGCATGAGCGCCGCCGTCGACGAGGGCGCCGAGTACGTCGTACAGATGGACGCCGACGGCAGCCACCCCGTGGAAGCGGTCCCCCGCATGCTCGGCACCGCCATGGCCTCGGGCGTCGGCCTGGTCATCGGCAGCCGGTACGTCGAGGGCGGCTCGCTCGACGAGGACTGGGGCGCGCACCGGGTCCTGCTGTCCCGCTTCGCCAACCGTTACGCGCGTACGGTGCTCGGCACGAAGATCCGGGACATCACCGCGGGCTTCAACCTCTGGTCCGCCCAGGCGCTGCGTGACGTGGACCTGCACTCCCTGGACAGCGCCGGCTACAGCTTCCAGGTCGAGCTGAAGTACAAGGCGGTACGGGCCGGTCACAGCGCCGTGGAGATCCCGATCCGCTTCGAGGAGCGGACCGAGGGAGTCTCGAAGATGACCCTGCGCACGCAGCTGGAGTCGGCCCTGGTGCCGGTGAAGCTGCGGCTGAAGAACAAGTGACCGGGGGCGGCCGGCCTACTGGTCGGCCGCCTCCGACGCCTGGGCCTCGCCGCGGCGGCGGATCTGGCGGAACGTGAACTCGGCCAGGTCGTCGCCGGTCGCGAAGACCTTGGCGTCCTTCTGGGTCACGTCCTTGCCGTTGGTGAAGCCGGCGACCGTGAAGTAGGCGTAGCGGCCGTACGAGTTGGTCGTCGAGCGGCAGATCGCCGCGCGGCAGAAGACGGGGACGCCCTCGCCGTTGAGGGACTGGACGACGCTCTGCTTGTCGGCGTCGACCTTCGCCTTGAGTGCCTTGGCCTCGGTGTCGAAGACCGCCACACCGACCGTCACCGCCACTCCGTCCTTCGCGTACGTGACGCGCATGAGGCGGGTGCAGTCGTTCTTGGTGAGGACCGCGCCGAGCGTGCCCTGGGCGGCCGACGCGCAGTTCTTCGTGGACGCGAGCGCGCCCTTCTTGTAGACCGCCTCGCCCATCGTCAGCTGCGTGCCCGGGAAGAAGGTGTCGGGCGCGAGCGGCGCCGTGTCCTTCTTCACGTCGGATATGAACTCCTTCGGGTCCAGCGGCGGCGGCGCCGAGGTCGCCTCGAACGACGGTTCGGGACCGGTGCTGTTCGACGGGATGTCCGCGGTGGCGGGCAGCTGGGAGGCAGGCTTGTTCGAGGCCTGTTTGTCGCTGTCCGCCGAGACCACGGCCACGGCGACGGCCGCGCCCACGGCGACGGTGGCGAGGGCGCCACCGCCGATCAGCAGCCATTTGCGGCGCCGGTTGCGCGTCTCGGACGCCTCGGCCAACGCCGCCCAGTCGGGAGACCGATTGCTCCACTGCGGCGGCTGTGAACCCGATCCCCCGGAACCCCACTGGGGTCCCCCCTGCCCAAAGCTCATGGGCCGCATCTTAGACGGGACAAGGGGTGCGCCGGTCCTCCGGATGCGCGGAGCATGGCCCGGGGAGGGCCGTGCGTGCCCGTGTCGGGCTACCCTGAAACCCGGCGGGCGCCTGTCGGCGGTCGCGCGTTTTGACCCGTACGGGCCACCGCGGGTATTCTTGCGTCTCGTTATGTGTATTGGCTTGCTCATTCTCACGTGAGGGGCCCTTACACCGGTCCACCGGGCCGATGACCAGCGGCAGGACTCGGTTGCGTCACCGAGGTCCGCCAGGGCTGTCGTACATCGTCCGTGGTGGTCCATGTCAGGACCCATTCACTGAAGAAGCGAAGGCCACGACCGTGCGTACGTTCAGCCCCAAGCCCGGCGACATCACTCGCCAGTGGTACGTCATCGACGCCCAGGATGTCGTCCTGGGTCGTCTGGCGACCACTGCCGCGACCATTCTGCGGGGCAAGCACAAGCCGATCTACGCGCCGCACGTCGACGCTGGTGACTTCGTCATCATCATCAACGCCGACAAGGTGCACCTCTCCGGCAACAAGAAGACCCAGAAGATGGCGTACCGCCACTCCGGTTACCCGGGTGGTCTGCGCTCCGTCCGTTACGACGAGCTGCTGGCGAAGAACCCCGAGAAGGCCGTCGAGAAGGCCATCAAGGGCATGATCCCCAAGAACACCCTGGGCCGTCAGGTGCTCTCGAAGCTGAAGGTCTACTCGGGCGACCAGCACCCGCACGCTGCACAGCAGCCGGTGCCGTTCGAGATCACCCAGGTCGCGCAGTAGTTCCGGCCACCACCCCCTAAGACAGAACAGAATCTGAGGAGAATCGTGGCCGAGACCACCGTTGAGCAGCCGGTCGAAGAGACCGAGGTTGTCGACGTCGAGAGCTACACCACCGAGTCCGAGGCCCCCGTCGACGGCGAGTACGCCGCCGAGTCGGACGACCTCGCGGGCCGCTTCGGCGACCCGCAGCCGGCCGCAGGACTGGGCCGTCGCAAGAACGCCATCGCCCGCGTCCGGATCGTCCCGGGCACCGGCAAGTGGAAGATCAACGGTCGCACCCTTGAGGACTACTTCCCCAACAAGGTGCACCAGCAGGAAGTCAACGAGCCCTTCAAGGTGCTTGAGCTCGACGACCGCTACGACGTTGTCGCCCGCATCTCGGGTGGCGGCGTGTCCGGTCAGGCCGGCGCCCTGCGCCTCGGCGTGGCCCGCTCGCTGAACGAGGCGGACGTGGACAACAACCGCGGCGCCCTGAAGAAGGCCGGCTTCCTCAAGCGCGACGACCGTGCGGTCGAGCGCAAGAAGGCCGGTCTCAAGAAGGCCCGTAAGGCCCCGCAGTACAGCAAGCGCTAAATCTCGCTCGATCGCACGTCGGCTGTTCATCGCGCCGGCTGTTCCGCACGCATCGCCCCGGCGGCACGTTCTGTGTCGTCGGGGCGTTCGTTTTACCACCGCCGTTCACCACCGCCGTCGGCCGTTCGTTCACCAGGATTTTGGACGCTCGTTCACTGCAACCTTTGGCACGGCCCGTGTGTCACCTCTTGTGTGGCACAGCTGTGTGCCGCGGCCTTCCGGCCGCAGGCTTCCGGACACAGGTGTGGGACAGACCTGGGAGATATACAGGCCCGGGGGATATACCTGACAAGGGCGGAGGGTCCGAGCCGGACCCCGGACCCCGGCCCACGTCACCACCGGACCCCTGACCGGGGACCGAGATCGAGACTGAGACTGAGACCGGGCCCTCGGCCCGAGCCGCACATTCTGAGTATGTCTGAGCACATATGAGCAAGTTCGGAGGACACCAGTGGGACGACTCTTCGGGACGGACGGCGTACGCGGTGTCGCCAACGCGGATCTGACGGCCGAGCTCACGCTCGGCCTCTCCGTGGCGGCGGCGCACGTACTGGCCGAAGCGGGCACCTTCGCGGGCCACCGGCCGACTGCGGTGGTCGGACGGGACCCGCGCGCGTCCGGGGAGTTCCTGGAAGCCGCCGTGGTCGCGGGCCTCGCCAGCGCCGGCGTGGACGTGCTGCGCGTCGGCGTCCTGCCGACCCCCGCGGTGGCGTATCTCACCGGCGCCCTCGGCGCCGACCTCGGCGTGATGCTCTCCGCGAGCCACAACGCCATGCCGGACAACGGCGTCAAGTTCTTCGCCCGCGGCGGGCACAAGCTCGCCGACGAGCTGGAGGACCGGATCGAGTCCGTCTACGAGGAGCACCGCACCGGCGCCCCCTGGAACCGGCCGACCGGCGCCGGCGTCGGACGCGTCCGCTCGTACGAGGAGGGCTTCGAGCAGTACGCCGAACACCTCCTGGCGGCCGTACCGAACCGGCTGGACGGTCTGAAGGTCGTCCTCGACGAGGCGCACGGCGCTGCCGCGCGGGTCTCGCCCGAGGCCTTCACTCGCGCGGGCGCCGAGATCGTCACGATCGGCGCCGAGCCCGACGGCCTCAACATCAACGACGGCTGCGGCTCCACCCACCTCGGCCTGCTGAAGGCCGCCGTCGTCGAGCACGGGGCCGACCTCGGCATCGCGCACGACGGTGACGCCGACCGGTGCCTCGCCGTGGACCACACCGGTGCGGAGGTCGACGGGGACCAGATCCTGGCCGTACTCGCCCTCGCCATGCGGGAGCGCTCCGAGCTGCGGTCCGACACCGTTGTCGCCACGGTGATGTCGAACCTCGGGTTCAAACTGGCCATGGAGCGCGAAGGCGTGTCCTTCGTGCAGACCGGGGTCGGGGACCGGTACGTGCTGGAGGAGATGAAGGAGCACGACTACGCGCTCGGCGGCGAGCAGTCGGGGCACGTGATCATCCTGGACCACGCGACCACCGGTGACGGGACGCTGACCGGGCTGCTGCTCGCGGCGCGGGTCGCGCAGACCGGTCGTACGTTGCGGGATCTGGCGTCCGTGATGGAGCGGTTGCCGCAGGTGCTCGTGAATGTGCCCGATGTCGACCGGTCCCGGGTGTCGACGTCCGCGGAGTTGTCCTCCGCGGTGGCTGAGGCCGAGCGGGAACTGGGTTCCACCGGGCGGGTGCTGCTGCGGCCGTCGGGGACGGAGCCGTTGGTTCGGGTGATGGTCGAGGCGGCGGATATTGATCAGGCTCGGTCTGTGGCGGGGCGGTTGGCTGATGCGGTGAAGTCGGCGCTGGGGTGAGCCGGGGCCGGGCCGCGGC
>NZ_LIPP01000190.1 GCF_001418335.1 Streptomyces aurantiacus | reverse complement strand
CTTCGACAAGCTGATCGTCGACGTCGAGACCAAGCAGGCCATGCGTCCCCGTGACGCCATGGCGTCGGCCGGCAAGACCCTGGTCGAGCTGTTCGGTCTGGCGCGTGAGCTCAACATCGACGCTGAGGGCATCGACATGGGCCCGTCCCCGATCGACGCCGCCCTCGCCGCCGATCTGGTGATGCCGATCGAGGAGCTTGAGCTCACCGTTCGGTCGTACAACTGCCTCAAGCGCGAAGGCGTGCACTCCGTGGGTGAGCTCGTCGCCCGCTCCGAGGCCGACCTGCTCGACATCCGCAACTTCGGTGCGAAGTCGATCGACGAGGTCAAGGCCAAGCTCGCCGGCATGGGCCTGGGCCTCAAGGACAGCCCGCCCGGATTCGACCCGACCGCCGCCATCGGTGTGGACGACGACGCGGACGCGGGCTTCGTGGAGACCGAGCAGTACTGAACACTGCGAGCCGCGGCCCGGCCCGGCCCCGGAACCCTCCGGGCCGGGCCAGGCCGCGGCCAGGTTCTGTCCGGCTGGACAGGACCTGGTGGAGATCGCGTCGACGGCGGTGGTTCCTCCTGCGAGCTGGGTACGTGCGTCGGCGAGCCGCACGGCCAGCAGGAGCGCCACGGAGACGGACAGCACCACACCAAGGCCACCGCTCCCGCCGTGACCGCGACGCGCGGGTACCGCCCTGTACGGCTGCTGCTGCGGCGGCATGGGCGTACGCGCCGACGTCGCCGGAGCGCCCTGCTGGGCGGTTTCCGGGGCGCCACTTTCCGGGACAGGGGCGGTGACCAGGCGTCCCTCCGCCCAACGCTCGGCGGCGATCTCGTGCAGCGCCAGCAGCCGGGTCGGATCGTCGCCGCCGACGCGGGCCGGCTGAACCGGGCGCGGGTGCGGCGGTGTCAGCGGACGAGTGTCACGTCCTGCTCCCGCGCCGCGTGGAACATCGGCAGTGGAAGGCCGCCGGAGCGCAGTTCCATCAGCGTCGCCTGGACCTTCGCCGCGCCGGGCTTGAACCGGCCCGGTTCCGTGCGGTCGGTGTTCGTCCAGCGGTGTTCGGCGCCGTCGCAGACCGCGGTCGTGCCGCCGACACCCTTGCGCGAGTTGGCCTCGCCCTGGCTCAGCGAGGAGCTGACGAAGACCGGGCCGCTGCCGCCCGTACAGCGGTAGGTGCCGGACAGTGTGACGGTGCCGTCCGCGGCGAGGCGGCCCTTCGGGTCGACGGTCACCGTCTCCGACAGGCCGACGGGGGCGGCCGGTTGGGACAGCGCGCCCGCGGACGGAGCGGTGAGCAGCAGCAGCGCCGCAGTGGCGGCGGTGGCCATGACCTGGTGGAATCGCATCGGAGTACCTCCTGGGGTGGGGCCTTTACAGGTACCGGCCCGGCGCGCCCGCGGGTGTGATCGTCACCCTTTTGGTGGCGAGTCCGCACCGTCCGTCCTGGACTCGTCCGAGTGTTGTCCGCGTGTTGTCACGTTTCCCGTCCGGCTGTTCCGATGAGTTCGCGGCAGGCGCATGGTCTATCCGTAAGGGCGGCGAAAACGCCGCCCAACTTCCCACACGTGGAGGCTCACCATGTGTTCTCACCAGTCTTCGTGCCCGTCCGCCGGCCGCTTCGACCGCAGCGACCGCGGCCACCGCGGCGACGCGCACATCGTCTCCGCGCACCCCGAACAGGGCTGGTCCCTGCTGTGCGACGGCGCGATCGTCTTCGACGACACCGGTGCGCTGCTGCCCGACGGGCAGGTCGTCGGTCCGCACCGGGTGCCGGCCGAGCAGTTGACCATCGCCGCCTGATCCCCCACCTTCCTCCTTTCTCCTTCCTCCTTCCTCGAACGCCGGCGAGGACACGAGAGCGGCCCGCCGGCCAAGGTCGCCGGATATCGCGCACTCTTGACTGCCGTCAAGAAATCGATACGCTCCTGACGTGATCCCCCTGCCCCGGATGGCGATCTTGCGTGACGGTGACGATCTAGAGTGATCAACGTGTCCGAGCAGCACGCCCCCCGGTCCCTCATCGTCACCTTCTACGGCGCGTACGGCCGCTTCACCCCCGGCCCCGTACCCGTGGCCGAACTGATCCGGCTCCTCGCCGCGGCCGGCGTGGACGCGCCCTCCGTGCGTTCGTCGGTGTCCCGGCTGAAACGCCGCGGGCTGCTCGTACCGGCCCGTACGGCGGCGGGCGCGGCCGGGTACGTCCTGTCGCCGGACGCGCGGCAACTCCTCGACGACGGCGACCGCCGGGTCTACGTGGCCTCGCCGCCCGAGGACGACACCTGGGTGCTCGCCGTGTTCTCCGTACCGGAGTCCGAGCGGCAGAAACGTCACGTGCTGCGCTCGCACCTGTCCGGCCTCGGCTTCGGAACGGCCGCCCCCGGGGTGTGGCTCGCCCCGGCCCGCCTCTACGAAGAGACCCGCCACACGCTGGAACGGCTGCGGCTCGACGCGTACGTGGAACTCTTCCGCGGCGAGCACCTGGGCTACGCGCCGACGGCGGACGCGGTCGCCCGCTGGTGGGACCTGGCCGCGATCGCCAAGCAGCACGAGGCGTTCCTCGACCGCCACGCGCGCGTGCTGCACGACTGGGAGGCGCGGGCCGACACCCCGGAGGCGGAGGCGTACCGCGACTATCTGCTCGCCCTGGACTCCTGGCGCCACCTCCCGTACGCCGATCCGGGGCTGCCCCCCTCACTGCTGCCCCAGGACTGGCCCGGAGCCCGCTCCGCGGCTGTCTTCCGGGCCCTGCACGAGCGACTGCGGGACGCCGGCGCGGCCTTCGCGGGCGTACCCGACGACGTTCCCAAACCTCAACTCATGTGACGTGAGCCACAATCCATGGCGCTAAGGGAACGCTCAGGTCACTCAGGCCCTCTTCTCATAATCCTTACCTAGCGTCGGGGCCCATGAGTCTGATGGGCAATCTGAACCGGGCGCTCTCCGCCACCACCGGCCTTCAGGTGCGCCGGGCCGCTCCCGCCGCTCCCGCCACCGCGCCGCCACAGCCGAAAGGGACCGGGGCGAAACCCGGGAAGCGGCCCACGCCGGTGTACCGATGTCCGGCGCCCGGGGACCTCGCCACGGACCGGCTGCTGCGGCGGCCGGTCTTCATCATGTCTCCCGTGCGCTCCGGCTCGACGCTGCTGCGGATGCTCCTGGACGCGCACTCACAGCTGTACTCCCCGCACGAGCTGCACATCCGCCGCCTGGAGGTCGACTTCGGCAGCAGACTGTCGCAGCGCGCCATGAGCGCCCTCGACCTGGAGCGCGGCGACCTGGAGCACCTGCTCTGGGACCGGGTCATGCACCGGGAGCTGGTCAGGTCGGGCAAGGACGTCATCGTCGAGAAGACGCCCAGCAACGCGTTCGTGCACCGGCGCATCCGGGACTGCTGGCCCGACGCCCGCTTCGTCTTCCTGCTCCGCCATCCGGTGTCCATCGCCCGGTCCTGGCACGAGGGCGACCCCGGCAAGCGGACCTTCGACGAGGCGGCGGCCGACGCGCTGCGCTACATGAAGGCCGTCGACAACGCCCGCGGGGCGACCACCGGCGGCCACACCGTGCGCTACGAGGACCTCACCGCCGACGCCGAGAAGGAGTTGCGCGCACTCTGCGCCTTCCTCGACGTCCGCTTCGAGCCGTCGATGCTCGACTACGGCAGGCGGGACGACAGCCAGGTGGTGAAGGGCCTCGGCGACTGGCGGGACAAGATCCGCACCGGCCGGGTGCAGAGCGGACGCGAACTGCCCGCCGAGGACGAGATCCCGGAACTGCTGCGGCCCATGTGCGCGGCCTGGGGGTACAGCTCGTGAAGCCGCTGAAGCCGCTGAAGCCGCACGCCGAGATAGCGGAGGTATGGCCGCGCGACGGGCACGTCCGGCTCGTCGGACGCATCCACGGATGTCCCGCCGAGGGCGACTGGCGGCTGCTGCTCACCCGCCGCGGCCACACGGCCCGGCACCTCGACTACCCCACACACGTGAAGGGCGACCGCTTCGAGAGCGAGCTGCCCATCGCCGACCTGGTGACCTCGGAACCCACCGGGACGACCGGGACGGCCGAGGTCGAGGTCGAGGAGTGGGACATCCATCTCACCGACGGCAGGGCCCGGTTGCGGGCCGGCCGGCAACTCGACGACATCCACGGCAAGAAGAAGATCATGGTCTTTCCCGAGCAGCGCGTACGCGGTCTGCGCGTGCGCCCGTACTACACAGTGAAGGACAACCTCTCGCTGGAGTGCCGTACAGAGCGTCGTACGGAGTGGCATACGGAGGCCGCCATATGACGGGCCAGCAAACAGCCGGCCATCGGACACGTACGCCGGCGCGGCCGAAGGTCCGCTATCTGCTGCTGCACGCGTACGGCCGCGGCGGCACCATCCGTACGGTGATGAACCAGGCCAACTCCCTCGTGCAGGCGGGCTGGGAGGTCGAGCTGGTCAGCGCGCTGCGCCGCCGGGACGACCTCCAGTTCCCGCTGGACCCACGCGTCCACGTCACCACGGTCGTCGACCTGCGCGAGGACGCCCGCACCCCCGCCGAAGGCATGACCGGACGCTACCGGGAGTGGCGCCGGGCACGGCTGACCGAACGGCCCGCGCGGCACATCCCGCCGGGCGAGTTCGGCTACCGCTACTTCAACCGGTACGTGGAGCGGCGGCTGATCGCGTACCTCTCCTCGCTGCGCGACGGCATCCTCGTGACCACCCGGCCCGCGCTCAACTTCCTGGCCGCCGAGCACGCCACGGGCGGCGTGGTGCGGGTGGCGCAGGAACACATGAACCACGGCACGCACAAGCGCGACGTGCAGCGACGCATCCGGGAGACCTACCCGCGCTTCGACGCGGTCGCCGTCCTGACGGAACGGGACCGCGAGGAGTACGAGCAGTTGCTGCCCGGCGCCCGGGTGGCCCGCATCCCCAACGCCGTGCACTCCCTCGACCAGGTGCCCTCGGACCACCGCTCGAAGATCGCGGTGGCGGCCGGGCGGCTCTTCCCGCAGAAGGGCTTCGACCTGCTGATCCCCGCGTGGGCGAGGCTCGTCGAGACGTACCCCGACTGGCAGTTGAGGATCTACGGCAGCGGCGAGAAGCGGGCCGAACTGCGGGCGCTCATCGAGGAGCACCACCTCTACAACCACGTGTTCCTGATGGGCCACACGGACCGGCTCGACGACGAACTCGCCAAGGCCTCGTTCTACGTGCTCAGTTCACGCTTCGAGGGGCTGCCGATGGTGATGATCGAGGCGATGAGCCACTCGCTGCCGGTGGTGGCCTTCGACTGTCCGACCGGCCCTTCGGACGTCCTCACCCACGGCGTCGACGGCCTGCTGGTCCCGCCCGAGGACCCCGACGCGCTCGCCGACGCCATGGCCAGGCTGATGGACGACCGGGCGCTGCGCGCGGACATGGGCGTCGCCGCCGTCCTGACAGCCGCCTCGTACGGCCCGGACGCGGTGCACCCCCGCTGGGAGGCCCTCTTCGGCGAACTCGGCACGCCCGACGCGCCGAACGACTCCTGTGAACCCGGTGAGCCCGGCCGATCCGGCGGGCCCGGCGCATCCCCCGACCTCCCCGAACAACGGCACCGCACCGCGGACGCCGCGAAAGGACGCCACGCATGACCACCACGGCAAGGGGCCGTCAGAAGCCTCCTGGCGCACAGGGGGCCACGGTCTGGCTCACCGGGCTGCCGAGCGCGGGCAAGACGACGATCGCCCGCTTCCTCGCCGGCCGGCTGCGCGCCGAGGGGCATCGCGTGGAGGTGCTCGACGGTGACGAGATCCGCCGCTTCCTCTCCGCGGGCCTCGGTTTCTCCCGCGAGGACCGCAACACCAACGTCCAGCGCATCGGCCTGGTCGCCGAGGTGCTGGCCCGCAACGGCGTCCTCGCCGTCGTCCCCGTCATCGCCCCGTACGCCGACAGCCGCGAGGCGGTGCGCAAACGGCACGAGGCGAGCGGGACGCCGTACTTCGAGGTGCATGTCGCCACGCCGGTCGAGGTGTGCAGCGAGCGGGACGTGAAGGGCCTGTACGCACGCCAGGCGGCCGGCCGGCTGACCGGTCTCACGGGGGTCGACGACCCGTACGAGCCCCCGCTCGAACCGGCGCTCGCACTGGACACGCGGTCACAGACTCCCGAGCAGTCCGCGGACTCGGTGCACGCGGTGCTGGCGGCCAGGGGGCTGGTGTGAGTCCCGCGACGACCCTGCCGACGACTGTCCCCGACGTCCCCGATGTCGCTGATGTCGCCGAGGAGGGGACCAACAGCCCGTACGCGCTCTCGCACCTGGACGCGCTGGAGTCCGAGGCGGTACACATCTTCCGCGAGGTCGCGGGCGAGTTCGAACGACCGGTGATCCTCTTCTCCGGCGGCAAGGACTCCATCGTCATGCTGCATCTGGCTCTGAAGGCGTTCGCGCCGGCCGCGGTGCCGTTCTCGCTGCTGCACGTCGACACCGGGCACAACTTCCCCGAAGTCCTCGAATACCGCGACCGCACGGTCAAAAAGCACGGACTACGCCTCCATGTGGCCTCCGTGCAGGACTACATCGACCGCGGCGCCCTCAAGGAACGCCCCGACGGCACCCGCAACCCCCTGCAGACCGTGCCCCTCACCGAGAAGATCCAGGCCGAA
>NZ_LIPP01000019.1 GCF_001418335.1 Streptomyces aurantiacus | reverse complement strand
GCCGGCGCCGGCGCCGGCTTCTGCTCCGACTGCGCGGCGGGCGAGGTGCGCGAGGTGGGCTGCTCGCCGTCCCCCTTGGGGCTGGACGCGTCCCCGCCCGTCCGCGGGACGGGCCCGTTCTCGTCCTCCGCCTTCCCTGCGTACGCGCCCGGAGTGCCGCCCTGCGGGATCGTGCCGCCCGCGTTCTCCGGCGTACTGCCCGCGGCGGCAGCGGTGTCCTCGGCCCCGTCGACGTCCTGCTTCTCCGGGCCGGGGGCGGGCCCCGTCCGCTCGGTGCGCAGCCGCTCCTCCTGGGCGGCCTGCTGCTCCTTCTCCCGCTCCGCCCGTACGTCGTCGGCCGCGTCCTCCTCGACCTCCGGAGCGAGGAGGCCGCGCTGCCGGGCGGTGGCCACACTCTCCGCCCGGCCGTCCAGGTCGATCTCCGTGACCAGGTCCACCACGAAGTCGTGCTCAGAGGTGAGCAGCCGGTGCTCCAGGCGATCCAGTACGCGCTCCTGAAGCTCCTCCGAGAGCTGGGCCAGCGAGGCGCGCACGCGTTGCGCGCTGTCCGTCGGGTCGGTACGGAGCGACCGGACGACCGTGTTGGCCAGACGGTCGACCAGCGTGGCGGGGTCGAGGTGCTCCAGCCGGTTGCGGTCGGCGTCGACGGTGGTGAAGCGCATCCACGCCGGGGTGTTGGCCTCCGGGGCGATCTCGGGCGCCTGCTCGCCGCGTGCCACCGCCTGGGCGGTCTCCTCGGCGGCACGCTCGGCCGCCTCGTGCGGCGCGCTGACCTGGCCCAGGTCACGGCCCGCCACCAACGTACCGCTGGCGAACGGGTGCTGGATCGTGTGCAGCAGCTCGTGCGCGAGCAGGGCGCGGCCCTGCTCCGTTCCCGGCTGGAACCGGCCCTCGCCGAAGAAGATGTCCCGGCCCACCGCCACCGCGTCCGCGCCCAGCATGCCGGTGAGAGCACCCGCGTCGCGGTCGGTGTGCAGGCGTACGGAGCCCAGATCGTGGCCGAGCTGCTCCTCCAGCTCCCGGCGCACACCGGTGTCCAGCGGCTGCCCGGCCCCGCTGACCATGTTCTTCGGCTCGGGCGCGCGGTTCTTCGCCGCGCGTTCCTTGCGTTTGCGGCGTCGCTCGGCGGCGGCCTGCTCGGCCGCCTGGGAGTCCTGGGTGTTGGAGGCCGTCATCGCGTCACCTCCCCGCGGCCCGAGAGCCCCGCGTGCACGGCGCGGGCCAGTTCCTGACCGAGGCGGCGCGCGGACAGCCCGGCGGGCATCGGGGGCAGCCCCGAGACCCCGTCCACCGACACAGCTCCGTCCGCGGCCAGCGGCACCCCGTGTTCCCGTACGAGCCGGGTCAACTCCCGCTCGAACGACGCCGATACGCGCGCCGGATCCACGGACGTGCCGAAGCCGTCCAGGACCAGCTCGCCGATGTCGACGCGGATCTCGCGCGGCTCGGGACGACCGGCCGCGCTCTCCCGAAGTGGCCTGCTCACACCCATCCCCGGACCTCCCCCGGCGTCAGGGACCGCTCCAGCTTCAGGTACTCGGTACGGGCCGCGGCGAGCATGTGCCGCATCTGCACGCGGTCGCCCTCCTCGGCGGCGAGGAAGGCGCCGGACAGGGCGATGTTGCGGATCGAGCCGCCCGCGACGGTCAGCTGGGCCAGCAGCTCCGGCTCGATGCCCTTCACCGGGGTCTGCGGCGGCAGCACCCGGCGCCAGATCTCGGCGCGCTCGTGCTCGGCCGGGAACGGGAAGTCGACGACGAAACGGATCCGCCGCATGAACGCCGTGTCCAGGGCCTTCTTCATGTTGGTGGTGAGGATCGCCAGACCCCGGTACGCCTCCATGCGCATCAGCAGATAGCTGACTTCGAGGTTGGCGTACCGGTCGTGGCTGTCCTTGACCTCGCTGCGCTTGCCGAAGAGGGCGTCGGCCTCGTCGAAGAGGAGGAGCGCGCCGCCGGCCTCGGCGGCGTCGAAGACCTTCCGCAGGTTCTTCTCGGTCTCGCCGATGTACTTGCTGACCACCTGGGACAGGTCGACGACGAAGAGGTCGAGGCCGAGCTCCTTGGCCATGACCTCGGCGGCGAGCGTCTTGCCCGTGCCCGAGCCGCCCGCGAACAGCGCGGTGACGCCGAGCCCCCGGCGCAGGGTCGCCGCGAATCCCCACTCCTGGTGGACGGTCGCCCGCCGGCGCACGTGCGCGACGATCTCGCGCAGCACACTCGTCTGCCGTTCGTGCAGCACGAGGTCGTCCCAGCCCGCGTCGGGCTCGATACGGCGGCCCAGTTCGTCCATGCCGACCCGGGCCTCGTTCATCCCGGCACGCCAGGCGAGTCGACCGGCGTCCCGTTCACCCCGTTCATCCCGTTCGTCCTCACCGGGCAGATCACGGCGTACGGCGGCGGCAGCGGCTCGTACGACATGGGGCGGCAGCTGGAACTGCGCGACCAGCGCCCGCAGTTCGCTCTCAGCTATCTCGGCGATGTCCTCGAACGCGTCGACCCAGAGGCCGAGTTGCTCCTCGTCGTCCAGACGCGGCACGGCCACCCGCTCACCGTGCGGCCGGTCCGTCCGCCGCGGATCGTGGCTCGACACCACGACGGGTACGGCGGCCCCGGCGAGGAACGCGTCGGTGGCCGCGTGCTGGTCACGGTCGAGTTCACCGGCCTCCACCAGCAGGGCGGCGGGCAGCAGGATCGCCTCGCGCTGCCACAGCCGGGCCAGCCGGTCGCGCTCCGCGGGGTCCGTGGGGATGTCCTCGGCGTTCATCGCGTACAGCGCGAGCCCGGACTGTGCGGCTGCTGCGGCGGCGATGTCGGCCCGGCTGCGCAGGTCACCGCCGACCACCTCGACGAGCAGCGGCGCGTCCGGCCGCGCACCCGTCGTCCAGGCCGTGGCGACCCGGCTCGCGGCCAGGTCGTACGACGGCGGAAGCTCCTCGGGGACCGGGGTGCGGCGCAACTGGCCGTGCAGGCGTGCGTCCAGGTAGGGCGAGCCGAGGAGGAAGTGCAGGACGCGCTCGTCGAGCCGCAGCCGGGACATCGTCAGGCGCGAGTCGTCGGCCGGCTCGACGACACGCCAGCGCCGCAGGGGGGCGACCGGCGTCAGGGCGCTCCAGTGCGGTTCGGCGAGCGCGGCCAGGGCGAGCGAGAACGTGGGGTACGCGCGTTCCGGGTCACCGCTCGCCGCGGCACAGCGGGAGGCGGTCGTGGCGTCCAACTCGTAGGCGGCGGTGAGGAGTACGAGGTCGCGCTCGAACGGGGTGAGGCCGAAGCAGGTGACGAGCGCGTCGAGGTGCCTCGTCGTCGGTCCTGCCGCCGAACCCGCCGCCGACTCCGCCGCCGGACCCGTCGGATGCTGTACGGGGCTGCCGGCGCCGGCGCCCGCATTCGTACCTGTACCCGTACCCGTACTCGTCGGCTCCGTCGCGCGGGCCGCGTGGGTGTCGACCCGGGCGAGGACACGCCCGATCTCAGCGGTCAGGGTCGGGCTGCCACCGCCCGGGGTGCCCTCCGCGTGCGTCGCGTTCGCCGCGCCCGTCTCGTACGTACCCATGCCACCCTCACCTGCCCCCGTCGTCGGCCTTCGGGGAGTCCGCCGGAGAGTCCGCCGCGGAACCGGCTGCGGGGCCCGTCGGCTTTGCGGGCGCCGTCTTCTTGGCCACGCCCCGCGCACCCCGCGCACGCTTGCCCGCCGGGACCGCCTTGCCGGCCTGTGCCTCTTTGCGAGGGCGGGCCGGTGCCTTGGCGACGGCCTTCGCCGGCGCCTTCGCGGGCACCTTGGCCGGTGCCTTCGCGACGGGCTGGGCGGCTCCGGACGCGTCGCCCGCCTTCTGCCGCTCCGGTCCGCCCGGCTGAACCGGCGTCCCAGGCGCGCTCGGGGCTCCCGGCGCTCCCGGCGCTCCCGGCGCGCCGAACGGCAGCACCCGTATCGACGACCGCTCCACCGGTTTGGCCGGCACCGGTGTCTCGCGGCCCTCGATGAAGACGAGCGCCGCCTGATAGACGACGGACAGGGTGTACGGGGTCTGGTGGAGCATCCCCCACAGCTTCGAGGTCTCGTCGATGTCCATCACCGTCGGCGTGAACCGCACCCGCTGCGCCGCCTCGGCGAGGTCGCTGTCCGCCAAGTAGGGCTTCTCCCCGGCCAGTTCGATGATGTCCTTCGGCAGGACGGGGATCGCGTGCAGCGTGCGCACGACGGAGCCGATCAGCCGCTGGCCGACCAGTTCCGTCTCGTCGCCGTACGCACTGATCAGGAAGTGCAGGTCCAGCGCCGCGGCGGGCCGCTTCAGGAGCGTGCCGTCCGGGGCGCGCGTCGGCAGGTCGTGGCCCCGTTGCGAGGTGTTGGGGGTGACCTGGTAGAGGAAGACGGTGATCGTGGGGTCGGCGGGCGGGTCGGCCGACGGCTTGCGCGGCTCGACCTTGACGGCCATGTCGATCTCGGGCTGCAGGTTGGCCTCGATCAGCAGGGCGAGGGCCTGGGTGACGTGGGCGATGGCGAGTGCGTTGCTCATGACGTCAGCTCCTCGGTCCGTCGTCGTCCGTTGGGCGTGTACCTCACTGCGACCCCCTCGCCAAGTAGTCCGCCAGGCTCAGACTCGCCGCCGGGCGCCCGGTCGGGGCGGGCCGTCGGCTCCCGTCGCCGTTGCCCGGGGACGCACCCGCCGCTGTCACTTCGAGGCGCCCGATCTGCACCTGGACCACCTGCTCTCCGCCGCGCCCGGGCCGGCGGCCCGCGCCCTGTCGTACGGCGTCGCGGGCCGCCGCCGTGTCCGCGACGCTGGGTCGCAGCGCGGCGGACACGGCGGCAGGGGGAACGGCATCCGCGCCCGAGGGGAGGGACACGGACACCGCGCTCTGGGCGAAGGCCCGCTCCGGCTCACCCCGCCCGGCGGTGCGCCGGGCCGCGTCGGGAACCGGTCGCGGCGCCGGTACCACCACGGTGGCGGGCCGCAGCAGCGGTGTCTCGGGCAGGTCCCGCGCCGGGGGCCGGGACGCCGGTTCGTCGGACGGCGCCCGGCCGGGCCGTACGACCGTCCGCTCGCGCTCCGTACGGAACTGGATCTCCCGCACCGTCGAGTCGGCCACGTCGCCCTCTCCGCGCGGGACTTGGTTCGAGGTGGGCCACAGCGGTCCCCGGGTGTCCTGCTCGGGGTCGGGCCCGTCGGCCCGTACCGCCTCGGCTCGTTCGAAGGGTCCGGCCAGGCGCGGTCGCAGCCGCACCACGTTCGCGGGCGGCACGGCGGCCGGGGTGTGCCGGGCGAGGAGCCGGTCGAAGAAGTCGGGGGCGCGGGACGCCCGTTCTTCCTCGGGGCGCCCTCCCAGGGGGTCAGACATCGGCACACAGCTCCAGGTAGTAGCGGCGCCGCAGCGGGCTCAGCGCCAGGATCTCCGGCTCGCTCCAGCCGTACGCGGTGGCGAGCAGATGGACGTCGAGGAGCGTGTCGCGCGCCCAGGCGTCCAGTTCGGTCCAGAGGTAGGAGGCGATGTCGAGTTCGGCGCGGGTGGCCGCCGAGCACTCGGGGCAGTTGACGTTGAGCGTGACGTCCGCGCCCGGGTCGGCCTCCTGCGCCGCCACGGCGAGGCGGCGCTGCACCGCCTCGGGCAGCGAGCCGGCGGGAACCTCCGCCCCGTCGCGCACCGCCGAGACGAGGCACCGCTCCAGCAGGGCCCGCCGGGGATCCGGGTGCTGGGCCGCCGCCGTCAGGTCGGCGACACTCGGCACCCGGAACTCGATCTCCCAGCCGTCCTCGGCCACCCGGACCGAGGACTGGGCGCGATTACCCGCACGATTACCCGCAGGAGTGCTTACGGGAGTACGTGCGGAAGTGCGTGCGGGAGTGTTTGCGGACCGGGCCAGTTCCCCGGCGTCCAGGTCGAATTCCATGTCCTCGCCGCAGGCGTGGCAGGCGAGGCGGACCTGCATCCTTTCGCCGAACAGGGCCCGGCGCAGCGTGAACAGGTCGGCCTCCCGCTCGCCCACCGGGAGCGCGGACAGCGTCTCGCCCCCGGTGTCGGGGCGGGCGGCACGGTGCAGCAACAGGGCGCGCCCGGACGGGGCCTGGGCGAGCCCGGCCTCCCAGGTGGTGAGCAGGTCGGCCGCCCGAGTGTTCGTCATGCCCGTTCCCGCTCCTGCTCCCGTTGCTGTTGCCGTCCCGTCCCGGCCCCGCTGCCTCCGCGGCCCCCCTGGTGCCGCTCAACTC
>NZ_LIPP01000189.1 GCF_001418335.1 Streptomyces aurantiacus | reverse complement strand
GCGTACGTGAACTGGTCCATGAAGTGACCGCCGGACTCGGCCGCGAGGGCCGCCGACTCCTCGTACATCGTGCGCGGGTCGTCGACGAAGTGGCACCGTCCGCCGTGGAATTCGATCAGCCGGCACTTCTCGGCGCTCGTGGTGAGGGGCATGACGGCGATGAAGGGCACACCGATCAGGCTCGCGAAGTACGCCTCGGAGACGGCCGTGGAGCCGCTGGATGCCTCGATGACGGGGCGGCCGGGACGGATCCAGCCGTTGCACAGGCCGTAGAGGAAGAGCGAGCGGGCCAGCCGGTGCTTGAGGCTGCCTGTGGGATGGGTGGACTCGTCCTTGAGGTACAGGTCGATGCCCCAGCGCTCGGGCAGCGGGAAGCGCAGGAGGTGGGTGTCGGCCGATCTGTTGGCGTCGGCCTGGACCTTCCGCACGGCTTCTTTGAGCCAGTGCCGGTACTCCCCGTCGCTGTGATCGACATCGAGGGTGGCCGTCGGCTCATGGGGGCGGGCCTGCTGTGGGGTGCTCACGGCGGGGCTCCTTCGGGTTGCGCCGACGTCGGGTCACGTGGTCGGACACCTCGATCATAGGCACCTTCCCCACGCTTCTCACCTGCATAAACAGTCCTTTGAGCACCTCAAAGAAAGCGCTGGTGCCGTCGACCGGGGAGCGGCTCCGGGGCGGCCGGGGCGCGGTCGGGGGGGCGCATTCGCGCGAGTGCGCCGGACGGCATGTGCCACGCCGCCCGGCGCACTGGTGCTCGTCGCCTCACGCGGGCAGACTGCTCGCACGGGCGCCGGTGCAGACCGCCCGCACGGGCGCCGGTCACGAACGGCGACGACGGCGCCGGGAACGCGTACGGGAACAGGAAGCCGGGACGGGCACTGGAGCGGGATCCGCGCCCGGACCCACCATCACGCGCAACCACGACGGAGCCACGACGAATCAGCGACCGGAACCACGACAGGGCACGGCCGAAGCGCACAAGGGGGCGGAGCACATGGCGGAGCCGGAGTTCACAGCCACGGGCGTGCGGATCGGGAAGAGGCTACGTTCGCTCACCCGGGCCGGGCAGGTCCGGATCAGCGACGGCAGGCTGGAGTTGCTCACCAGTTACGGCAGCGAGATCGACAGCGCGCCGGTACAGGCGGTCCGGGCGTCGAAGCCCTGGTTCGCCGCTGAGGACCGGGCGTTGGCGGACGTCAACGGCACCCGCTATCTGCTCACCCTGGGCGAACACGACCCGGCTCCGGGGGAACCAGGACCGCCGGCGGCCCACCGTTTCATCGAGGCCGTACGCAAAGCGGCGGGGCGCAGGCACTGAGGTCCGCGCGGGCCGCCGTACGCCCGGCCGCCCGGCCGCCCGTCGAGACCATCGCGAGTTGCGGAGTCGTACCTCCTGAGCCACTCTGTTCTCACGTCACTCTGGGTTTACCGGCGATCACGCTGCGAACCAGCCCGCCGGACACCGACAGCAGGCGGTCGGCGCGCGCAGGCAGCCCGCTGGATCCGCACTCGTCTTCTTCCGGACCTCAATTCGGGGAGTCGCAGCCGTGATCAGCCAGCCAAGCAGGCATTGCACGGTGGAGCTGGACGCTCTGCCGTCGCGGATCGGCCAGGTCCGCAGAATCGTATCTGCGCAGTTGCGCTACTGGCATCTGGATCCGTTGATAGACCGGGCCGCGCTCGGTGTGACCGAGCTGTTGACCAACGTCCACCTGCACGCCCGGCCCGACAAGCTGTGCACCGTGGAGATCGAGCTGCTGCTCGACCAGCTCACGGTCTCGGTGCACGACCGCGACCCCCGCCTTCCCGAGGTGCGGGACGCCACCTCCTCCGCGACCTGCGGACGCGGCCTCTCGATGGTCGCCGCGGTG
>NZ_LIPP01000188.1 GCF_001418335.1 Streptomyces aurantiacus | reverse complement strand
AGAGGTGTATGAGAGACAGGCTCGGCACGGGACGGGCGGTCGCACCCTCGTCGTACGCGTCCATTGCGCCCCGTTTCCGCATGTCTGCTCCGATATGGCGGCCAGTCCCGCGACGGCCGCACCGGAACGGTACTCAGGCCCACCCGCCCGGCACAGCCCAGGGGGCACAGCGGTCACAGGGTCATCCACAGCGGTGGACACCTTACGGCCCGCCTGCCCGTGGACGACGACAGAGCCGCCACCGTTCCCTCCGTTCCCTCCGTTCCCTTCTTGTAGAACCTGTTCTATCTTGACGCTCCGCCGGGCCGACTCGACGGATCAAACAGGGAGGACGGGACCGTGGACTTCACCTTCACCGAGGAACATCAGGCGGCCGTGGAGGCGGCGAAGGCGGTCTTCGCGGGGGTCGCGCCGGACGGCGTGCCGAGCCCCGCACTCACCGCGGGCGCCGTCGCGGACGACTTCGACCGCGTTCTGTGGGGCCGGCTCGCCGAAGCGGACCTGCTGAGCCTGCTGCTCGACGCGCGCCACGGCGGCGCCGGCCTGGACGCCGTCGCCCTGTGCCTGGTGCTGCGCGAGTCGGCGAAGGTACTCGCACGGGTGCCGCTGCTGGAGAACACGGCGGCCGCCGTCGCCGTACAGGCATACGGCGGCGAGGAGTTGAAGGCCGATCTGCTCGCGCGGGCCGGCCGGGGAGAGGCGGTACTGACCGTCGCCGCGAGCGGGCGCACCGGCCACGACGGCGCCGAACTCGCCGTGAGCGCACGGCAGGAGAGCGACGCGTGGGTGCTGGACGGTCTGCAGACAGCCGTTCCCTGGGCGCGGAACGCCGACTTCGTCCTCGTGCCCGCGCTGAGCACCGGTTCGGGCCGCTCCGTGCTCGCCCTCGTACCCTCCGGCCACGAGGGCACTGTGCTAGCCGAGCAGATCTCGACGACGGGCGAACTCCTCGGCGAACTCCGCCTGGACTCCGTACGGATCCCCGCCCGTGACGTCATCGTCGCCGACGGTGCCTGGGAGTGGCTGCGGAACCTGCTCACCACCGGGACCTGCGCGCTGGCGCTCGGGCTGGGCGAGCGGGTACTCGGCATGACGAGCGAATACACCAGCAAGCGGGAGCAGTTCGGCTTCCCGGTCGCCACGTTCCAGGCCGTGGCCGTGCAGGCCGCCGACCGCTACATCGATCTGCGCGCGATGGAGGCGACCCTCTGGCAGGCCGCGTGGCGGATCGACACGGGGGCGGGCGGGGCGCTGCCCGCGTCCGGTGACGTGGCCGTCGCCAAGATCTGGGCCTCCGAGGGCGTACGCCGTGTCGTGCAGACCGCGCAGCATCTGCACGGGGGCTTCGGCGCGGACACCGACTACTCGCTGCACCGGTATCACGCGTGGGCCAAGCACCTGGAACTCTCGCTCGGCCCGGCGGCGGCACACGAGGAAGCACTGGGCGACCTGCTGGCGGCACACCCTCTGGCCTGATCCGGAACGACCGACTTCCGTCCTGGGCCGCCCGCCCCGCTACAGCACGAACCCCGGCTGCCCCTCCGTGTTCACCACGGGGCGGCCCTTGGCCGCCCAGTCCTGCATGCCGCCCGCGACGTTCACCGCGTCGACGCCCTGCTGGCCCAGGTACATCGCGACCTGCGCCGACCGGCCACCCGAGCGGCAGATCACGTTGATCCTGCCGTCCTGCGGCGCCGCCTCGGTCAACTCGCCGTAACGGGCGACGAACTCACTGATGGGGATGTGCAGTGCCCCTTCGGCGTGACCCGCCTGCCACTCGTCGTCCTCCCGGACGTCCAGCAGAAAGTCTCCGTCCGCGAGATCCCCGACCTCGACCGTGGGCACACCAGCTCCGAAACTCATGGTCCCGACGCTACCCGACCCGCCACGCGCACAAGTCCGCTCGGTGCCGCAGCCGAGCGGTCAGGCACCACTGCCGAGCGGTCAGTCACCGCTGCCGAGCAGCCCCGCAAGCTCCGCCTCGCGCTCACTCACCTGCGCCAGCAGCTGCTCGGCGATCTCCTCCAGCAGCCGGTCGGGGTCGTCCGGCGCGATCTTGAGCATCCCGCCGATCGCGCTCTCCTCCAGGTCCCGGGCCACGAGGGAGAGCAACTCCTTGCGCTGGGCGAGCCACTCAAGGCGGGCGTAGAGTTCCTCGCTGCGACTGGGCCGCCACTCCTCGGGCACCGGACCGGCGGCCCACTCCTCGGACAGCTCCCGGAGCAGGACCTCGTCCCCACGGCCGTAGGCGGCGTTGACGCGGGAGATGAACTCGTCGCGCCGCGCGCGCTCCTTGTCGTCCTGGGCCAGGTCGGGGTGTGCCTTGCGGACGAGCTCCCGGTAGAGCTTGCGGGCCTCGTCGCTCGGCCGCACCCGCTGCGGCGGACGCACCGGCTGCTCGGTCAGCATGGCCGAGGCCTCCGGGGACAGGCCGTCCGAGTCGAGCCAGTCGTGGAACAGCTCCTCGATGCCCGGCATCGGCATGACCCTGGCCCGCGCCTCCTGAGCCTTGCGCTGGTCCTCCGGGTCACCGGTGCTCGCGGCCCGCGCCTCGGCGATCTGCGCCTCCAGCTCGTCGAGCCGCGAGTACATCGGGCCGAGCCGCTGGTGGTGCAGCCGGGAGAAGTTCTCCACCTCGACCCGGAACGTCTCCACCGCGATCTCGAACTCGATCAACGCCTGCTCGGCCGCCCGCACGGCCCGCTCCAACCGCTCCTCGGGCCGCTCGGCACCGTCACCTCCGGCACCGTCACCTCCGGCGCTGTCGTCGCCGACCCCGGCACCTGCGGCCCCCGCGTCTTCGGCGCCGGCGTCGGCGTCGGCCTCGTCCACGGACTTGTCCCCCACGGGCTGGTCCTTCGCGGGCTCGTCAGCTCCCACCGCGGCACCCGCGGCACCCGCGGCACCTGCCGCGCCCGACGCACCTGCCGCGCCCGCCGACTCACCGGCGCCCGAGTCGCCACCGGCCTCGGCAGACGGCTCGGCACGCGGCTCACCGGCGACCGGCTCCGCGGAGGGCTCGGACGGCGGGTCGGACGGGGACTGCGCAGCTTCCGGGGTGGTCACCCGCCCAGCCTAGGCCACAGCTGCGCCGGCCCCGCCCTCGTCGGCTCGCGCCCGGTCAGACCCCCAGCTCCCCGGCTATCCGCCCCGAGCGCACGGCCGCCACCAGCTGCGCGTGGTCGGCCTCGGTCCGGTCCGCGTACGCCACCGAGAACGCGGCGACCGCCTCGTCCAGCTCCTCGTTCTTGCCGCAGTACCCCGCGACCAGGCGGGGATCGGCGCTGTGGGCGTGGGCCCGCGCCAGCAGCGCCCCCGTCATCCGGGCGTAGTCGTCTATCTGGTCCGCGGCCAGCGCCGCGGGATCGACGCTGCCCTTGCGGTTGCGGAACTGCCGCACCTGGAAGGGGCGCCCCTCCACGGTGGTCCAGCCGAGCAGGTTGTCGCTGACGACCTGCATGCGCTTCTGGCCGAGGACGACCCGGCGGCCCTCGTGCTCGGCCGCCGGCACCGGCAGACCGGCCGTCTCCAGGTGTGGCACCAGGACGGAAGCGCGAGCCTCCTTCACCTGGAGGACGAGCGGTTCTTCACGGTGGTCCAGCAGCAGCACCACGTACGACCGCATGCCCACGCTGCCGGTGCCGACCACGCGGAAGGCGACATCGTGCACCGCGTACCGCGCGAGGAGCGGGAGCCGGTCCGCGGAGAGCGTGCGCAGGTACTCCTCCAGCGCGATCGCGACCGCGGCGGCCTCGCCGTCCGGGACGCGGCGCAGCACGGGCGGGGCGTCGACGAAGCGGCGCCGGCCGCCCTCGACGGCCTCCGTCGACTTCGCCGCGAAGCGTCCGCTGGTATTGGCCCGCGCCTTCTCCGAGACCCGCTCCAGGGTGCCGAGCAGGTCGTGCGCGTCGGCGTGCGAGACCAACTCCTCGTCCGCGATGGCGTTCCACGCGTCCAGGGCCGGGAGCTTGGCGAGCAGCCGCATGGTGCGCCGGTAGGAACCGGCCGTGAAGTACGCGGCATTGCGGCAGGTGCCCTCGTCCGCTCCCGCCTCGCGCGCGGCGAGCACCAGCGAGGTCGCCAGGCGCTTGAGGTCCCACTCCCACGGCCCGTGCACCGTCTCGTCGAAGTCGTTCAGGTCGATCACGAGCCCGCCGCGCGCGTCCCCGTACAGGCCGAAGTTGCCCGCGTGCGCGTCGCCGCAGATCTGTGCGCCGATGCCCGTCACGGGCGTACGCGCCAGGTCGTACGCCATGAGGCCGGCCGAGCCACGCAGGAAGGCGAACGGTGTGGCCGCCATCCTGCCCACCCGTATCGGTGTGAGCTCGGGGATGCGGCCTCGGCCGGACTCCTCGACAGCCGTCACCGCGTCCGGGCGGTCGCCGTTCGTGTCGAGCGACGCGTGCGCGCCGCGCGGGACACGGTCCCGGAGAGCCTTGCCCTCGTCCTTGGACGAGTCCTCCGCCGGCCACCGCGCGAACCCGCGCACCTCCGGAATCCTCGCCGCCCCGGCCACCACGCCACCGGTCTCACTCACCCGAACCGCCTCCCCCGCACACGAACATCAACTCGTGACGACCGTACCTCCGGGCGTCGATCCGCGTGAGCCCCTGTGGACAACTCCGCACCTGTGGAAAACACACCAGCTCAGCGCGGACAACGAACAACGAACAGCGGACGGCGGTCCCCGTCCCCGTCCCCGTC
>NZ_LIPP01000187.1 GCF_001418335.1 Streptomyces aurantiacus | reverse complement strand
CAGGCGTCCGCGCCGGCGCCGGCGCGGACGCCTGCCGCGTTTCTCGATCCGCCGCCGCCTGCTTCGCCGCCTGCCGCGACGCCTGTCTCGAAGCCTGCTGCGCCTGCGCCGCTTGCTGCGCCTGTGCGTGCGCCTGCGCCTCGGACCGTGCGTCCCGCGCGGCCCGTGCGTTCCGCGCCTCACGTGGGTCGCGAACCTCACGTGCGCCGCGGGCATCCTCGACGTCGGCCCGTACTTCGCGGCGCGTCGGAGGCATGGCGAAGGCCCGGACGTCCACCGAGTCGGTGACGCCGTCCGGGTCGGCGCGGGGCTCCTCCTCGTCGGTGGAGCGCGCCCTCAGGTCCTTGGCGTATCGGCGCTCCATGCCCGCCCGTCCGGACAGCAGCCGGATGGCCGTGCTGAAGCGTTCCGTCGGACGGGCCTCATTGAGCTCGTCCTGCCTACGGAGCCACATCGGCACCAAGTAGGCGGCCCAGGCCCCGACAATGACTGCGTAGATGAGGCCGCTGTTGGTCACGCCTCACACGGTAGAGGGGTTTGCATGAGGCCATCTGCCAATTGAGCCGGTGTGTCGCACGATCTGGCTGATATTTCGAGCTTTTTTTGTGACCGATGTGATCAGCAGGCCACTGAGAGTACGAAATTAATGCCCGAGGATGGTCGATCACCGATCATTTTCGAACACCTATTTCATTTACGCGGTGTTTCGGGGTGTGTCCCTAGGTGCGTTTTCGGACGCGCCCGACGCGTTCCTGGAGCGTCGGATCCGCCGCCAGCGAGCCAGCAGTCCTTCGGGGATCTCTTCGGCCGTGAGCGCGAAGACGAGGTGGTCGCGCCAGGCGCCGTCGATGTGGAGATAACGTGGACGAAGGCCTTCGTCGCGGAATCCGAGTTTCTCGACGACCCGTCGGCTCGGCCCGTTCTCGGGCCGAATGCAGACCTCGATGCGGTGCAGACCAACGGTCCGGAAGCAGTGGTCGGACACGAGCGCCACGGCTGTCGGCATCACTCCGCGACCGGCGACCGCCTCGTCCACCCAGTAGCCGATATGGCCCGAGCACATGGATCCCCAGGTGATTCCGGCGACCGTCAACTGCCCGACGAGCCGCCCCTGGTACTCGATGACGAACGGCAGCATCCGCCCCGCGTGCGCCTCGGCACGCAGATGCCGGACCATCTGCCGGTACGTCGGCCGGTGCACGATCGGCCCGCTGGGCGTGGGGGGCGGAATGGTCGCTTCCCAGGGGCGCAGCCAGTCACGGTTGCGCCGGTTGACGTCACGCCAGGCCCGCTGGTCGCGCAGCTTTATGGGCCTGAGGACCACATCGCCGTCCACCAGCTCGACCGGCCAGGATGGGCTGTTCAGCTCGCACCCCCGCTGCCGCCGGGTCTGGGGTGGTCGCCGCCGCGGATCTGGTCGACGGCGTGGATCAGGAGGGGTTCGAGGACGGCCAGACCGTCCCTGACCCCGCCGGTGGAACCGGGCAGATTCACGATCAGTGTTGCCTCCGCGACCCCGGCCAGGCCCCGGGAGAGCGCCGCCGTGGGCACCTTCTCGCGGCCGAACGCCCTGATGGCCTCCGCGATGCCCGGTACCTCGTACGCGATCACCTTGCGCGTGGCCTCCGGGGTGCGGTCGGTGGGCGAGATGCCCGTGCCGCCGGTGGTCACGACGACGTCGTACCCGGACCGGACGCCCACCCGCAGCGCGTTCTCCACGGGGTCCCCGTCCGGAACCGCCCAGGGGCCGTCCACGGCGAAGCCGAACTTCGCGAGTGCCTCCGCGATCAGGGGCCCGCCCCGGTCCTCGTAGACACCCGCCGCCGCGCGGTTGGAGGCCGTCACCACGAGCGCGCTGTACGGGGCCGTCAGCGCCTCTCCGGTCGGCGGCCCGGCCGGTGGCACCGGCGATGGTGTCGGCCGCGGCGCCGGTGGTGGTGGTGTCGTCATGGCCGGCTCCAGTCGCCCGACTTGCCGCCCGTCTTCTCCTCCACGCGTACGTCCGTGATGACCGCCCCCTTGTCGACCGCCTTGACCATGTCGATCACGGTGAGTGCCGCCACGCTGACCGCGGTGAGGGCCTCCATCTCGACGCCCGTGCGGTCGGTGGTCTTCACGGTGGCCAGGATCTCGACGGCGTCGTCCGCGACCGACAGGTCAAGTTTGACACCCGACACCGACAACGGGTGGCAGAGCGGAATCAGATCCGGTGTGCGTTTGGCGCCCATGATGCCCGCGATGCGCGCGGTGGCGAGGGCGTCTCCCTTGGGCACTCCCTCGCCGCGCAGCAGCTCGATCACGCGGGGCGAGACCAGGACACGGCCGCTCGCGCGGGCGGTGCGGGCCGTCACGTCCTTCTCGGACACGTCGACCATGCGGGCGGCACCCGCCTCGTCGATGTGGGTCAGTCGATCCTGCGTACTCATGCTGTGGCGGCGCTCCCGGTCGTGCCTGTGGTGCGCGACACGGTACTCCCAACCGGGCGGTCTCAGCCGAGGAGGACCACCTCCACCTCGGTGCCGGGCTCCACGGACTCCACGGACTCCGGGACCACGATCAGCGCGTCGGCGTGTGCGAGGGCCGCGATCAGGTGGGATCCGGCGCCACCGACGGGGGTCACCTCACCGTCCGCGTACCGTCCGCGCAGGAACTGACGGCGTCCGGCGGGCGAGGTGAGCGCCTTGTCCGTACGGAGCGTCGCCCTGGTGGTGGGCCGGTGGACGTCGGCCACGCCCATCAGGGTGCGGATCGCGGGGCGCACGAACAGCTCGAAGGACACGTACGACGAGACGGGGTTGCCCGGGAGGGCGAGCAGCGGGGTGTGGTCGGGGCCGATGGTGCCGAAGCCCTGGGGTTTGCCGGGCTGCATCGCGAGCTTGCGGAACTCGATGCCGCCGCCCGCCTCGTCCTCGTCACCGACCGAGGAGAGCGCCTCCTTGACGACGTCGTACGCGCCGACGCTGACGCCGCCCGTGGTGACCACGATGTCGGAGCGGATGAGCTGATCCTCGATGGTGGCGCGGAGTGTCTCGGCGTCGTCGGCGACCGCGCCCACGCGGTAGGACATCGCTCCGGCGTCCCGGGCCGCGGCGCACAGCGCGTAGCTGTTGGAGTCGTAGATCTGGCCGGACTCCAACTCGCCGTCCGGCTGGACGAGTTCGCTGCCGGTCGACAGGACCACCACGCGCGGGCGCGGCCGTACGCGGACGGTCCCCCGGCCGATCGCGGCGAGCAGGCCGATCTGCGGGGGGCCGAGGACGGTGCCCGCGGACAGGGCGAGGTCGCCGGCCTTCACGTCGCTGCCCTTGGCGCGCACATGCGCGCGTGCCTGCGCCGGGCGGTGGACGTGCACCTGTCCCGAGGCGCCCTCGGGGGACGTGCTGCGGGCGCGCATCGCGGAGACGGGACCCGCGCCGAGGCCTCCGTCGGTCCACTCCACGGGGACGACCGCCTCGGCGCCGGGCGGCAGCGGGGCGCCCGTCATGATGCGGGCGGTCTGGCCGGGGCCCACATGCAGCAGCTCGGCCTGGCCCGCCGCCACGTCGCCGACGACGGTCAGGACCGCCGGGTACTCCTCGCTCGCGCCGGCGACGTCCGCGACCCGGACCGCGTACCCGTCCATCGAGCTGTTGTCGAACGGCGGCAGGGAGACCGGCACCGTGACGTCCTCGACCAGGACGCAGCCCTGGGCGTCGAGGAGCTGCAGCTCGATGGGGTCGAGAGGGCGCACCGTCGCGAGAATGTCCTCAAGGTGCTCGGACACCGACCAGAGGTGGTCCTGGCCGGTGACACGGGGCGCGGCGCTGCTCAAGTTGCTACATCTCCTCGGTGACGTAACTGCGAAGCCAGGTCCGGAACTCCGGGCCCAGGTCTTCACGTTCGCACGCGAGTCGGACAATGGCACGCAGGTAGTCTCCGCGGTCACCGGTGTCATAGCGGCGGCCCTTGAAGACGACGCCGTGCACGGGGCCGCCGACCTTCTCGTCGTCCGCGAGCTGCTGGAGGGCGTCGGTGAGCTGGATCTCGCCGCCGCGGCCGGGCTCGGTGTCGCGGAGTATGTCGAAGACGTGCGGGTCCAGGACGTAGCGGCCGATGATCGCGTAGTTGCTGGGGGCGTCCGCCGCGTCGGGCTTCTCGACGAGGCCGGTCACCTTGACGACGTCGCCGTCCTCGGTGGCCTCGACGGCCGCGCATCCGTAGAGGTGGATCTGCTCGGGCTCGACCTCCATGAGGGCGATGACGCTGCCGCCGTACTGCTCCTGGACGTCGACCATGTGCTTGAGCAGTGGGTCGCGCGGGTCGATCAGGTCGTCGCCGAGGAGTACCGCGAAGGGCTCGTTGCCGACGTGCGGGGCGGCGCACAGCACGGCGTGGCCCAGGCCCTTGGGGTCGCCCTGGCGGACGTAGTGCATGGTGGCGAGGTCGCTCGACTCCTGCACCTTGGCGAGCCGGTCGGCGTCGCCCTTCTTCTGAAGGGCCGATTCCAGCTCGTAGTTGCGGTCGAAGTGGTCCTCCAGAGGCCGCTTGTTGCGGCCTGTGATCATGAGGACGTCATCGAGGCCCGCGGACGCGGCCTCCTCGACCACGTACTGGATCGCCGGCTTGTCCACGACAGGCAGCATCTCTTTGGGAGTGGCCTTGGTCGCCGGCAGGAACCGGGTGCCGAGTCCTGCTGCCGGGATGACAGCCTTGCTGATCCTTGGGTGCGACTGAGTCATGCCCGACACCATATCCGGTGCCTTTGTAGTGAATCTGTGGCTCCGGTTAATTCGCTCTCATATGAGCGCATTACGAAGGGTACGGAACAAGCCTATGAATCACCCTGGCCCCGAAGAGGACTCTGGCAAGCGGTGGTTGCGGCGAGACATCCTTGCGGTGAGGAGCCGGTTGACGGCCGATGACGTGCGGGAGACGGGGGCCGCGCTCGCCGCCCGCGCCCTGGAGCTGCCCGAACTGGCGCACGCGCGCACGGTGGCAGCCTATGTCTCCGTGGGGAGCGAACCGGGCACCCGCGCGCTCCTCGACGCACTCCGCGCGCGGGGAGTGCGCGTGCTGCTCCCGGTGCTCCTCGCGGACAACGACCTCGACTGGGGCGCCTACGAAGGCCACGACTCGCTCGTACGGGTCCGGCACGGGGACAGGATGGCCCTGCTGGAGCCCGCGGGTGAGCGCCTGGGCCCGGAGGCCGTGCTCGCGGCCGACGCCGTACTGCTGCCCGGCCTGGCCGTGGACGGGCGCGGGATGCGGCTCGGCCGCGGCGGCGGATCGTACGACCGGGTGCTCGCGCGCCTGGAGCGGGCGGCCGCGGATCCGGCCCTGGTGGTGGTGCTGCTGTACGACTCCGAAGTGGTCGGCCTGGTCCCCGAGGAGCCGCACGACCGGCCGGTGCGCGCGGCGGTGACCCCTTCGGGAGTGCACCGCTTTCGCTGATACGTGAAATGGCCCTCCACGCGTGCGTGGAGGGCCATTTCACAGGTACTTGTGCACAGGTACTTCCGAGGTGCTTCTCAGGGCTCGGGATTCTCAGGGTTGCAGTACCAGCGTGTCCGACGTGGCCTTGTCGACCGCCCGGTCCGTGGAGACCCACGGCAGCAGTTCGCCCTTGACCCACTTGCTCGTCTGGTCGATGTAGTGGGCGCTGTAGGCGTGGCCTGAGGCCCCGGTGAGGTTGATCCACTTGGACTTGTCGAAGTCGTCGAGGTTCACCACCATGCGCATCGACGGCACCCAGACCACCGAGTATCCGCCCGCCGCGTTCCAGCCGGTGGCGTTCACCGCCGCCTCGCCGCCGCCCAGGTTGTACGGGCCGCGGTTGAGCATGTACTCCAGGAAGCCGGGACCGTCGGTGCCCAGGGTCTGGTTCTTCAGGTACAGCCGGTGCAGCCGGCCCCAGTTCCAGGTGTCGAGGTCCTTGCCGAGCTTGGCGGTCAGCTCCCAGCGGGCGTCCTTGAGGGCCCGCTCGAACAGCTCGTCACGAGTGTCGACGACGGTGGAGTCGGTGCGCGTCCTGGGCGCCGACCACCAGTCGTTGTCCTCGTCGTCGAGGATCTTGCGGACCACCTCGAACCAGCGGTCGCCGCCGTCCGGCTGCGCGCTGTCCGCGTCGCGCTGGCCGCACTCGCGCACCTTGTCGTCCTCGCCGTCGACCGGTCCGGTGGAGTCGGCCGGTTCGACGGACAGGCACTGGCCCTTGACCCGCAGCTCCTTGGGCAGCTTGTTGCCGAAGGCGAGCTTGAGGATGTTGCGCCAGGTCGCGTTGAAGTACGCGGCCGCCGCCGAGTCGGCGTCCTGGGTGTAGTTCCAGCCCTCCAGGAGCTTCTGCGCCTCGCGGACGTCCTTGTCGGCCACGTCGATCTTGAGCAACTTGGGCACCAGCAGCTTGGCGATCTCGCTGCTGTTGTCGAGCTGCATCTGGCGCATGTCGTCCGTCGAGACCTTGCCGCCGTTCTTCGTCTTCGACGCGATGAGGTCGGCGATCCGCTGGCTGCGCGTGCCGTAGCCCCAGTCCGTGGTGAGCGTGTACGGGTACTTGTCCTTGTCGACCACGGCCTGGTTGGCGGTCACGATGTAGCCGCGTTTCGGGTTGTATTCGTACGGCAGCTCGTCCTGGTCGATGTAGCCGTCCCAGCGGTACTTGGAGTCCCAGCCGGGCGACGGGAGCGAGCCGTCGCCCTCGCCCCGGGTGGGGATCCTGCCGGGCATCTGGTAGCCGATGTTGTTCTCCCGGTCCGCGTAGACCAGGTTCTGCGAGGGAACGTCGAAGAGGGCGGCGGCCTTGCGGAACTCGGTCCAGTCGGTGGCCCTGTTCATCGCGAAGACGGCGTCCATGGTGGTGCCGGGGTCCAGCGCGGTCCAGCGCAGGGCGATGCCGTAGCCGTCGCCGCGGTCGGGGGCCGCGCTGTCGACGCCGGCCTTCTTGCCGACCTTCACGAGTTCGTCGTCGCGGTCGGACAGCAGCGGTCCGTTGTTGGTCTCCCGGACGACGATGGTCTTGCTCGCACCGCCCGCGACGTCGATCTTCTCCCTGCGGGTGGTGAAGGGCAGCACCTTGTCGTCGTACTCGTAGCCGTCCCCGGTGAGCTTCTCCAGGTACAGGTCGGTCACGTCGGCGCCGGAGTTGGTCATGCCCCAGGCGATCTCTTTGTTGTGGCCGATTATCACGCCGGGCATGCCCGCGAAGGTGTACCCGGAGACGTCGTACTGGCATTTCTCGGAGACGCTCTTGCAGTGCAGGCCCATCTGGTACCAGACCGAGGGCAGCGAGGGCGACAGGTGCGGGTCGTTGGCCAGCAGCGGCTTGCCGCTGATGGTGTGGGCGCCGCCTACGACCCAGGAGTTGGAGCCGATGCCGTTGCCGTTCACGCCGACGGCCTCGGGGACGTCGTCCAGCACCTTGTAGAGGCCCGACAGCTGGCTCTCCAGTCCGGTGGCCTCGGTGCCGCCCGCGAGCCCGGTGCCCGCCGAGGACTGCGTACCGGCGGTGCCGCTGCCGCTGCCACTGGCGCCGTCCTGCGTGTACTCCCCAGTGACGCTGTCGTACTCGCCTTCCTGCACGATCGGCTTGTTCCGGTCGTACGGGTACTCCGGGTACAGGTCGGCGATCTGCTTCGGGCCGAGGCGGCTGGTCATCAGGGAGCGGTCGATCTCGTCCTGCATGTTGCCGCGCAGGTCCCAGGCCATCGCCTTGAGCCAGGCCACGGAGTCGACCGGGGTCCACTCCTTGGGCGCGTAGTCGTTGGAGAAGCCGAGGGCCGCGTACTCCAGGGAGATGTCCGCGCCGTCCTTGCCCCGCAGATAGGCGTTGACCCCCTTGGCGTACGCCTGGAGATGCTTCTTCGTGCCGGCCGACAGCTCGGTCTTGTACTCCTTCTCCGCCACCCGGTCCCAGCCGAGCGTGCGCAGGAACTCGTCGTTGTCGACCTGGCTCTTGCCGAACATCTCGGAGAGTTTGCCGGCCGTCATGTGGCGGCGGACGTCCATCTCGTAGAACCGGTCCTGCGCCTGGACGTAGCCCTGCGCCATGAACAGGTCCTCGTCGGTCGAGGCGTAGATCTGCGGGATGCCGTAACCGTCCCGTTTCACGTCCACCGGGCCCGACAGGCCTTCGAGGGTGATGGACCCCTTGGTCTGCGGGAAGGAGGCGCGGACGGTGCTGATGCTCCAGAACGCCCCGTAGGCGACACCGCCGATGATGGCCAGAACCAGGATGATCAGGATCAGACGGGCTCTGCGCCCCTTCTTCCTGCCGGACTTGCCGGACTTGTGACCGGAAGATGCGGTGGTGTTGGGGGGCATCGCTGTCCTTGCTGTCCTCACGCGAGCGGCAGACGGGCTTGTCCATTTGACTGAACGCTGGAGCAACCATAGGCGCAGGGCCAACCCGGACTTGACGCGGAGTCGGGAACCCGGGCGGACGGAAGTTCGATCATGCCTCGGCAGGCGTCAAGAAAGCGTCAAGAGTTAGGTAAGGTAACGAAGTAGTTGAATCGTCGGAGTAGTTGAAAACGGTCACATTGAACTTTCTCGATGACCGGACCGACCGACCTTGATGACCGGACCGCCCTGACGGCCGGAGTGATCCGACTGGTCAAAACGATCTACTCGGAACAGCGAGAACAGCGAGAAGGGAACAGCCGCTGACTGTCCACCACCTCAACCAGCTCCTGCTCGTCTGCTCGCTCGTTCTGCTCGTCGCGGTGGCGGCGGTCCGGATCTCCTCGCGCAGCGGGCTGCCCAGCCTGCTCGTCTACCTGGGCATCGGCGTCGCCATGGGCCAGGACGGCATCGGCGACGTCCACTTCGACAACGCCGAACTGACCCAGATCATCGGATACGCGGCCCTGGTCGTGATCCTCGCCGAGGGCGGTCTGGGCACGAAGTGGAAGGAGGTCAGACCGGGACTCCCGGCCGCCTCCTCACTGGCCGTCGTCGGCGTCTCCGTGAGCGTCGGCATCACGGCGACCGCGGCCCACTACCTGATCGGGCTGGAGTGGCGGCAGGCGCTGATCATCGGCGCGGTGGTGTCCTCGACGGACGCGGCGGCGGTGTTCTCCGTACTCCGGAAGGTGCCCCTCCCCTCGCGCGTGACGGGCATCCTGGAGGCCGAGTCCGGCTTCAACGACGCCCCGGTCGTCATCCTCGTCGTCGCGTTCTCCACGGCGGGGCCGGTGGATCACTGGTACCACCTGATCGGCGAGATCGCGCTGGAGCTGACCATCGGCGCGGCCATCGGGCTCGCGGTGGGCTTCGTGGGGGCGTACGGGCTGCGGCATGTGGCGCTGCCCGCCTCCGGCCTCTATCCGATCGCGGTGATGGCGATCGCGGTCACGGCGTACGCGGCCGGGGCGCTGGCCCACGGCAGCGGCTTCCTCGCCGTGTATCTGGCGTCGATGGTGCTGGGCAACGCCAAGCTCCCGCACTGGCCCGCCACCCGCGGCTTCGCCGACGGGCTCGGCTGGCTCGCCCAGATCGGCATGTTCGTACTGCTCGGCCTGCTGGTCAGCCCGCACGAGATGGGCGACGACATCTGGCCGGCGCTCGTCATCGGCCTGGTGCTGACCATGGTGGCGCGACCGCTGAGCGTCATGGCGGCCCTGCTGCCGTTCCGCATGCGCTGGCAGGAACAGGCCCTGATGTCCTGGGCCGGGCTGCGCGGCGCCGTGCCCATCATTCTGGCCACCATCCCGATGGTGAGCGGCATCGAGGGAAGCCGTCGCATCTTCAACATCGTGTTCGTCCTTGTCGTCGTCTACACCCTCGTGCAGGGGCCGACACTGCCCTGGCTGGCCAGGAAACTGGGCCTGTCCAAGTCCGACTCGGAGACCGCCGACCTGGGGATCGAGTCGGCGCCGCTGGAACGGCTGCGCGGCCACTTGCTGTCCGTGGCGATCCCGGACGGGTCGAAGATGCACGGCGTCGAGATCAACGAGCTGCGGCTGCCGGCGGGCGCCGCCGTCACGCTGGTCGTACGCGACGGAGAATCGTTCGTGCCGCTTCCCGCGACAGTTCTGCGGCGCGGCGACGAACTGCTCGTCGTGGCGACGGACCCCGTCCGGGACGCCGCCGAACAACGACTGCGCGCGGTCGGCCAGGGCGGCAAGCTGGCGGGGTGGCTGGGGACGAGTGGGGACGACGTGGAGGGTTGAGTCGCGTGGGGGGCTGAACTACGT
>NZ_LIPP01000186.1 GCF_001418335.1 Streptomyces aurantiacus | reverse complement strand
CTCCCGAACCCACCCCCGAACCCCCCGCCGTACCTGCCGAAGGGGCTGAGACCAGATGACTCTCGCCGCCGCAACCGATCTCGCCGCCGCGACCGACCTGGCCACCGCGACGACCGACCTCGCCGCCGCGACCAACGAGCACCTCGCGAACGTCAGCAACACGCTGATCTACTCCGCGATGGCCGTCTACACGCTGGCCTTCTTCGCGTACATCGCCGAATGGCTGCTCGGCAGCCGCAGCAAGGTCGGCCGTACGGCCGCCGCGCTGACCGCCGCCGGCCAGGAGGGCAAGGAAGGCAAAGGCGCCAAGAAGGCCGGGGCCCCCGCGGTCACCGTGCAGAACGCCGGCGGCACCGCCGTGCTGGAGCGGCCCAAGGTCGTCACGCGGGCCGCGGCCGGCGCGCGGGACGTGCCGGACGGACCCGGCGCGCACGGCGGGGACGAGCAGGGGGACCTCTACGGGCGCATCGCCATCTCCCTCACCGTGCTCGCCTTCCTCATCGCGTTCGGCGGCGTGCTCGCCCGCGCCCTGTCGGTGCAGCGGGCGCCGTGGGGCAACATGTACGAGTTCAACATCACCTTCTCCACCGTCGCCGTCGGTGTGTACCTCGCGCTCCTCGCGATGAAGAAGAACGTCCGCTGGATGGGCCTCTTCCTGGTGACCACGGTCCTGCTCGACCTCGGCCTCGCCGTCACGGTCCTGTACACCGCCAGCGACCAGCTCGTGCCCGCCCTCCACTCGTACTGGCTCTACATCCACGTCTCCACGGCGATCTTCTGCGGCGCGGTCTTCTACGTGGGCGCCGTCGGCACGCTCCTGTACCTCTTCAAGGACTCGTACGAGAACAAGCTCGCGACCGGCGGCAAGCCGGGCCGTTTCGCGACCTCCGTCCTTGAGCGGTTGCCCGCCTCGGCGTCGCTCGACAAGTTCTCGTACCGCGTGAACGCCGCCGTCTTCCCGCTGTGGACGTTCACGATCATCGCCGGTGCCATCTGGGCGGGCGACGCGTGGGGCCGCTACTGGGGCTGGGACCCCAAGGAGACCTGGTCCTTCATCACCTGGGTCGCCTACGCCACCTACCTGCACGCCCGCGCCACGGCCGGCTGGAAGGGCCGCAAGGCCGCGTACATCGCGCTCATCGCCTTCGCCTGCTGGCTGTTCAACTACTACGGCGTGAACATCTTCGTCACCGGCAAGCACTCCTACGCCGGGGTCTGAGGCTCCACCGTGATCGAGTCGAGTTTCGCCCGCAGGTACACGTGGGAGTCGACGGGTTCGTACGCCACCCGTCCCACCGGGGCCGGAACCGACTCGACGCGGGTGCCCGGTGTGCACTCGCCGAAGTAGACGAGGGACATCAGCTCCTCGGTGGGTGCGTCGGCCGGCGGGGGCAGCACGCGGTGGCGGCCCGAACGCCAGCGGTCGCCGGTCCAACGGGCCATCAGATCACCGATGTTGACGGTGAACGCGGCCGGGTCGAAGGGCGCGTCCTCCCAGCCGCCCTCGTCCGTGTAGACCTGCAGCCCGCCCTTGCCGGCCTGCCGGTCGAGGATGGTGACCGTGCCGAAGTCGGTGTGGGGGCCGATACGGAACTGGCCCTCCGCGGGCTCCCCGACGACCTCGATGCCCGGGTACCAGTTGATGTTGAAGCCGTACGTCGGATGATCCATGTGCCGGGTGAAGAAGTCGGGTGCCATGCCCAGCGCCTCACCGAGCAGGGCGAGGAGATGGTTCTCCAGCTCGCCCATCCGCGCCAGGTACTCCTCGCACAGGGCCTGGAGGCCGGGCGCCTGCGCGGGCCAGACGTTCGGCGCGTACCACTCCGTGTTGGTCGTCGGGTCGTCGAACGGCTCGTGCGTCGCGAAGGTCAGGGACTCCTTCAGGTCGGGCGGGGTCCGCGTGCCCTCCGAGTAGCCGTTGGCCTCGGCGCCCGGCCCGAGCCAGCCCCGGCCGCCGACCTTCACCGCGTACGGCTCCTTGGCCTCGGCGGGCAGCAGGAAGAAGGCGCGGGCCGCCGCCCGGACGCCCGCGCGCAGGGCCGGATCGACGCCGTGACCGGTCACCAGCAGGAACCCGGCGATCCGCAGCGCGTCGTCGACCGTACGGGCGATCCGGGTACGGGCCTCGGGGTCGCCGGAGAGCCACGGCCTCAGGTCGATGGTCGGGATGCGGGGGCTGTTGGGGTTTACGGCGTCATCATTCACCGAATTCACCGATGTCCTCGTTCCGGAGTGCCGGGTTGTCGTCGACGGGGGCAACGTCCGGAACGTACCCGTCGAACGGCGCGAACGTGCGCGACGCGCACACCCGGATACGGGCGGGGGCGACCGAAGCCGCGGGTGCTCAGAGCCTCCTGATGACCGAGAACTCCACACCGAAGGGGTCGGTGACGGTGGCCATACGGCCGTAGGGGGTGTCCTCCGGTGCGCCCGCGGTGCCGCCGGCCGCGATGGCACGGTGGACCACCGCGTCCGTGTCGGCCACCTCGAAGGTGGTCGCCCAGGCCGAGGACCGGGCGGCCGGGGATCCGAAGATCCCACCGATCTCGTGGCCGTCCCCGCGCCGCAGGAAGGTGAAATCGAGGTCCGGGAGCGTCTCGTTGCGGTCGAGGGTGTAGCCGAACACGGCGGTGTAGAAGTCCCGGGCCGGCCCGGGATCCGGTGTGACCAGGTCGTTGCGGACCAGCGAGTCGGGCTCGTTGACGACCTCACAGCCGAGGTGCGTACGCCCCTCCCAGAGCCCGAAGCGGGCCCCGACCGCGTCTTCGGCGACGGCCGCGCGGCCCAGATCCCCGATGTCCGTCGGCGGCTCGATCAGCGAACCGCCCGCCTCCTCGACCCGCCGGGCGGCGCCGTCGCAGTCCGCGGTGGCGAAGTACATGGTCCAGCCCGAGCCGGAATCCGAACCGGAGCCCGTGATGGCCGGGGCCTGTGCAATGGCCGCGACCGGCTTGCCGCGCAGCAGACACACCGTGCCCAGGCCCGAACCGCCGGCCGCGTCCGGACCGCCCGCCGCTCCCGAGGAGTACTCCCAGCGGAAGAGCGCGCCGTAGAACGCCGACGCGCGGTCCAGGTCGGGCACACGGAGGTCGATCCACGTGGGCGTACCGTCCGGCTGATTGCTGGTGACATGGCTCATCGGGCACTCCAGGTGATGGGGCAACGGTGAATCCGTTCCCGACCGACGGTAGGAGCCATATAGGACAGAGCTCGTCCTGGAGCCGGACAACGAACGGTGCCGACAGCGAGCAGTGCGGTGCGGTGCGGCGCGGCGCCTCGCGCGGCCGTCGCCGTACGCGTCCGAGGGCTTTGCCAGTTCTTTACAACCTGGTCCGCCGCTGCCTCGTCTCTCCGCTCGATCCGTAACGCAGCCGTCCGCCGCGTCACTTGTGCGGGCGGACCGATGAGAGAGAGCACTTCATGCGCCGAACTGTCCTCAGCGCCCTGGCACTTGCGTGCACCGCCGTGCTGGCGAGCACGGTCCCCGCGTTCGCCGACGGGACGTCTCCGTCTCCTGGCACCGCCACGGAGGCCCCGAGCACCGCACCGTCCGACGCCCCCACCTCGGCCGAGCCCAAGCCCGCGACCCCCGAACCGAGCACCGGGGGTTCAAAGGCGCCGGCCGAGGTCTCCGTCGTACCGAGCGGAGCGCCCGACACCGGTGAGGGGTCGTCGGAGTCCGGTGGCCAGGGCGGCCTGATCGGCGGAAGCGCCGCCGCGGTGTTCGTGCTGGGCGGCGCGGCGGTCTACGTCGTACGCCGTCGGCAGGCGACCGGAGCGTGACACCGCCCTCCGGGCGCGGGCCCTCCAGGCGCGTCTTCGTCACCGCGGCGATGGCCACCCTGCTCGTGGGCTGCGGCGGGGGCGGGAGCGGAGACGCGGACGGCAAGGCCGACGGAGCCGGCACCGCTCGTGGCGAGAGCACGCCACCGCCTTCGGGTTCCGCCGGGAACGGGAAGACACCGCAGGCCTCCGGGCAGGCGGGGCACGCCCTCGGGCGCTCGGTCCCCGTTGCACTGCGTATTCCCGCCATCGAGGTCGACACCCCGGTCATGCGGCTGGGGCTGGCCTCGGACGGCAGCGTGCAGGTGCCTCCGATCGAGGCCGACGACCGCGCGGGCTGGTACCAGCACTCGCCGACACCGGGCCAGGTGGGCCCTTCGGTGATCCTCGGCCATGTCACGGTCGGTGACTACGGGGACGGTGTCTTCCGTCGTCTCTCGCGGCTGCGGCGGGGCGAGGAGATCGTGGTGCGCCTGGAGAACGGCAAGGACGCCCGGTTCACCGTCAGTGACGTACGCACGGTCGCCCAGGCGGAGTTCCCGACGGACGACGTCTACGGGGACGTGGGCCGTCCCGAGCTGCGGCTCATCACGTGCGGGGGCCCTCGCAGCGGCGACGGGTACCGCGACAGCGTGATCGTCTTCGCCGAACTGAGCTGAGGTGAGGTGAGCTGAGGTGAGCTGAGCACCTTGGGCAGCCTTTGACCCACTCCGGATTCCGGGCCGGTGGAACCGTACGCCGACGGCCCGGGATCCTCCCTCATGACATCCAGGGAGTTCGAGTTCCCGCGGAGTCCCACGAGGGTCATCACGACCATGGAGAGCGTTGAAACGGTCACGCGAGGAGGCAGCGACCGAGCTGTTCGCTGCCCTCTACCCGCGACTCGCCGGCTGGTGCCGCCGCCTGGTCGACGACGACGAGACCGCCCACGAGGTCGCCTCGGAGGCGTTCACCCGGCTGTGGGCCCGCTGGACCTCCGTGGCGGAGCCTCGCGGCTTCCTCTACGTCACCGCGGCCAACCTCGTCCGGGACCACTGGCGCAAGCTGGAACGGGAACGCAGAGCGGTGCACCGCGCGACGGTCGAGGCCGCCGTCCGGCCGGAGAACGAACAGGCCGACCCGTCGGTGCGCCTGCTCGTGCAGTCCCTGCCGGAACGGCTGCGCGTGCCGATCCTGTTGCACTACTACGCTGACATGCCGATCCGGGAGGTGTCCGCGCTGACCGGGCGCAAGGAAGGAACCGTCAAGGCCGACCTCCACGCGGCCCGAGAACTGCTCCGCGCCCATCTGAGGAGAAGCCTTGATCACACACTCTGACGACGGCCCGGACTTCGAACCCGACGACCCCCTCGCGGTCATCCTGCGGCCCACGTCCGAATACCTCGGCCCGCCGCCGGGCCGGTTCGAGGCGATCCGCCGCGGTGCGGCCCGCCGCAAGCTGCTGCGTGCCGCGGCCGGGGCAGGCCTGCTGTGTGCCGTCACCGCTCTCGTCGCGCTGCCGGTCCGCCTGGCGGCACCCGACCGGCCCGCGTCCCCGACGGTCCCTCTCGCTCCGCCGCCCGCGAGCAGTCCTCCGGCCACGTCCACCCCGCCACCTACGCCGAAGCCCGCCGAGTCCTACGCCACCGGAACGTCACCGAGCGCGGGCCCCAGCACGCCGACCGGTAGGCCCGCGGACGTCCCCGGCTCGTCGCCGTCGTCGAAGCCGACGCGGACGGAGGCACCGGCCACCCTGCCGAGCCCGACCCCAACGCCCACGTCGAAGTCCCACCAGCCGTCGGTGGCAGGGGACGCGCCCGAGGCGACGCCCAGCAGCGGCTAGGGCTCAGGGCTGACCCGGTTCGCGGCGAACTCAGGACTTCGGCGGCGTCGAGTCGTCAGGCCCATCGCCCGTGCTGCCGCCCGTGCCGCCGCCCTCGCGGCGCTTCAGCTCCTCCTCGCGGCGACGCAGGTCGGCCTCCCAGTCCTTGAGGTGGGAGTCGTCGTCCACCGCGCTCGCGGACTCGTCATCCGCGTCCCCGCTGTCCGAGTCCTTGCCGTCGCTCTTGCCGTCGTCCTTGAGGGACTTGAGGAAGTCGGGGTTGTCGTCGGGTGCGACCCAGCCGCCGTTGCGGCCCGAGGAGGCGTCGCGCGGAGTGCGTACGCGGCCGACGACCAGCCAGGAGATGGAGCCGACGAGCGGAAAGAGCAGCACGAGTATCGCCCAGAGGGGCTTCGGGATGTAGCGGACGTCCTTCTCATCGGTGGTGATGCAGTCGATGAACGCATAGATGCTGAGTGCCAGCGGCACCAGGATCATCAGCACCCGAAGCATGCGGTGGTCCCCCTGCTGTGGAGATGCGTGCGGTGATGGGGCCGGATGAGCGGCCCCCGTTACGGAGCCAGGGTAGCGAGTAGCCGATACTGGGACGCATGGCTTACGACGATCTTCGCTCCCTGCTCCGGGCGCTGGAGCGCGAGGGCGACCTCAAGCGCATCAAGGCAGAGGTGGACCCGTACCTGGAGGTCGGGGAGATCGTCGACCGCGTACAGAAGGCGGGCGGCCCCGCGCTGCTCTTCGAGAACGTGCGCGGGTCGGCGATGCCACTCGCGATGAACGTCTTCGGGACGGACCGCCGCCTCCTCAAATCGCTCGGTCTCAAGTCGTACGACGAGATCAGCGAGAAGATCGGCGGGCTGCTGAGGCCCGAACTGCCGCAGGGCTTCGTCGGGGTGCGCGAGGCCTTCGGGAAACTCGGCGCCATGACGCACGTACCGCCGAAGAAGGTGAAGGCCGACAACGCGCCGGTCCAGGAGGTCGTGCTCCAGGGCGACGACGTCGACCTCGACGCCCTGCCCGCGCTCTTCACCTGGCCGCAGGACGGCGGGTCCTTCTTCAACCTGGGCCTCACCCACACCAAGGACCCCGAGTCCGGCATCCGCAACCTCGGGCTCTACCGCCTCCAGCGCCACGACAAGCGCACCATCGGCATGCACTGGCAGATCCACAAGGACAGCCGCAACCACTACCAGGTGGCGGCGAGGAGGGGCGAGCGCCTCCCGGTCGCGATCGCCTTCGGCTGCCCGCCGGCCGTGACGTACGCCTCGACGGCACCCCTTCCCGGTGACATCGACGAGTACCTCTTCGCCGGGTTCGTCCAGGGCAGGCGGATCGAGATGGTGGACTGCAAGACGGTGCCGCTGCAGGTGCCGGCGCAGGCCGAGGTCGTACTGGAGGGCTGGCTGGAGCCGGGCGAGATGCTTCCGGAGGGTCCCTTCGGCGACCACACCGGTTTCTACACGCCGCAGGAGCCGTTCCCCGCGCTCACCATCGACTGCGTCACGATGCGCAAGCGCCCGCTGCTCCAGTCGATCGTGGTCGGCCGCCCGCCGACGGAGGACGGCCCGCTGGGCCGCGCGACCGAGCGCTTCTTCCTCCCCCTCCTCAAGATCATCGTGCCGGACATCGTGGACTACCACCTCCCCGAGGCGGGCGGCTTCCACAACTGCGCGATCGTCGCGATCGACAAGAAGTACCCGAAGCACGCGCAGAAGGTGATGCACGCCGTGTGGGGCGCCCACATGATGTCGCTGACCAAGCTGATCGTGGTCGTCGACGCCGACTGCGACGTCCACGACCTGCACGAGGTGGCCTGGCGCGCGCTGGGCAACACGGACTACTCCCGTGACCTCAGCATCGTCGAGGGACCGGTCGACCACCTCGACCACTCCTCGTACCAGCAGTTCTGGGGCGGCAAGGCAGGCATCGACGCCACGAAGAAGTGGCCCGAGGAGGGCTACACCCGGGACGGCGGCTGGCCCGAGATGGTCCTCTCGGACCCGGATACGGCGGCGAAGGTCGACCGCCGTTGGAAGGAGTACGGACTCTCGTGAGCAGCGCATCGGCCGCCATCCCACAGCCCGGCCGCACCAAGGCGTTTCTGCGCCTCGTCATGATCGAGCACTCCGTCTTCGCGCTGCCGTTCGCGTACATCGCGGCGCTGACGGCCATGTTCCTGACGGACGGCAACGTCCAATGGGGCCGGCTGCTCCTGGTGACCGTCGCCATGGTCGGGCTGCGCACCTTCGCCATGGCCGCGAACCGGATCATCGACCGGGAGATCGACGCCCGCAATCCCCGTACGGCCCACCGCGAGCTGGTCACCGGTGCCATGTCGGTGAAGCACGCCTGGACGGGCGCGCTGGTGGCCGTGGTCTTCTTCCTCGGTGCGGCGGCCCTGCTCAACCCGCTCTGCCTGGCACTGGCCCCCATCGCGGTGATCCCGATGGTGGTCTACCCGTACGGCAAGCGGTTCACGAACTTCCCGCAGGCCATCCTCGGTCTCGCGCAGGCGATGGGCCCCATCGGCGGCTGGCTGGCGATCACCGGTGAGTGGTCGTGGGACGCCGTGATCCTCGGCCTCGCGGTCGGGGTCTGGATCGGCGGCTTCGACCTGATCTACGCCTGCCAGGACGTGAAGACGGACCGGGAGATCGGCGTCATGTCGGTGCCGGCGCGCTTCGGCATCCCGGCGGCGATCTGGGGCGCCCGCGGGTGCCACGCGGTCACGACCGCGCTCTTCGTCTGGTTCGCACTGGCCACGGACGCGGGCGCGTTCTTCTGGCTGGGCCTGCTGATCGTCGCGGGCGCGTTCCTCTACGAGCATTCGATCGTCCGCCCCCACGACCTGACCAGGGTGAACCGCGCCTTCTTCCAGGTCAACGGCTTCATCGGCATCGCACTGTTCGTGTGCGCACTGCTGGACCTGCTGGTGCGGGGCCTTACGGTCTAGCCGGCGGTTTCCTGAGACTCAGCCCGCGTCGGCTTGGTCGGCGCGGGCCTTCTTGATGAGGGCGGGGGCGTCGGGGGAGACGAAGGAGCCCATGCCGATCTCCGTATAGACCAGGCCCTCCTTCTTCAGGCCCACATTCACCTTGGCCGCGGTCGCCGTGGCGATGCCGAACTCCGCGACGATCGCCTGTACCGCCGGCACGCGGCTGCGCGGCGGATAGGTGCCGTCTTCGATACGGCTACGGATCACGGCTGCCACTTGGCGCCACCTGGGTACGTCCGGCTCGAACTCCATCCACCCATAGTGTTCTAGGTATGCCATGGTAATCGATCTCTAGTTCACCCTAGAATTCTGTATATTTCTTGCGCTAGGTTGAGCAGACAAAGCCCCGGCGACGGCTGTAACCGTCCCGGGGCACGGCACCAGCTTCAGAGGAGCTGACGCATGTCCGACCTTATCCCTGCCATCCCCCTCGTACTGCCCTGGCTGAGCATTCAGCTCGCCTCCCTCGGCGTACTGCTGTTCCTGGCGCGGACATCGGCGCCCGCGAGGGGCGGCGGTGGCCGGCACCGCAAGGGGGACCCGGTGCCCCGCAGCCACGTCCTCCAGCGCACCTCGCGCAGAGCTGAGGTGCCGCTCGACGGGAGCGCGTCCCGCCTCGCGCGCCCCTATCTGCCCCGGGAGATCTACGTGTCCCACGAGGCGGCGGCCGCATGAGCGCGGAGAGGTCGGAGAGGGCGGAGGGAATCGACGGAGTCGAGGCGCTCCGGCCGCTGCCCTGGCCGGACGCGGACGGCAGGACCGCGTACGTCGTCGCGGACCCGGGGCGCCCGGGACCGGTCTCCCGGCGGGCGGACGTGGTCGAGGCCACGCAACTGGACATGGCGGCCGTGCTGCTCGGCCACGCCCGCGAGCTGGCAGGCGAGGCGGGCCCCATGGAGCTACGCCACCTGGTGGCGGAACTGACGCAGGCACTCACCGACACCCTGCGCATCGCCTCCGGCGCCCGGCGGTAGGTACGGCGTCCCGGCCTCCGTGGCCACGGCCGGGACGCCGGGTTCCGCCGTTCCGCTACCGTGCTGCCTGCCGTCGAGAGCAGGACCTGGGGAGGCCACCGTGACCGTCCCGGACGCCGACCGTCCGCACTCGCGGATCGGCGGATCGGAGGACTCGTTTCCCGGCCGGCTGACGGAGATCGTCGAGGGCCGTGTCATGACGAACCCGGTCCAGCCGTTCCACGGGAGGACCATCCAGCGTCTGTGGTCGGACCTGGAAGGCCAATTGCCCTCTGGGTGGGCCGTCGTGAGCGACGTGGCGTTCCCGTTCGACGACGACAACGAGTTCTGTCCCGACCTCGCGGTCATCCCGGCCGAAGCGGAGGACGAGAATCGCAGTGCCTACCCCGCCGACCTGATCGAGCTTGTCGTCGAAGTGGTGTCGCCGAGCAGTGTCCGCCGTGACTACGAGGTCAAGCCCAGCTGGTATGCATCCCGTGGCATCGCCAACTACCTCGTCGTCGACCCGCTCAAGGGACACTGCGTCACGATGTGGAACCCCGGCCCGGACGGCTACCGGGGCCGTGACGTCCTCCCGTACGGCGCCGACCTGACCATCGACTCACCGCTCGGCAAGTTGAGGCTCGACACCGCACGCCTGCCCGTGGACCCGAAGGCGCGCCACCGGTCCTGAGCTCCGGGCGGCCCGCCGGTAGGCTCAGGGTGTGAACGCAGGAGAAACAGAGCGTCGGCCTTGGATCGTGGGGGTGTCCGGCGCGTCCGGAACGCCGTATGCCGCTGCCGTGCTGCGTGCTCTCCTCGCGGCCGGTGAGAGCGTCGACCTCGTCGTCTCGCGGGCCTCGCGGCTCACCCTGCTCGACGAGACCGGCATCAGCTTCCGGGACGCCCACTGGCAGGACGACCTGCGGGAGTGGCTGAGCCGGGGAGCCGACGGCAAGCCCGATACCTTCACGGTCGACGTCGACGACGTACGGCACTGGAGCGCGGGGGACCTGGCGGCGGGGCCGTCCTCCGGCTCGTACCCGGCCAAGGGCATGCTCATCGTGCCCGCCTCCACGGCCTGCGTCGCCGGCGTCGCGCTCGGCCTCTCGAAGGACCTGCTGCAACGCGCCGCGAGCGTCACGCTCAAGGAGCGCCGGCGGCTGGTCGTCGCCGTCCGGGAGACCCCGCTGAACGGTCAGACGCTGCGGCACCTGGTGACGCTCGACGACGCGGGCGCGACCGTACTGCCGGCCTCCCCGGCGTTCTACGCGGGAGCCACGCACATCCAGGACCTGGTGGACTTCGTCGCCGGACGGGTGCTGGACGCGGCGGGCGTCGGACACACGCTCTACCGCCGCTGGGAGGGCGAACTCGGCGGCGGCTCCCGCACCACCTGAACCCAGCGGCATACGAACCCAGTGGCATACGAACACAGCGGTATCCGAACTCCAACAACTCTTCAGCGGAAGGCTATCGATCGCAATGGACGCGGTGGACAGGCAGCTCATCCAGGCTCTCAGGGAGAACGGCCGGGCCTCCTACGCGGAGCTGGGACGCCTCGTCGGACTGTCGGGGCCCAGTGTCACCGACCGCATCAACCGCCTGGAGGCCGCCGGTGTCATCACCGGCTACCGCGCGACGGTCGACTCGGCCTCGCTCGGCCTCGGCGTCATCGCCCTCATCGGCATCTCGCTCTCCGACGCCGCCGACCACGAGGACGTGGCGCGCCGGATGAAGGACCTGCACGAGATCGAGGACTGCTGGTTCATCGCCGGTGACGACTCCTACATGCTCAAGGTGCGGGCGTCCGACGTGGACGGCCTGGAGAGGACCATCCGACGGTTGTCGGGAACCAAGGGCGTCTCCCGGACCCGTACCACCATCGTGCTCTCCACGAAGTGGGAGAACCGGGTGGGCGAGCTGCCCGAGGAGGCGTAGGGCCCCACCCGCCCGAAGGGCGCTGGGCGTACGGTTGCAAGACTTATCGCAGGTCGCAGGTCGCAGGTTGCAGGTCACGAGGAGAGGTACACGCATGGACGTCGGGCTCAAGCGCGAGCTGGAGGACAAGGTCCGGGCCGGTGAGCGGCTGACCCGCGAGGATGGCATCGCGCTCTACGAGTCGGACGACCTGGCCTGGCTGGGCGGGCTCGCCCACGAGGTGCGCACCCGTATGAACGGTGAAGTCGTCCACTTCAACGTCAACCGCCACCTCAACATGACGAACGTGTGCACCGCGTCGTGCGCCTACTGCTCGTTCCAGCGGAAGCCGGGCGAGAAGGACGCGTACACGATGCGCATCGAGGAGGCCGTCCGGCTCGCCAAGGCGATGGAGGGCGACAGTCTCACCGAGCTGCACATCGTCAACGGGCTGCACCCGAACCTGCCGTGGCGCTACTACCCGCGGTCGCTGAGCGAGCTGAAGAAGGCCCTGCCGGACGTCTCCCTGAAGGCCTTCACCGCCACGGAGATCCACCACTTCGAGACGATCTCCGGGCTCAGCGCCTCCGAGATCCTCGACGAGTTGATCGACGCGGGTCTTGAGTCCCTGACCGGCGGCGGCGCGGAGATCTTCGACTGGGAGGTCAGGCAGCACATCGTCGACCACCGCACCCACTGGGAGGACTGGTCGCGCATCCACCGGCTCGCGCACGAGAAGGGTCTGAAGACCCCGTGCACGATGCTGTACGGCCACATCGAGGAGCCCCGCCACCGCGTCGATCATGTCCTGCGCCTGCGCGAACTCCAGGACGAGACCGGCGGCTTCCAGGTCTTCATCCCGCTGCGCTACCAGCACGACTTCGTGGACATGAAGGACGGCAAGGTCCGCAACCGCCTCCAGGCGCGTACGCAGATGGCGACGGGCGCCGAGGCCCTGAAGACCTTCGCGGTCTCCCGGCTCCTCTTCGACAACGTGCCGCACGTCAAGGTCTTCTGGGTCATGCACGGCGTCCAGACCGCCCAACTCGCGCTCCAGCACGGCGCCGACGACATGGACGGCTCGGTCGTCGAGTACAAGATCACCCACGACGCCGACAACTACGGCACGCCGAACAAACTGACCCGCGAGGACCTGCTCGACCTGATCCGCGACGCCGGGTTCCGCCCGGTCGAGCGGAACACCCGGTACGAGATCATCCGCGAGTACGAGGGCCCGGCGACGGACCGCAGGGACACCCCGCAGGCGATGCGCCTCTGAGCTCCGCTTCCGGGTCATGACTACGGGGGACTACGGGGGACCACGGGGGGACTACGGCGTCCGGCGGTCCTGGGCACGTCGCGGTGCGCGCCGGCCCGGGTCACCTGGGCCCGTGAGTGACGCACAGAGCGCGAGCGGCGGCGTCGAGCGCCTTGAGTCATGGCTGAACAGCCACTTGAGTCGCAGCCGGGGTAATAGCTAACATCGCCGAATGGCCATTACCTTCGAGCTCGACCCCTCCGTCGATCCCGACCTGCGCGACGGCATCGTCAGGCTGTGGACCGACGTGTCCAACGCGGGCGGCTCCGTCGGCTTCGTACCCCCCGTCTCGCACGAGACGGTGCGACCGGAACTCATGAAGCACCTCGTCGCGATGGCCGAGGGCCGCACCCGGCTCCTGATCGGCCGCGACGAGGACGGCTCCGTCGCGGCGACCGCCTTCCTCGCCCACAACACCCACCGCCTGATGGCGCACTGGCTGTGGCTCTCCACGGTGATGGTGCACCCGAGGCACCAGGGCAAGGGGTACGGCCGCGACCTGCTCACGGCCGCCGCCGACGCCGCCCGCGGTATCGAGGGCATCGAGGCGGTACGCCTCACCTGCCGCGGCGGCGAGGGTCTCGAACGCTTCTACGGCTCGTGCGGTTACAAGGAGGTCGGCCGCGTACCGGACGCGATCAGGGTGGCGCCGGGCGAGGACCGGGACGACATCACGATGCTGCTGTCGCTGGGCCGCGTCCACTGAGGGACGGCCACTGAGGGACGGCCCAGGGGTGCCTCAGGGGTGCCCCAGGGATGCCCCGGGGGCGGACCACCGCACCACCCCCCTACAAGATCGCGGCACCCCCGTGCTTCACTGGACGGTGCCCTTTGGGAAGTTCGGAACGGGAAGAGTGGATTGAGATGTTCCGCTACACGCTGATGCGCCTAGGTATCCTCGCGGGCTGCCTCGTGGTCGTCTGGGGCCTCGTCTACTCCGGTATCGCCCCGCGCGGCCTCGGTGACTCGAACGGCATGTGGATCGTCATGCTCGCCCTGCTGATCTCGGCGCCCATCAGCTTCGTCGTCCTCCGCAAGGAGCGCGACCGCGCCTCGATGCGGATCGTCGAGCGCGTCGACCGCATGAAGACCAACCTGGAGGCCAACCGCAACCAGGAGGACGCGGTGGCGGACGAGGCGTCGAGGGCCCAGAGCCAGACGTCCTGAACGCGACGCCGAGCCACGCCTCGGCCCCGACGTAACCGCATCCCGGGCCGGGCGCTACCGCCTCGGCCCCGACGCGGTCGCCGGCAGAACATACTCTTTCCTGTATGGGTGCAGTGAAGAGCAAGCGGATGCCTCGTGCCGTGCGCGAACAGCAGATGCTGGACGCCGCCGTACGGACCTTCGGGCAGCGGGGTTACCGCGCCGCGTCGATGGACGAGATAGCCGATCTGGCGGGCGTGTCCAAGCCGTTGGTCTACCTGTACCTGAACTCCAAGGAAGACCTCTTCACCGCGTGCATCCGGCGTGAGGCCGCCGCCCTGACCACGGCCGTACGCGCCGGAGTCCAGCCGGACCTGCCCGCCGACCGCCAACTCTGGGAAGGCCTGCGGGCGTTCTTCACCCACACCGCGCAGAACCCGGACGGCTGGGCGGTGTTGCACCTCCAGGCGCGTACGCACGGGGAGCCGTTCGCCGCCGAGATCACCTCGATGCGCGAGGAGATCGTCGCGTTCGTCACCCAGTTGATCGTGGTCGCGGCGCGGGAGGCCCACCGGGACCCGTCGCTGCCCGAGCGCGAGGTCGCGGGCCTCGCGGAAGCCCTCGTCGGCGCCGCCGAGTCCCTCGCCGCCTGGGCCAACGCCACCCCTGGAGTCTCCGCCCGGCAGGCCGCCGCGACCTTGATGAACTTCGCCTGGGCGGGCCTGGGCGACCTGATGGAGGGCCGCCCCTGGGCACCGGCCCCGGAGGCGACGACAGCGAGACCTTGATGAGAACGGCAGCAGTGAGTCCCTGATGAGAACGGCGACAGCGAGCCCCTGATCAGAGCAGCGGAAGCACCTCTCCCGTCAGGTGCAACCGGCCGCTGATGCCACCGCCGTTGCCACCGCTGTCGCCACTGGCGTTGCCGCCGTTGCCGTTGCCGTCGTCGACCCCGCGCAGCTCGAAGCGGCTGCTCTTCGCCCCGTACGTCACCGTCCCCGGCAGCAGCACCGGCGCCCTGAACTCCGCCCGCAGCAGGGCCGCTTGGGGTGCCCCGTGCTCGGCGAGGCAGCGTGCCACGGTCCACATGCCGTGCGCGATGGCCCGGGGAAAGCCGAACAGCCGGGCGGTGAGCGGGTACAGATGAATCGGATTGCGATCTCCGGACGCGGCCCCGTACCGCCGCCCGACATCCTCCGCGAGCCGCCACTGGGCGAGCACGGGCAACGGCGTACGCCCCGCAGCCGCGCCCCACCCGCCGGTGCTCTCCTGGCTCTTCTGGCTCTCCTGGCTCCCCGGCGTGGTGCGATGGCGTGCCAGATACGTGCTGCGCGACTCCCACACGAGTTCGCCGGCCACCCTCACCTCGGTCACGACGACGGCCTCGGTGCCGTGTCGGTGGGGCCGCAAGTCCTCGACGTACACGGTGAGTTCGTACTCCCCGGTGGCCGTGAGCGCCCGCCGCTGAGTGATCCCCACGGACGTGTGCACCAGTCCGAGCAGCGGCAGCGGGAACGCCCGCTCGCTCATCAGCCGCATGGCCGCCGGGAAGCCGAGCACATGCGGATAGGTCAGGGGCAGCTCGTCCGCCCCGACCCCGAACCCGCAGGCCCGCTCGTACGCGGCGAGCCTGCCCAGGTGGATCCGGACGCCAGGGAGGACCAGGCGGGTACGGGGCGCGGTGACCCCCGTCCGGGGCCGCTTGAACGGCGAGAGCACCGCTCCCCGGGCAAGCAGCGGCCACAGGGGCGGCGAGCTGGTGAGGGTATGGCTGGACATGGCATCCCACTCCTTGCTTACTCTGGAGTAAGGTTACCCTAGGTAATCCGATGTCACAGCCCACCCGTTCGCGCGCGGGCACGCAAAAGGTGAGCAGTCGTCCGAACGGGCACCAACCTCTCACTCTTCCGCACACAAGCACCGCAGTTTCCCAGGTGAACCCGCCACTTCACAGGTCCGTAATGGGAGGAGTACGAAAGTAAGGAGCCAGCCTGTGTCCCGCGATCCCTCTTCCCGCCCCCACCCCGCCCTTCCCGAACCCGAGGTCAGGCGGCTGGACGGGGTCGTACGAGAGGTCTCGGTCCCCCCGCTGATCCTGCCCGTGACCCACGGCTCGCTCGCGGACATCCCCTTCGACAACGCCGACCAGGTGCCGGGCGACCCGGTGCTCAGCCGCAAGGGCCCGGACGGCCGCTGGACGGACGTCACGGCGGCCGAGTTCGCCGACCAGGTGCTCGCGGTCGCCAAGGGGCTGATCGCGGAGGGCCTGATGCCCGGCGACCGGCTCGCCATCATGGCGCGTACGACGTACGAGTGGACGCTGCTCGACTTCGCCGCGTGGGCGGCGGGACTGGTCACCGTGCCCATCTATCCGACCTCGTCCGTCTTCCAGACGCGCTGGATCCTCCAGGACTCGGGCGCGGTGGCGATCGCCGTCGAGCATGTCTCGCAGGCCGCCGCACTCGGCCCGGAACGCGACCGGCTGCCCGACGTGCGGCACATGTGGATCTTCGAGAAGGGGCACACGGAACGCCTCGCCGAGCTGGGCCGGAACGTACCGGACCAGGAGGTCGCCGTACGCCGCGGGGTGCTCGGCCCCGACTCGCTCGCCACGATCATGTACACCTCCGGCACCACGGGGCGCCCCAAGGGCTGCGCGCTGACCCACGGCAACTTCTTCGCCGAGGTCGACAACGCCGTCGAACTGCTCCACCCCGTCTTCAAGTCCACCTTCAAGGAGCCGGCGTCCACGCTCCTCTACCTCCCCCTCTCGCACGTCTTCGGCCGGATGGTCGCCGTCGCCTGCATGCGCGCCCGCGTCCGCCTGGGCCATGCGCCGAGCATCCGTACGGAGGAGCTGCTGGCCGACCTCGCGGGCTTCAGCCCGACCTTCCTCCTGGCCATCCCGTACGTGCTGGAGAAGGTCTACAACACCGGCCGCGCGACCGCCGAGAAGATGGGCCGCGCCGCCTCGTTCGACCGCGCCGCCCGGGTGGCGCGCGGCTACGGGGAGGCGCTGGAGGCCCAGCAGCACGGCACGGGCTCAGGGCCTGGCGCGAAACTCAGGGCGGCCCGCGCCCTCTACGACCCCCTCGTCTACCGCCGCATCCGCGCGGCCCTCGGCGGCAAGGTCCGCCAGGTGATCTGCGGCGGCTCCCCGCTCGGCCGCCGCCTCGCCTCCTTCTACGCCGGCGCCGGCATCCAGGTCTACGAGGGCTACGGCCTCACCGAGACCACCGCCGCCGCGACCCTCACCTACCCGCACCGGCCCCGCCTCGGCACGGTCGGCTGGCCGCTGCCCGGCACCCGCGTGCGGGTCGCCCAGGACGGCGAGATCCTGCTGAGCGGCAACCAGGTGTTCCGCGGCTACTGGGACCCGCAGGCGGGCGGGGTGGTCCCGGCGGCCCAGGACGGCTGGTTCGCCACCGGCGACATAGGGGAGCTGGACGACGACGGCTACCTCACGATCACCGGCCGCAAGAGGGACATCCTCATCACCACCAGCGGCAAGAACATCGCCCCCGCGCCGCTGGAGGACTGGCTGCGCGCCCATCCCCTCGTCAACCAGTGCGTCGTCGTCGGCGACAACCGCCCGTACGTCACCGCGCTGGTCACCCTGGACGCCGAGGGCATGGACCACTGGTGCCGGATGACCGGCAAGAGCGGGGTCCCGCTCGCCACGCTGGTCACCGACCCCGACCTCCTCGCCGTGCTCCAGCGGGCGGTCGACGACGCCAACCGCCTGGTCTCCCGCGCCGAGTCCGTCCGCCGCTTCACCGTCCTGCCCCTCAACTTCACGGAGACGGCCGGGCACCTGACACCGACGATGAAGCTCCGCAGGGCGGTGGTGACGCGGGTGTTCGCGCGGGAGATCGAGGAGATGTACGACGGGGAGCTCGGCCAGCTGTAGAACCGGCGGTCGGTAGGACCGGTACGTACAAGGCAGGAGAAGGCAGGTACAAGGCAGGAGCCCCTCCACCTGACGGTGTCGGGGCTCCTTGGGTCTTGCTTCTAGTTCCGGATCAGAGTGTCGGGCTCATGGAGCCAGGACTCAGCCGAAGGATCAGACGGGGGTGACGTTCTCCGCCTGCGGGCCCTTCGGACCCTGGGTCACGTCGAAGGTAACCGCCTGGTTCTCTTCGAGGGAGCGGAATCCGCTCGCGTTGATCGCGGAGTAGTGGACGAAGACGTCCGGGCCGCCGCCTTCCTGGGCGATGAAACCAAAGCCCTTTTCGGCGTTGAACCACTTCACGGTTCCGGTAGCCATAAGCCCTCCTTGGGCCCAAAGGGTTGCCCTGCTCCAGAACCTGCAAGGTGTAAACAAAAGCTTGTAAACAAAACCTTGTAAACAACTGCATTCGTCTGAAAACGACGAGAGCCCGCGGTCACATGCTCCGCAGGCTCTGTACTGCAAGGGAAACCAAACTGCAACTTGCGGACGACCTTACCCACGAGGCCAGCCGAATGCAATAGAGGGCAAGATCACGTCACTCGGAAGTTTGACGGGGTCGCCGAAGGGGCTGACAAAGGGCTGACGTTGAGGTATTACGCGGTGTCACAGGGGTTGACACAACAGGGGAGAGTGGTTTCCGCATCGACTCCGGACCCTGGGGCCTGCACGGTATCCCATGGGGGCTAGCCTCGCGATGTGGACAATTCTCCTGAGTCTCCCGAGGGGCGTCCCGACGCCCGCCGCTCCCGGCCGCGCGTCGGCCACATCCAGTTCCTGAACTGCCTGCCCCTCTACTGGGGGCTCGCGAGAACGGGCACGCTGCTCGACTTCGAGCTCACCAAGGACACCCCGGAGAAGCTCAGCGAGCAGCTCGTACGCGGCGATCTCGACATCGGACCCATCACCCTCGTCGAGTTCCTCAAGCACGCCGACGAACTGGTCGCCTTCCCCGACATCGCGGTGGGCTGCGACGGCCCGGTGATGTCCTGCGTCATCGTCTCCCAGGTCCCGCTGGACCAGCTGGACGGCGCCAGGGTCGCCCTCGGCTCGACCTCCCGTACGTCCGTACGCCTCGCGCAGCTCCTCCTGTCGGAGCGGTACGGCGTCGAGCCGTCCTACTACACCTGCCCGCCCGACCTCAGCCTGATGATGCAGGAGGCCGACGCGGCGGTACTGATCGGCGACGCCGCCCTGCGGGCCAACCTGCTCGACGGCCCGCGCTACGGCCTCGCCGTGCACGACCTGGGCACCCTGTGGAAGGAGTGGACGGGCCTGCCGTTCGTCTTCGCGGTCTGGGCGGCCCGCCGCGACTACCTGGAACGCGAGCCGGTCCTCACCCGCAAGGTCCACGAGGCCTTCCTCTCCTCCCGCGACCTGTCCCTGGAGGAGGTCGGCAAGGTCGCCGAGCAGGCGGCCCGCTGGGAGGCCTTCGACGAGAGCGTCCTGGAGCGCTACTTCACGACGCTCGACTTCCGCTTCGGCGGACCGCAGCTGGAGGCGGTCACGGAGTTCGCGCGCAGGGTGGGCCCCACGACGGGCTTCGCGGCGGACGTGAAGGTCGACCTGCTGCAGCCCTGAGCGAGACGGCTGCCCGAGACGGCTGAGCGAGACGGCTGACCGAGGGCCGTTGGGGACGTGCGGCGCTGCCACTACCCTGCTGGGGCGGTGCCAGGGAGGGATACGGGAGGGATACGGGGGAGGTGCGGGTGGCCATGCGACCGCTCGAAGTCGACGAACCCACGGTCATGGGGCCCTACCGGCTGCTCGGCCGGCTCGGCTCCGGCGGGATGGGCCGCGTGTATCTGGGCCGCAGCGCGGGCGGCCGTACGGTCGCGGTCAAGATCGTGCACCCGCACTTCGCGCTCGACGAGGAGTTCCGCGCCCGGTTCCGGCGTGAGGTGGAGGCGGCCCGGCGGGTGGGCGGCGCGTACACGGCCCCGGTCCTCGACGCCGACCCGGACGCCCCGGTCCCGTGGGTCGCGACCGGCTACGCCGCGGGCCCCACACTGACGGCGGCGGTCACCGACTCCGGCGCCCTCGCGGACCATTCCGTACGGGTCCTGGGCGCCGGACTCGCCGAGGCGCTGTCGGCCGTGCACGGCCTGGACCTGGTCCACCGCGACGTCAAGCCGTCGAACGTACTGCTGACCCTTGACGGGCCGCTGCTCATCGACTTCGGCATCGCCCGCGCGACGGACGGCACGGCGTCCCTCACGGCGACGGGCGTCTCCATCGGCTCGCCCGGTTACATGTCGCCCGAGCAGATTCTCGGCAAGGGGGTCACGGGCGCGGCGGACGTGTTCTCCCTGGGCGCGGTACTGGCGTACGCGGCGACGGGATCGTCCCCGTTCCCCGGCGACTCCTCGGCCTCCCTGCTCTACAAGGTGGTCCACGAGGAGCCCGAACTGGGCGGACTCTCGGGCGAGTTGCGGGAGGTGGTGGCCGGGTGCCTCGCCAAGGACCCGTCCGCCCGCCCGTCCCCGGCATCACTCGCGACGGCCCTCGCCCCGGAGGGAGCGGCCCGGCAGCCATCCCGCCGCCACCAGCCGGGCCGCTCCCTCCGGGG
>NZ_LIPP01000185.1 GCF_001418335.1 Streptomyces aurantiacus | reverse complement strand
CGCCCCCAGACCCCCGATCGGCCTGAACGGCCTCGTCCTCAAACGCCGGACGGGCTGAAAAGTCCCTCCTTTCTTGAGATGTGGCGGCAGTTGGAGCCCATCGGGCGGCACCCCGCATCCGGTGGCTACCGGCGGTTCGCCTGGACCGGAGCCGATGCCGACTGCCGTGCCTGGTTCCGGGCGCAGGCGCAGGCGCGCGGGCTCGTCCACGAGGTGGACCGGAACGGTAACCAGTGGGCCTGGCTCGGGGACCCGTCGGCCGGGGACGCCGTCGTCACCGGGTCCCACCTCGACTCCGTGCCCGACGGCGGCGCCTTCGACGGGCCCCTCGGCGTCGTGTCCTCCTTCGCCGCGCTGGACGAACTGCGCGGCAGGAACGCGCGGTTCACCAAACCCCTCGCCATCGTGAACTTCGGCGACGAGGAAGGCGCCCGCTTCGGACTGGCCTGTGTGGGCTCGCGGCTCACCGCCGGGAAACTCACCGTCGAGCAGGCACACCGGCTCACCGACGCCGACGGGATCACCCTCCCGCAGGCCATGGAGGCCGCAGGACAGGACCCGGACGCCATCGGGCCGGACCCTGACCGCCTGGACCGTATCGGCGCGTTCGTCGAACTGCACGTCGAACAGGGGCGAGCCCTCGACCTGACCGGCGACCAGGTCGGCGTCGCCAGTGCCATCTGGCCGCACGGGCGGTGGCGGTTCGACTTCAGAGGCGAGGCCAACCACGCGGGCACCACCCGCCTCGTGGACCGCCGCGACCCCATGCTGTCGTACGCGCAGACCGTGCTCGCGGCCCGTCGCGAGGCAGAGCTCGCGGGCGCCGTGGCCACCTTCGGCAAGATCTCGGTCGAGCCGAACGGCGTCAACGCCATCCCCTCCCTCGTACGCGGCTGGCTCGACTCCCGCGCCGCGGACCAGACGACCCTCGACACGGTCGTCCACGGCATCGAGAAGGCCGCCCGCGAGTACGCCGACGCGCACGGCATCCACCTCGACGTCGTCCGGGAGTCGTTCACCCCGGTCGTCGAGTTCGAGCACGCCCTGCGGGACGAGATCACCCGCATCGTTGGGGGTAGAGACTCGGGTCTGAGGATTCCCGTCCTCGGGACCGGTGCGGGACACGACGCCGGAATCCTCTCCGGCTCGATCCCCACCGCCATGCTGTTCGTACGCAACCCCACGGGCGTCTCGCACTCGCCGGCCGAGTACGCCGCCGAGGACGACTGCGCGGCCGGGGTGACCGCACTCGCCGACGTACTGGAAGGGCTGGCCTGCAAGTGAGCACGCGAGGCACGACGTACTGGCTGGAGCACGCCTGGCTCGACTCCTACGTGGAGCCGGGCGTGGCCCTCGACGTGGGCACGGACGGACGGATCGCCGCCGTCCGCACGGGCGCCGAGGCCCCACCGCCCGGAGCGGAGATCCTGCGCGGCCTGACCGTCCCCGGCCTCGCCAACACCCACAGCCACGCCTTCCACCGGGCCCTGCGCGGCACCGTCCAGGTCGGCTCCGGCACCTTCTGGACCTGGCGCGAGATCATGTACTCCGTCGCGGACCGGCTGACCCCGGACACGTACCACGCGCTGGCCCGCGCGGTGTACGCCGAGATGGCCCTCGCCGGCGTCACGGCCGTCGGCGAGTTCCACTACGTGCACCATGCGCCGGGCGGTGCCCCGTACGCCGACCCGAACGCCATGGGTGAGGCGCTGATCGAGGCCGCCGCGGAGGCGGGCATCCGCATCACGCTCCTCGACACCGCCTACCTCGCCGCCGGCCTGCTCGACGCGCGCAGGGGACAGCCGCCGAACCGGCACCAGCTCCGCTTCTCCGACGGCACCGCGGAGGCCTGGGCGACACGCTGTTCAGTTCTCAAGGACCGGGATCACGCGCGGATCGGGGCCGCCATCCACTCCGTACGGGCCGTGCCCGCGAGGCAGTTGGCGACGGTGGCGCGGTGGGCCGAGGAGCGGCGGGCCCCGCTCCACGTGCACCTGTCCGAGCAGACGGCGGAGAACGACGCCTGCCTGGCGGCCCACGGCCGCACGCCCACGCAACTGCTCGCCGACCACGGGGTGCTCGGCCCGCGCACCACGGGCGTGCACAACACCCACCTCACCGACGAGGACATCGCGCTGCTCGGCCACGCCGGGACCGGCACCTGCATGTGCCCGACCACCGAGCGAGACCTCGCCGACGGCATCGGACCGGCCGTCGCGCTCCAGAAGGCGGGCTCCCCGCTGTCCCTCGGCTCCGACAGCCACGCCGTCGTCGACCTGCTCGGAGAAGCGCGCGCGATGGAACTGAACGAGCGCCTGAGCAGCCGCACCCGGGGCCACTGGACGGCGGCGGCGCTCCTTCGCGCCGCCTCCGCGGACGGCCACGCGGCCCTGGGCTGGGCCGACGCGGGCACGCTCGAAGCGGGTGCGCTCGCCGACTTCACGACGATCGCGCTCGACTCGGTCAGAACAGCGGGCACACTGCCGCGGCTCGGCGCCGAGACGGCCGTATTCGCCGCGACAGCGGCGGACGTGCGGCACACGGTCGTGGGCGGCCGTCACGTCGTACGCGACGGGGCGCACGCCCTCGTCCCGAACGTGCCGCAGGCCCTCGCGAACGCGATCGAAGCGCTGCGAGCCTGAATCCCGCCCCCGTCGCCCCGACCTCCCCCGAGGACGCCATGAGCAGCACGAGCAGCACAGGCAGCACAGGCAGCGCTACGAGCAGCACGACCACCCTCATCACCAACATCGCCAGTCTGGTCACCAACGATCCCTCCCTCGGTGACGGGTCCCCTCTCGGTCTGATCCAGGACGCGGCCGTCGTCATCGACGGCGACCGCATCGCGTGGACCGGTGATTCAAGAAAAGCACCCGCCACTGACAATCGGGTCGACGCCGGTGGCCGCGCGGTGATCCCCGGCTTCGTCGACTCCCACTCGCACCTCGTCTTCGCGGGCGACCGCACGCAGGAGTTCAACGCCCGTATGTCCGGCCGGGCCTACAGCGCCGGCGGCATCCGGACGACCGTCGCGGCCACCCGCGCGGCGAGCGACGCGGAACTGGAGCGCAACCTCACCCACTACCTCGCCGAGGCCCTGCGCCAGGGCACGACCACGTTCGAGACGAAGTCCGGCTACGGGCTGACGGTCGAGGACGAGGCACGGTCCCTGCGTATCGCTGCCGCGCACACCGACGAGGTCACGTATCTCGGCGCGCACATCGTCTCGCCGGACCACGCGGACGATCCCGCCGCGTACGTCGCGCTCGTCACCGGCGAAATGCTGGACGCGTGCGCCCCGTACGCCCGTTGGATCGACGTCTTCTGCGAGAAGGGCGCCTTCGACGGGGACCAGGCCCGCGCGATCCTCACGGCGGGCAGGGCGAAGGGCCTGCACCCGCGCATCCACGCCAACCAGCTCTCGTACGGCCCCGGAGTGCAGCTCGCGGTGGAGCTGGACGCGGCGAGCGCGGACCACTGCACGCACCTGACGGACGCCGACGTGGACGCTCTGGCGAGCGGGGCCACGGTGGCGACCCTGCTGCCCGGCGCGGAGTTCTCCACGCGGGCGGAGTGGCCGGACGCCCGCCGCCTGGTCGACGCGGGCGTCACGGTCGCCCTCTCGACGGACTGCAACCCGGGCTCGTCCTTCACGTCGTCCGTGCCGTTCTGTATCGCGCTGGCGGTACGGGACATGGGGATGACCCCGGACGAGGCGGCGTGGTCGGCCACGGCGGGCGGAGCCGCGGCGCTGCGCCGCGAGGACGTCGGCCGGCTGGCCCCTGGCGCGTACGCCGACCTCGCGTTCCTCGACGCCCCGAGCCATGTGCACCTGGCGTACCGGCCGGGGGTGCCGCTGGTGCGGGAGGTGTGGCGCAGGGGTACGCGGGTGTGATTAGGCGGTGGTAGCGGCCTCGGCCGCTTTCACACCGCGTATCAGGTGGGTCAACGGGCCGGTTGTGGTGATGAGTTCGATGCCGGGGGTGTCGCTCTCGCGGAGGTGGAGGATCCCGGGGGAGGTGGCGATCTCGACGCAGGTGTTGCCTTCGCCGCCCCCCGAGAAGGTGGACTTTTGCCAGTGCAGAGTGTGGTCCATGGCACGCCTCACAGTTCCTTCGTCAAGCGGTGGATGAAGTCCCGTGACGCCGTGGGGTCCAACGACGCCGTCTCTACCTTACGGAAGAGTGTTCGGAGCCGTTTCAGCTCCGCCTCTGCATCAATGAACATGATCCCGGTGGGTGCGTCGAGAAGACCAGTGTCCAGTTGGGGCAGGGGCCCATCCATGTACATCAACGATGCGTCGGCACCGCCGAAGCCGTCCAGTTCGGTCGGGATGACGCGTGCGGTGACGTGTCCCTGCTCGATCTCGTCCAGGATTCGGCGGAGCTGAGAGAGGGATGCCCGGCGGTCGGCCACGCGAATGCGCAGCGCGAACTCGTGGACGATCGTCTCGTACGGGGCAGGGTTGTCGCCCTCGATGACGGTATGCCGTTTCATCCGGTGCTCCACCCTGGGCGCCAGCTCACTCTCTGGTAGTTCCGGGCGCATGTAGCCGAACACCGCACGCGCGTAGTCCGGTGTCTGGAGCAGCCCGGGAACATGCGTGATGACGACTTCCCGCAGGAACTGCGCATGGTGCTCGGCCTCGGCCACGTCAAGGTTTACCTGGGGCAGGACTCCCCGGTACTCGTCCCACCACCCGTGTGCGTGCTCGGTCGCCATTGCTACGAGGGCCTCGATCAACTCCTCGTTCGTGCAGGCGCAGTGAGCTGCCAACCGGCGTAGCCGCTCCTCGCTGATCGCCGAACTGCCGGCTTCGATCTGGCTCATGTGCGTTGAACTCGACCCGAGGAGTCCAGCCACCTCTTTGGCTGGTTTGCCGGCGGATTGACGTAGTTTGCGCAGCTCGGAGCCCAGGCGTGCTTGTCGTGCGGTGGGCTGGTTCCGCATGGTCATCCGGGCAACTGCCTCTCTGGGACTCCTCGTTCGGGTCAGAATACGCGAGCCGGTTGCGTCGGTAGGAATTCCTACCCTACCGTCAGTGATGTCGCAATCACGCTGCGGAAGCGCGCCGCTCCGTCCTGCCATGACGGCTGCGTCAATGCCACCGCCGGTCATTCACCATCCTCACTCCCCACCCCTGGAGCTGACGCATGCCCGAAAACGAAACAGAACCCTGGGAGTACTCCATCTCCATCCCGCAAGACCCCCGCGCCGTCACCATCTGCCGCCGCACGCTCCGCCTGATCCTCACCATGCACGGCCTGATCCACCTCGTGGACACGGCCGAACTCCTCGCGACCGAGCTGGTCGCCAACGCCGTACTCCACACGAAGGGGCCCGCGACCCTCTGGGTCCGCTGGTCGGCGGGCGGCCTGCGGATCGGCGTGTGGGACGCGGACCCCGAACCTCCCGAGCCCCCGGGGGAACTGGCCGACCTCGCGGACGACGCCGAGGGCGGCAGAGGCCTCGCCCTGGTCCGCGCCTGCGCCGACGTCTGGGGCTGGCAGCCACTGTCCCGGCACGGCAGCCACGGCAAGTACGTGTGGTGTGACCTGGCTGCCATCTGACTCGTTGATCACATGGCACAGAAAGGGACCTGATGACGGCGAAGCAGATGCGTGAGGAAGGCCGGGAAGAGGGCCGGGCTCTGGAGAGGGCCGAGAGCGTTCTGCGTAATCTGTGATGCCGGGGAGCTCTTCTCCGAGAGGGCGTGAACCGTACGGGTCCGCCGAGCGGAGAGCCGTAGGGCGTAGGTAGTGGAACGCGCGCGGGGCCGAGCCGGATTGTCCGGCTCGGCCCCGCGCGCGGCAAAGCGGCAAAGGTGCGGTCACCCCTGCCGCGGACGTGTTACTCCTCGACGGTCAGCCCCCTGCGCAGCCGCACCAGCGTCCGTGACAGCAGTCGCGACACGTGCATCTGTGAGATGCCCAGCTCGTCACCTATCTCCGACTGGGTCAGGTTGGCGACGAAGCGCAGTGACAGGATCTGCCGGTCACGCTGCGGAAGTTCGGCGATCAGCGGCTTCAGCGACTCGATGTACTCGATGCCCTCAAGCCCGTGGTCCTCGTAACCGATACGGTCCGCCAGCGCGCCCTCGGAGTCGTCCTCCTCCGGCTGGGCGTCCAGCGAACTGGCCGTATAGGCGTTGGACGCGGCCATGCCCTCGACGACCTCGTCGTTCGACAGCCCCAGACGCTCCGCCAGCTCTCCCACTGTCGGAGCGCGGTCCAGTTGCTGTGCGAGTTCGTCGCCCGCCTTGGCCAGGTCGAGGCGGAGTTCCTGAAGCCTGCGCGGCACCCGCACCGACCATGACGTGTCACGGAAGAAGCGCTTGATCTCGCCGACGATGGTCGGCATCGCGAAGGTCGGGAACTCGACGCCACGGCTGAGCTCGAAGCGGTCGATCGCCTTGATCAGGCCGATCGTGCCGACCTGGATGATGTCCTCCATCGGCTCACTGCGCGAGCGGAACCGGGAGGCGGCGAACTTCACGAGGGCGAGGTTGAGTTCGACCAGGGTGTTACGGACGTACGAGTACTCGGGCGTCCCTTCCTCCAGCGATTCGAGCCGCTCGAAGAGGGTCTTGGACAACGCCCGTGCGTCCATCGGACCCACCTCGGCGAAGGGCGGGATCTCAGGAAGTCCGGCGAGGCCGGCATTCTCGTCGGCGGACTCCTCTTCCAGTTGTTCCAGCGGGCGTGTCGACGTCGCCCTCTGGGTCTGCGATTCGTCGAGCCGGGGTGACATGATGTCCTCCATCGTTCTCGGCATATGGCTGCCGATGCCAATACGTGCACTGCGGTGTGCGGCGCCTCCAAAGCCGGCCGTGTCGAAAACTGTCCCTACTAGCCCTACCCGCTTTCGCGACTCCCCCGCAAGTGAGTTTTGCGGTGAAATGTCCGATTCTTGGCGGTTGTTCGGGTGTCGGAGTGTGCAGGGAAGGCGTAGGGTTCGAGGGCGTCAATCAGCAATCGTGACGGTCGGAAGAGTCGGAAGAGAGAGACGGCATGGACCGCGGGACGGTCGGCAGCGCACAGTCGGGCCGGCTTCTGGTCGAGGTGCGAGAAGAGGGCACTAGTGCCGTCATCACCCCGGCGGGTGAGCTGGATCACCACACAGCGGATCTTCTGCGCGAACCGGTCGAGGACTGCCTCGACCGCGGGTTCGCGCGTCTGGTCGTGGACTGTTCACAACTGGAGTTCTGCGACTCCACCGGACTCAACGTACTGCTCGGCGCCCGGCTGAGGGCCGAGGCGGCGGGCGGCGGAGTCCACCTGGCCGGAATGCTGCCGGTGGTGGCCCGGGTCTTCGAGATCACCGGGGCGGAGGCCGTCTTCACCGTGCACGACACACTCGGAGCGGCGTTGGGCGAGGACAAGGGTGGGCGGCGGCCGGGCGATTCCGGGCCGGGTCGGTCTGACGGTTCCGCGCCGGGTCGTTCCGACGGTTCCGCGCCGGGTCGTTCCGATGGTTCCGGGCCGGGCGGTCCCGACCGGGGCGATCAGTCGCCCTGAGCTGCCGTCCTGCGGCAATGTTGTGCTCAGGTTGCCCCTGTGTGATCAGCGGGTTATCAGAGTCACAGCACCCGTACCGAATAAGTGGGTGTTCTGACGGTTCGGTCGGGCAGAAGACATCCTGAATATGTCAACCGACCGAGTGGCAGGCACGCCGCAGTCCCGGACGACTCCCTCATCCCGAGCGTCCTGGACTTTCCCGGCGTGCCGAGTGCGCTGAGTACGGAGTGTGCTGAGTGCGCCGAGTGTGCTGAGAACTGAGTCTTGAATCGTGAACTGGTGAATCGGTGAGGTGAAGCGCTGATGAGCACCACCCGGCCTTACTCGCCGGGCGACCGCGGCCCGGAACCGGGTGACGGCGGCGCTTCCGGGACCTCTCCGGGCGGCACACCCGCCGGGCGTCGGACCCGTCGGCTGAACTTCGACGGCGCCAGCGGAGTCGTCCCCCTCGCCCGTGACTTCGCCCGCCAGGCTCTGTACGAGTGGGGCTGGCTGCCCGCGGCCGGCGCCGACCAGCGGGCCGCGGCGGAGGACGTTCTGCTGGTCGTCTCCGAACTCGTCACCAACGCCTGCCTGCATGCCGAGGGTCCGGACGAGCTCCGGATCGCCTGCGAGAAGAAAGTACTCCGGGTCGAGGTCTCCGACCGGGGTACGGGCCAGCCGGCTCCGCGGACGCCGCATCGGGCGGGCCGCCCCGGAGGGCACGGGATGTTCATCGTGCAGCGGCTCTGTCTGGACTGGGGTGTGATCCGGACGACTGGGGTCGCGGGGAAGACGGTCTGGGCGGAGCTTGGAGCCCCTGCGTAGGCGCTCCGCTGGGTTTGGCGTTGTGTCGTTGTGTCGTTGTGTTGCGTGCGGGGGCCTTGGCGTCGGGTGTTTTCGTCTGCGGGTGCGTCGTGGCTTGTCGCGCAGTTTTCCGCGCCCCTGTCGAGGGCTGCGCCCTCTCAGGGTTACCCGCGGTTCGTGATCCTTCTCGTTCTCACTCGATGCGCGTCGGATCCGCACGGATCCGGTGTGTGCTTTGTCTTCCCTCGGCAAGGGCCCGGGCGTACCTTGACGGCCGATCTGATGTTCCGTCAGGAATGAGGGGACCGTGTCATACCGGACGTACCAGAAACGAACCGCCGCGCTCGCGTCCGCCGCGGCCCTGGCCGGGTCGGCGGTGCTGATGGCCGCCCCCGCAGCCAGGGCCGACGTGGTGGACGTCAACTACCAGTGCAAGACCCCGATCGGTGACAAGTCGGCCGTCTCGCCCATCGACATCAAGGGCGTCAAGAGCGGCAGCGGCTACCGGCTCACGATGACCTTCGAGAAGGGCGTCTCGTCCAGCCCCGTCGAACTGGGCAAGGGCGCGATGGACCCGAGCGCGGTCATCAAACTCGGCGGCGCCGACAGCGGCACCGTGTCGGTCAAGGGCCCGCCCAACCCCGAGGCGATTCCCGCCAACACCCCCATCAAGATCACCGACCTGACCGGGACGTACACCCCGAAGGGGACCGGCAAGGTCACCTTCACCGCGGGCGTACTGACCATCAAGGCCCTCGGTACGACGACCACGTGCACCCCCGGCAACAGCCCGAAGCCCTCCCTGACGCTGGACGTCAAGGCGGCGGGCGGTGGCGGTGCGACGGGCTCCACGGGGTCCACGGGTTCCTCGGGGTCTTCGGCGGATTCTCCCGCGGGCGGTGAGGAACTGCCGCAGACCGGGCCCGAGGACTCCGCGATCGCGCTCGGCACGCTCGGCGGCACCGTGCTCCTGGCAGGCGCCGCGGGCGTGCTGTGGCTGACCCGGAGGAACCAGGCCCGCGGCTGAACCGCGCCGGCGCACCGCCCCTACTGCCTCGGAGCCGCCGATGCCGTTCGTCGTCCGTGCCCTCTGCCTTGCCTCCATGGCCTCCGTGACCGTGCTCGGCGTCGCCTCGTTCTCCGTGGCCGACGACGACTGGTCCGTCGTGCCCTCGACGGGCGGGCGCGACGGCCGGCCGTACTTCTACGCGGAAGGGGCGCCCGGCACGGTTCTGGAGGACACCGTCTCGGTGCGCAACCCGGGCGGGAAGCCCCTGACGGTACGGTTCCGGGGCGCCGACGCCGACAAAGGCGGCGACGGCGCGCTCTCCGTACGGGCCAGGGCGAGGGCGAAGGACACCGGAGCCTGGATCACCTTCGCCGAACGGACGGTACGCATCCCGGCACGTACCCGTGCGGACGTGCCCTTCACCGTGAGCGTCCCGGCGGGCACCGCGCCCGGCGACCACCCCGGCGCGATCCTCGCGAGCGCCGGTGGCCGGACCGCGGCCGTACGGGTCCATCTGCGGGTCGGCGGACCGACCCTCTCCGCACTCACGGTCGAGCACGTGAAGGTCCACGACGGCCGGATCTCCTACGAACTGGTCAACCGCGGCACCACCGTGCTCACCCCGAAGCTCGCCGTACACGCCGAGGGACTGTTCGGCGAGGTGCTCGACCGGGCCCCGCGCACCCTGCCCGTCGAGCTGCTCCCCGGCCGCCGGGTCAGGCTCGACGAACCCTGGCCCGATCCGCCTGCCCTCGACGGCGTCGACGTCGAACTGACGGTCACGGCGGCGGGCGGGGCGCATGCCGGGGCGGGCACGAAAGCGTGGTTCGCGCCGTGGGCCGCGGCGGTGGTGGGCGCGTTGTCCGGGCTCGCGGTGTGTGCGGGGGGCGCCCTCTGGTTCGTACGGCGGGTACGGCGCGTATGGCGCGTACGGCTTCGGGGGCAGCCGGGGCAGCCCAGTCGGGCAGGGGCCGCCGGACAGCCGCGTACGGAAGTCGAGTCGACAGGAGCGGTGATGTGAGCGGCACGGCTGAAGGGGTGTGTCGGTGGCGGGCGGCCGTGGCGGCGGTGGTCGTGGCGCTCTCGCTCGTGCTGTTCCCGCTGCTGGGGGGTACCGCCGCCGCGGCGGAGAAGCCGCAGGTGAAGCTCTCCAAGTCCCAGGCGGGGACGGGCGGTTCGATCACGGTGAGCGGTACCGGATGGCGGGCGAACGCCCTGCTGATGATGCTCGTCTGCGGTCAGTCCTCGACCGAACGGGGCGTGATCGGCGGGACCAACTCCTGTGCCAACGCGGACGGGCGTGCCGTCACCACCGACGCGAAGGGCCGCTTCAGCAAGAAGCTGCCGGTCGCCGAACCGCCCGAACCGTGCCCCTGCGTGGTGCATGTCGCGACGGTCACCGGGGCGAAGGCGGAGGCGGACGCCCCGTTCCTGGTCGCGGGACACGACGTCGAGCCGCTGCCGAAGCAGGACAGCGGCGGACGGCTCTCGGTGCTCACCGACACCCGGCTCGACGGGTCGAGCGGCCTGCTCACCTGGTTCGGCGCGCCGCCGTCCCGCAGGCTCGTCTTCACCATCGGTAACGTCGGTACCGCCGCCGTGAAGAACCCGGTCTTCCAGGTCGGCACCTCGCACGGCGTGTTCGCCCCGCAGTGGGAGGAACAGCAGTGGCGCGGCACCATCGGCCCCGGCAAGAAGGCACGGATCACCCTGCCGGTGGAGCTGACGGCCGGTGCGCACGGCGACTACACGGTCTCCCTGAAGTTCGGCGGCAAGGTGCTCGCCGAACAGCCGTGGGGTGTGGGCCGCCCCTGGGGCGTGACGCTGTTCTGGATCCTGGTCTGTGTCGTCGTACCGGGCGCGCTGTTCCGGATCGGGATGGCCGTGGTGGACCGGATACGGCCGCGCGGGTCGTCCGCCCGAGGCCGACGCTTCGGCGGCGGTGGGCGGTCGGGACGGCCCGGCCGGGGGGCGCACGGTGTGCGGCGCGGGGGGCTGCGGCTGCCTGACGTCAACCGCACCCTCGGGGCCCTGCGGACTCGGACTCGGGCCGGGGCTCGGACCCTCCGGGTACCGAAATCCACGGTTTCGTCGGCCTCCAGGGAGTCCGACGCCGGTACGAGTACGAGTACGAGTACGGGTGCACGGGCCCGTACCAACTCGGCCCTGCCCTGGTTCACCCCGGACACCGATCCGCGGGCCGCCGAGGCCGATCAGCTCTCCGCACCGCACGAGAACACTTCGACGACCTCCACCAGGAAGGGAAACACGTGAGTACGCAACGGAGAGTCCGGCCCAGATCGAGGTCGAAAGGACCCGGAGCCGGTCGGAGAGCGAGCGCGGCCGGGGTCGCGATGATGCTCGGCGGTGCGGGAGTTCTGCTGGGCGTGGCGGCGGCGCCCGCCCAGGCCGCCGAGGTGTCCTACGCGACCGACTGCGTACCGCCGCCGGTCTCCGGGCTGCCGACGGTCAAGGGCACCACCAAGGTGGAGATCACCGCGCCTGCTACGGCGAAGGTCGGTGACGAGGTCGAGGTGGTGTGGAAGTTCACGCAGGCCGCGTCCAAGAACCCCGACCTCATCGACCTGCCCGCGAACTCCGTCCAGCCGTCCGGCACCCTCAAGGCGGCCGGTGCGCAGGCCGCGTCCGTCGCGATGCAGGGGCCCCGCGAGAACCCGGCGATTCCCAAGGGCGGGGCGATGGTCCTGTCCGACATGAAGGGCAAACTGAAGCTGACGACGGCGGGCGCGGTGACGCTGACGCCGGACGCGTACGCCATCAACGTCATGTCGACGGACACGAAATGCACGCCCACGGAAACGGTGAAGCCCGCGGCGACCATCAACGTCACGGCGGGGAACGGCGATCCGACGTCCGAACCGCCTGATCCCACCGATCCTCCCACCAGCCCGCCGCCCACCGGCGGCACGCCGAGCCCGACCGAGAGCGAGAGCGGCGGCAGCGACACGGGTGGGACCACCGGTGGTGGCGGTCAGACCGACTTCACCGGCAAGGAAGTCGACATCCCCTACGCGTGCAAGACCCCGATCGGGGACAAGAACGCGACCTCGCCGGTGCAGATCAATGCCAAGAAGGACGGCGGGAGTTACGACCTCACCGTCAAGTTCAAGGGGTCCGTGATGGACAGCCCCGCCGACATCCCGGCGGACTCGGTCAAGCCGTCGATGGAGGTCGTGCTGGGCGGCGCCGACAAGGGCACGGTGCCGGTCGAGGGGCCGACGAACGCCGAGGCGATCAAGTCGGGGGATCCCATGGTGATCCCCGACCTGACGGGCACGTACAAGCCGGGCGCGGACGGGAAGTCGACGCTTTCGCCGGGGGTGCTGACGGTGAAGGCGCTCGGTACGACGACGACGTGCACGCCGACGAAGTCCGCGGTGTCGCTGACGCTGGACACGTCGGCGCAGGCGGGGGGTGCTGTCGGGGGTGGCTCTGCCGGGAGTGGCTCCGCCGGGGGTGCCGGGA
>NZ_LIPP01000184.1 GCF_001418335.1 Streptomyces aurantiacus | reverse complement strand
GGTGTGGGTGTGGGTGCGGGTCGGTGGGGGCTTGTCGCGCCGTTCCCCGCGCCCCTTAAAGACTGCGCAGTTCCCCGCGCCCCTCGGAGGACTGCGCCGTTCCCCGCGCCCCTGAAGGACCGCGCCGTTCCCCGCGCCCCTCGGAGGACTGCGCCGTTCCCCGCGCCCCTGAAGGACCGCGCCGTTCCCTGCGCCCCTCGGAGGACTGCGCCGTTCCCCGCGCCCCTGAAGGACCGCGCCCTTCCCCGCGCCCCCAAACGACTGCGCTCCTTGGCGCGCGCGGGGGGCTAACTGTGCAGAGTGTCAAAAAGGTGGTTCCTCTTTTGTACATATGCGGCACATGACGAGGGCCCCCGTGGGAGCGATAGCCTTGGCACGTGATCAGCGCGATATGTCGCGGGGGCGTCGTCGCCCCTGCCCTGCGCCCGGACCGCACGGACGACATCCGTGACCGGGCGGTCGCTGGTCTTCGCGAGCGGGCAGCCGCGGAACAGGCACCGAGAGCAGCGTCACACCCTCCGGAGCCGTCAAGAATGGCCGATAACGCCCCGCTCATCTCTCATCGCGGCATAGCGTCGGATCAGACCGGACACCCCGCGTCGCGGCGCTACGTCACTTCACGTTCTACGACGTCGCGCAACGGCGCGCGACAGGAGCCAGGGGACAATGCAGACCAAGCTGGACGAAGCCAAGGCCGAGCTGCTCGAACGGGCCGCCCGGGTAGCTGAGAACAGCCCGGTAGGGGGGCACCTACCGACCGGGAAGACGGACGAGAGCGCCCTTGACCGGGACACATTGCTCGCGTTCCTCCAGCGCTACTACCTGCACACCGCCCCGGAGGACCTCGGCGACCGTGACCCGGTCGACGTCTTCGGAGCAGCCTTCTCGCACTACCGACTGGCCGAGAACCGCCCCCAGGGCACGGCCAACGTGAGAGTCCACACGCCGACCGTCGAGGAGAACGGGTGGACGTGCACCCACTCCGTCGTCGAGGTCGTGACCGACGACATGCCCTTCCTCGTCGACTCGGTGACCAACGAGCTGTCCCGGCAGAGCCGCGGCATCCACGTCGTGATCCACCCGCAGTTCGTCGTGCGGCGCGACCTCACCGGCAAGCTCATCGAGGTCCTCAAGGACCGGCCCACCGGCGACCTCCCGCACGACGCCTCCGTCGAGTCCTGGATCCACGTCGAGATCGACCGCGAGACCGACCGCGCCGACCTCAAGCAGATCACCGCCGACCTGCTGCGAGTCCTGTCCGACGCCCGTGAGGCCGTCGAGGACTGGGAGAAGATGCGCGACTCGGCGCTGCGCATCGCCGAGGAACTGCCCAAGGAGCCCACCGCCGACGACCTGCGCGACCAGGAGGTGGAGGAGGCCCGCGAACTGCTGCGCTGGCTCGCGGACGACCACTTCACCTTCCTGGGCTACCGCGAGTACGAGCTGCACGACGACGACTCGCTGGGCGCCGTCCCCGGCACCGGGCTCGGCATCCTGCGCTCCGACCCGAAGCACGGGGACGAGGAGAGCCACCCGGTCAGCCCGTCCTTCGAGCGGCTGCCCGCCGACGCCCGCGCGAAGGCCCGCGAGCACCGGCTCCTCGTCCTGACCAAGGCGAACAGCCGCTCCACCGTGCACCGCCCTTCCTACCTCGACTACGTCGGCGTGAAAAAGTTCGACGCCGACGGGAATGTGGTCGGGGAGCGGCGCTTCCTGGGCCTGTTCTCCTCCGCCGCCTACACCGAGTCCGTCCGCCGGGTGCCCGTCATCCGCCGCAAGGTCGCCGAGGTCCTGCGGGGCGCCGGGTTCTCGCCCAACAGCCACGACGGCCGCGACCTCCTCCAGATCCTGGAGACGTACCCGCGCGACGAGCTCTTCCAGACCCCGCCCGACGAGCTGCGGGCCATCGTCACCTCCGTGCTGTACCTCCAGGAGCGGCGCCGGCTGCGGCTCTACCTGCGCCAGGACGAGTACGGGCGCTACTACTCGGCGCTCGTCTACCTCCCGCGCGACCGCTACACCACCGGCGTGCGCCTGCGGATCATCGACATCCTCAAGGAGGAACTGGGCGGCACCAGCGTCGACTTCACCGCCTGGAACACCGAGTCGATCCTCTCCCGGCTGCACTTCGTGGTCCGCGTCCCGCAGGGCACCGAGCTGCCGCAGCTCAGCGACGCCGACAAGGACCGCATCGAGGCGCGGCTCGTCGAGGCCGCCCGCTCCTGGGCCGACGGCTTCGCCGAGGCACTGAACGCGGAGTGCGGCGAGGAACGCGCGGCCGAACTGCTGCGCCGGTACGGGAACGTCGTCCCCGAGGGCTACAAGGCCGACCACAACCCGCGCACCGCGGTCGCCGACCTGGTCCGCCTGGAACAGCTCGGCGACGGCCAGGACTTCGACCTCAGCCTGTACGAGCCGGTCGGCGCCGCCCCCGAGGAGCGCCGCTTCAAGATCTACCGCATCGGGGAGTCGGTCTCCCTCTCCGCCGTCCTGCCGGTCCTCAGCCGGCTCGGCGTCGAGGTCACCGACGAACGGCCGTACGAGCTGCGGTGCCCCGACCGCGCGTCCGCGTGGATCTACGACTTCGGTCTGCGGCTGCCCACGTCGGGCGGCGGCACCGGCGACCACCTCGGCGACGACGGCCGCGAGCGCTTCCAGGAGGCCTTCGCGGCGACCTGGACCGGCCGCGCCGAGAACGACGGCTTCAACTCCCTCGTCCTGAGCGCCGGACTGAACTGGCGGCAGGCGATGGTGCTGCGCGCGTACGCCAAGTACCTGCGCCAGGCCGGCTCGACCTTCAGCCAGGACTACATGGAGGACACCCTCCGCAGCAACGTCCACACCACCCGGCTGCTCGTCTCGCTCTTCGAGGCGCGCATGTCGCCCGAGCGGCAGCGGGCCGGTACGGAGCTGACCGACGCCCTCCTCGAAGAGCTGGACGCCGCTCTCGACCAGGTCGCCAGCCTCGACGAGGACCGCATCCTGCGTTCCTTCCTCACCGTCATCAAGGCGACCCTGCGCACGAACTTCTTCCAGGAGGCGGGCGGCGGCGTGCCGCACGACTACGTCTCCATGAAGTTCGACCCCCAGGCCATCCCGGACCTGCCCGCGCCGCGCCCGGCGTTCGAGATCTGGGTGTACTCGCCGCGGGTCGAGGGCGTACACCTGCGGTTCGGCAAGGTCGCGCGCGGCGGTCTGCGCTGGTCCGACCGGCGTGAGGACTTCCGCACGGAGATCCTCGGGCTCGTCAAGGCGCAGATGGTCAAGAACACCGTCATCGTGCCCGTCGGCGCCAAGGGCGGCTTCGTCGCCAAGCAGCTGCCCGACCCGGCGGTGGACCGCGACGCCTGGATGGCCGAGGGCGTGCGCAGCTACAAGACCTTCATCTCGGCGCTGCTCGACATCACCGACAACATGGTGGCCGGCGAGGTCGTGCCGCCCGCCGACGTCGTACGGCACGACGAGGACGACACCTACCTCGTGGTCGCCGCCGACAAGGGCACGGCGACGTTCTCGGACATCGCCAACGGAGTGGCCGAGGCGTACAACTTCTGGCTCGGGGACGCCTTCGCCTCCGGCGGCTCGGCCGGCTACGACCACAAGAAGATGGGCATCACGGCCCGCGGCGCCTGGGAGTCCGTCGAGCGGCACTTCCGGGAGCTGGGCGTCAACACCCAGACCGAGGACTTCACGGTCGTCGGCGTGGGCGACATGAGCGGCGACGTGTTCGGCAACGGCATGCTGCTCTCCGAGCACATCCGCGTGGTCGCCGCCTTCGACCACCGGCACATCTTCATCGACCCGCGCCCGGTCGCCGAGACGTCGTACGCCGAGCGGCGCCGGCTCTTCGAGCTGCCGCGCTCGTCCTGGGCCGACTACGACAAGGAGCTGCTGTCGCAGGGCGGCGGCATCTTCCCCCGTACGGCCAAGGCCATCCAGCTCAACAGCCACATCCGCGAAGCTCTCGGCATCGAGGGCAAGACCGCCAAGATGACCCCGGCCGATCTGATGCGGGCCATCCTCGCGGCGCCGGTGGACCTGCTGTGGAACGGCGGCATCGGTACGTATGTGAAGGCCTCCACCGAGACGCACGCGGACGTCGGCGACAAGGCCAACGACGCCATCCGCGTGAACGGCGCCGACCTGCGGGTCAAGGTCGTCGGCGAGGGCGGCAACCTCGGGCTCACCCAGCTCGGGCGCATCGAGTTCGCGCAGGCCGGCGGCAAGGTCAACACCGACGCCATCGACAACAGCGCGGGTGTGGACACCTCCGACCACGAGGTGAACATCAAGATCCTGCTCAACGCGGTCGTCCGGGACGGCGACATGACCGTCAAGCAGCGCAACAAGCTGCTCGCCGAGATGACCGACGAGGTCGGCACGCTGGTCCTGCGCAACAACTACGCGCAGAACACGGCGCTCGCCAACGCGCTCGCCCAGTCGCCGAGCATGCTCCACGCCCAGCACCGCTACCTGCGGCACCTGGTGCGCGCGGGCCACCTCAACCGGGCGCTGGAGTTCATGCCCACCGAGCGGCAGATCCGGGAGCGGCTGGGCGCCGGGCACGGGCTGACCCAGCCGGAGACGGCCGTCCTCCTCGCGTACACGAAGATCACGGTTGCCGACGAGCTGCTGCACACGTCGCTGCCCGACGACGCGTACCTGCGGAGCCTGCTGCACGCGTACTTCCCGACCGCGCTCGGCCGGCAGTTCGGCGAGCAGATCGACAACCACCCGCTGCGCCGCGAGATCGTTACGACCGTGCTGGTCAACGACACGGTCAACACCGGTGGTACGAGCTTCCTGCACCGGCTGCGGGAGGAGACCGGGGCGTCGCTCGAAGAGATCGTCAGGGCGCAGACCGCGGCCCGCGCGATCTTCGGCTCCAGCGCCGTGTGGGACGCGGTCGAGGCGCTCGACAACACGGTCGACGCGGGAGTGCAGACCCGGATCCGGCTGCACTCGCGCCGGCTCGTCGAGCGCGCCACGCGGTGGCTGCTCAACAACCGGCCGCAGCCGATCCAGCTCGCCGAGACGATCGACTTCTTCCGCGAACGGGTCACGCAGGTCTGGTCCGAGCTGCCCAACCTGCTCAAGGGCGCGGACCTGGAGTGGTACCAGCGGATCTACGACGAGCTGTCGGCGGCCGGGGTGCCGGCCGAGCTGGCGCAGCGGGTGGCCGGCTTCTCGTCCGCCTTCCCGACGCTCGACATCGTCGCGGTGGGTGACCGTATGGGCAAGGACCCGATGGGGGTCGCGGAGGTCTACTACGAGGTCGGCGACCGGTTGCGGATCACCCAGCTCATGGACCGGATCATCGAACTGCCGCGGGCGGACCGCTGGCAGTCCATGGCCCGCGCGTCCATCCGCGAGGACCTCTACGCGGCGCACGCGGCGCTCACCGCGGACGTGCTCGCCGTGGGCAACGGGAAGTCCACGCCCGAGCAGCGGTTCAAGGCGTGGGAGGAGCGGAACGTGGCGATTCTTGGGCGGGCGCGTACGACGCTGGAGGAGATCCGCGGGTCCGAGTCGTTCGATCTGGCGAATCTGTCGGTGGCGATGAGGACGATGCGGACGATGTTGCGGACGCATTCTTAGTCGTCTGCGGTAGTAGGGGGCACCCTGTGGTGGGGTGCCCCCGCTTTTTTCGCCCCCGCCGCC
>NZ_LIPP01000183.1 GCF_001418335.1 Streptomyces aurantiacus | reverse complement strand
CCACGCGCGCCACCGGTCCCGCGACAAACCCATCCCCCCCTCTCGGGTCGCCATCGCGCCCCGCCCCGCCCCTCCACACCCGCACGGAGTCAACGTATGAGACTCAGATCCCTGGGGATCGCGCTCGCCACAGCGGCAGCGCTCGTGACCATCCCCTCCCAGGCCTCGGCCACCGCGGCCGAAGCACCGCCCTCCCGAGGCAGCACCGCCACCTCGGCGGCCGCCGACTGCTCGACCGCCAACGCCGCCCAGGGCAAGCCGGCCACCGCCTCCTCCGAGGAGAACGCCGGCACGCCCGCCGCGAGCGCCTTCGACGGCAACACGGGCACCCGCTGGTCCAGCCAGTTCGCCGACCCCCAGTGGGTACGGGTGGACCTCGGCTCGGTCCAGGACATCTGCAAGGTCGACCTCAACTGGGAGGCCGCCCACGGCAAGGACTTCACCATCCAGACCTCGGCCGACGGCCAGAACTGGACGACTCTGAAGTCCGTCACGAACGGCACCGGCGGCACCGCCTCCTACGACGTCAGCGGCTCGGGTCGCTACGTACGGATCCACGGGACCGCCCGCGGCACCGGCTACGGCTACTCGCTGTGGGAGGTCGCGGTCCACACCGGAACCGGCGGCACTCCGCCCGTCGAGGGCGGCGGTGATCTCGGCCCCAACGTCATCGTCGTGGACCCGAACACACCCAATCTGCAGGGCAGGTTCGACCAGGTCTTCGCGCAGCAGGAGTCGAACCAGTTCGGCTCGGGCCGCTACCAGTTCCTGCTGAAGCCGGGCACGTACAACGGGATCAACGCGCAGTTGGGCTTCTACACCTCGATCTCCGGACTCGGCCTCAATCCCGACGACGTGAAGATCAACGGCGACATCACCGTGGACGCGGGCTGGTTCAACGGGAACGCCACGCAGAACTTCTGGCGCTCGGCGGAGAACCTGTCGCTCAGGCCCGTCAACGGCACGGACCGCTGGGCGGTGGCCCAGGCCGCGCCGTTCCGCCGGATCCACGTCGAGGGCGGCCTCAACCTCGCACCGGCCGGCTACGGGTGGGCCTCCGGCGGCTACATCGCCGACTCCAAGATCGACGGCACCGTCGGCCCGTACTCGCAGCAGCAGTGGTACACCCGCGACAGCTCGGTCGGCGGCTGGACCAACGGCGTGTGGAACATGACGTTCACCGGTGTGCAGGGCGCCCCCGCGACGAACTTCGACTCCGGCCCGTACACCACGCTGGACACCACGCCGGTCTCGCGCGAGAAGCCGTTCCTCTATCTGGACGGCAACAACTACCGGGTGTTCGTGCCCGGTAAGCGCACCAACGCCCGAGGCGTGTCCTGGCCCGCCAACGCCGGCGGCACCTCGCTGCCGCTGAGCCAGTTCTACGTCGTGAAGCCCGGCGCGACCGCCGCGACCATCAACACGGCACTGGCGCAGGGCCTCAACCTGCTGTTCACGCCCGGTGTCTACCACCTCGACCGGACCATCGACGTGAACCGTGCGAACACCGTCGTCCTCGGGCTCGGCCTGGCCACGATCATCCCCGACAACGGCGTCGACGCCATGCACGTGGGCGACGTCGACGGCGTCAAGCTGGCGGGCTTCCTCATCGACGCCGGTGCCGCCAGGTCCGACACCCTGCTTCAGGTCGGGGCTCCCGGCTCCGCCGCCGACCACGCCGCCAACCCGACCACCGTGCAGGACGTGTTCATCCGTATCGGCGGGGCCGGACCCGGCCTGGCCACCCACTCGATGGTCGTCAACAGCGACGACGCCATCATCGACCACACCTGGATCTGGCGCGCCGACCACGGCGAAGGAGTCGGCTGGGAGACCAACCGGGCCGACTACGGGCTTGAGGTCAACGGCGACGACGTCCTCGCCACGGGCCTGTTCGTCGAGCACTTCAACAAGTACGACGTGGTCTGGAGCGGCGAACGCGGCCGGACGATCTTCTTCCAGAACGAGAAGGCCTACGACGTGCCGAACGCCGCCGCCGTCACCCATGACGGCATCGTCGGGTACGCCGCCTACAAGGTCGCCGACAGCGTGAGTACGCACGAGGCCTGGGGCCTGGGCAGTTACTGCAACTTCACGTCGGATCCGTCCATCGTCCAGCACCACGGCTTCCAGGTGCCGGTCAAGTCGGGCGTCAAGCTGCACAGCATCCAGGTCATCTCCCTCGGCGGAAAGGGGCAGTACGGCCACGTCGTGAACGACACGGGCGCGCCCACCTCGGGTTCGGACACCATCCCTTCCAAGATCACCAGCTTCCCGTGACCGCCCGCGACACCCACCAACGCCTGACCCCTGACCCCTGGCCCTGACCCTGACCCTGACAACCCTGTGGCCCGCCCTTCCGGCGGGCCACAGGCGCGCGCGACACCGACAGCCGCACGGAGACCTGCTGGCCGATGTCCGAGGAGGCCGGAAGTCGTGGCGTTCTCCGGTAAGGGATCGGAGCGTGGTGGACATTGCTGGGCATGGACGGGAACGAACGGGGTGAGCGGCTGGAGCGGTTGTTCCGGCCGACCTATCGAAGAGTGACGGCGTACTGCCTGCGCCGGACCGGCGAAGCGGCGGCACACGACGCGGTGGCCGAGGTCTACGCGGTGGCATGGCGCCGCCGGCGGCAACTGCCCGCCGACGACGAGGAAGCGGTGCTGTGGCTGCTGGGCATCGCACGCCGCGTGCTGGCCAACCAGGAGCGTGGGCGGCGTCGTTGGGCACGGCTGCTGCTGCGGGTGGCCGAACGGAGCGAGCCCCGTCCGCCGTACGGCGGTGACTCCTCCGGCGCGGGCGACGACCTCGCGGTGGCGCTGGCGCGGCTGCCGGTCTCCGACCGGGAACTGCTGCGCCTGGCCTACTGGGACGACCTGTCGCGGGCCGGCATCGCGTCCGTGCTGGGGATCTCGGTCGGCGCCGTCGACACCCGCATGCACCGGGCCAGACAGCGGCTGAAGCAGCACCTGACCACGGCGCACCCGGATCAGGCTCCGACGAAGGAGAAGGAGAAAAATCATGCTGAGCGATGAGGCACTCGACCGGATGCTGCGCGACAGCGATCCGGATCCGGGCGAACGGGCCACGGACCCGGACTCGCCCGTCGCGACGAGGATTCTCGCCCGGGTACGGCAGAGCACACGCCGGCGGCGCAGGCGCCTTCTGGTCATGGTGCCGACCGTGGCACTGGTCGTGACCGGGGCGACGGCGGGGACGTACGCGTGGGTGGCCGGTGACGGACGGGGCCATACCCTCGACTCGACGGGGCTGTCCTGTGTCAGCTCCGCCGACGGTGACGCCGTGCTGAACTTCGATCCCGGCACCGACGACCCCGTGGACACCTGCCGCGAGCGGTGGCGTGAGTCGTTCGGCCAGGCGGCGCCCACCGAGCTCACCGCCTGCGTCGACAGTTCGCAGCAGGGGTCCATCACGGTGTATCCGGGCGGCCGGGACCAGTGCGGGAGCCATCGCTCGGACCCGTATCTCGGGCCCACCGAGGAGCAGCTCGCTCTCTCGCGCTTCCGGGCCGACCTCAAGAAGCAGTTCCCCGACCGGACCTGCATCCCCCATCCGGAGTTCAGGAAGGTCATCGACCGGCTGCTGGACCGGCACGGCCTCACGGGCTGGACGGCACGCCATTTCCAGACCGCCGACCGGGAGCCCGAGGGCGCCTGCGCGGACGTCAGCCACTACGACGAGACCGACCGGATCATCTGGCTCGGCGACCACAGGTCCGGGACGCCCCTCACCTGGCCCTGAGCCCGCCCGCCCTGAGCCGGCACCGAGCCCGCCCTCGGACGAGCGGACGATTTCGCGGGACGGCGTGATCAACAGGCGGCAGAATGGCGGTGACGACGGTTCGGTGCCGCCACGGCGGCCGCAGACCCCCAGGGCACGCACGCCGTGTCCGGGAGAGGAAAGACATGAGTGAGAACCAGGCCCCGTCCAGCGGTTCCGGGCGGCTCAACACCGGGGTGGCGCACAACGCCCGGGTCTGGAACTACTGGATCGGCGGGAAGGACAACTACGAGGTCGACCAGGCCGTCGGCGACCAGGTCGCCGGGATGTTCCCCGTGATCCGCGATGTGGCCCGCGCGGACCGGGAGTTCCTCGGCCGTGCGGTGCGCCATCTGGTCGAGAACCGCGGGGTACGGCAGTTCCTGGACATCGGCACCGGTCTGCCGACCCTGGACAACACGCACGAGATCGCCCAGCGGTCCGCGCCCGACTCGCGCATCGTGTACGTCGACAACGACCCGATCGTGCTCGCCCACGCCCGGACCCTGCTGACCAGCACACGCGAGGGCGCCACCGACTACATAGACGCCGACGTGCACCGCCCCGAGACCATCGTCGAGCGCGCCTCGGCGACCCTGGACCTCGACCGGCCCGTCGCGGTGATGATGCTGGGCATCCTCAACTTCGTCCTCGACACCCACAAGGCGCAGGACATCGTGCGTCAGGTCCTGTCGGCGGTTCCCTCCGGCAGTTACCTGGTCCTCACCCACCCCACCACCGACACCGACCTCGGCGGCGAGGGCAACGTCGAGGCGATGAAGTTCTGGAACGAGAACGCCACGCCGCCGATCACCGCCCGCACCCGCGCGGAGGTCACCGCCTTCTTCGACGGTCTGGAGTTCCTCGAACCGGGCCTCGTCTCCTGCACGCGATGGCACGCCGCCACCGACTCGCCCACCACGGTTCCGCAGTTCGGTGCGGTGGCCCTGAAGCCCTGACCGGTCCGGCCCGGCCCGTCCGGACTCCACCCGGCCGGCCCCTCGCACCGGCGGCCCACCGCTGCTCGGGGAGGGGCGGCCGAGTGGCGGCGGCAAACGCAGGGCGCGAGGATGCACTCGCGGGGACCCGGCGTTCGTGGTGCGCCCGGACGCATACGTCGTCGTGTTCCGGACACCCGCCGACGGCACCGGGGGCCGCGCCCGGCGCCTGTTCCCGGCGCGTGTCCACACCGAGCAAGCCCGCCGACATCGAGGAGTCCACATGTCCAAGCCGCCGCTTCCGCCGGAGGCCGTCGAACTGCTGAGCCGCCCCAACCCGGCCGTCATCGCCACCGTACGCGCGGACGGTGCGCCCGTGTCCACGCCCACCTGGTACGTGTGGGAGGACGGCCGGGTGCTGATCAACATGGACGAGGGCCGGGTACGGCTGAAGCATCTGCACCGCGACCCACGGGTGACCCTCACCGTCCTCGACGAGGCCGACTGGTACACCCATGTCACCCTCATGGGGCGCGCCACCGAGCTCCGCGACGACGAGGGCCTGGCCGACATCGACCGCATCTCGCGGCACTACACCGGCAAGCCCTATCCGGAGCGGGCCCGTGCCCGGGTCAGCGCCTGGATCGAGATCGACCGGTGGCACGGCTGGGGCGCGCTGAAGGACAACGACCAGGCGTCCGGATAGTTTCCGCGCGTCGCCGGTCAGGACACCCTCGCCGGCTCCCGCGGCGGAATCCAGCGCAGGTGCACGGTCTGCCCGGGGTCCTCGGAGCGCAGCAGGGAGAGCCGCGGGCGGACGGCGTCGGTGCGTGCGCTCGGCGGCCTGCGCCGCCCTGCCCGGTACGGGAGCGGCCACTGGCCCGCGGCGTCCTGGTACTCCTGCTCGGCCGCCGCGTGCAGGGTCCAGTGCGGGTCGTAGAGGTGGCTGCGGCCCAGCGCGCACAGGTCGGCGCGGCCCGCCAGCAGGATCGAGTTCACGTCGTCGTAGGACGCGATGGCGCCGACCGCGATGACGGCCGTGCCGGTGGCCGCGGCGACCTCATGGCGGATCCGGTCCGCGAACGGCGTCTGGTACGAGCGGCCGTACGCGGGGCGCTCGTCCCGGGTGACCTGCCCGGAGGAGACGTCGATCGCGTCCGCGCCGTGAGCGATGAAGGCGCGGGCGATCTCCACCGCGTCGTGCTCGGTGTTGCCGCCCGGTACCCAGTCGGTCGCGGAGATCCGCACGATCATCGGCCGCTCGGCCGGCCAGACGGCACGCACGGCGTCGAAGACCTCCAGCGGGAACCGCAGCCGGCCCCGGAGCGGACCGCCGTACTCGTCGGTGCGGTGGTTCGTCGTGGGTGAGAGGAACGAGGACAGCAAGTAGCCGTGCGCGCAGTGCAGTTCGAGCAGGTCGAAGCCCGCCTCGGCGCCACGGCGGGCGGCGGCGACGAAGTCGGCGACCACCCCGTCCAGGCCGGCGCGGTCGAGCTCGCGGGGGACGGCCGAGCCGGGGCCGTAGGGCAGCGGCGAGGGGCCGACGGTCTCCCAGTTGCCGTCCGGCAGTGGTTCGTCCATGCCCTCCCACATGAGCCGGGTGGAGCCCTTGCGTCCGGAGTGGCCGAGCTGGAGGCCGATCCGGGCGGTGCTGCGGTCGTGGACGAAGGACACGACCCTCGACCACGAGTCGCGCTGCTCGTCGTTCCACAGGCCCGTGCAGCCGGGCGTGATGCGGCCCTCGGGCGAGACGCAGACCATCTCCGTCATCACCAGGCCGGCGCCACCCATCGCCTTCGAGCCGAGGTGGACGAGGTGGAAGTCGCCGGGTACGCCGTCGACGGCCGAGTACATGTCCATCGGGGACACGATCACCCGGTTCTTCAGCTCCAACTCCCCCAGCCGGAACGGCTGGAACATCGCCGGGGCCGTCTCGCGCAACCCCTGGGAGGCCGCGAACGCCGCGTCGACCCGGTCGGCGAACTCCTGGTCGCGCAGACGCAGGTTGTCGTACGTGATGCGGCGAGACCGGGTGAGCAGGTTGAAGCAGAACTGGGTCGGCTCCTGGTGGGCGTACATCCCGATGTTCTCGAACCACTCCAGGGAGGCCTGGGCGGCCCGCTGCGTGGACTCGACGACAGGGCGCCGCTCCGCCTCGTACGCCTTCAACGCGCTCGCGGTGTCCTGGTGTTCGTGCAGGCAGGCGGCGAGGGCGAGGGAGTCCTCCATGGCCAGTTTGGTGCCCGACCCGATCGAGAAGTGCGCGGTGTGGGCGGCGTCGCCGACGAGGACGAGGTTGCCGTGGTGCCAGCGCTCGTTGCGTACGGTGGTGAAGCCGAGCCACTTCGAGTTGTTGGCGAACACCCGGTGCCCGGCGAGTTCCTCGGCGAAGAGCTCCCGGACCCGTTCGACGGCCTGTTCGTCGGAGGCGCCCGGCGGGAAGTCGGTGCCCTCGGTGACGTCGAAGCCGGCCCGGCGCCAGACGTCCTCGTGCATCTCGACGATGAAGGTGGAGCCGGTCTCCGAGTAGGGGTAGCCGTGCACCTGCACGGTTCCCCATCGCGTCTGTTTGACGAAGAACTGGAAGGCCTCGAAGACCCGGTCCGTGCCCAGCCACATGTACTTGTTGCGCCGATGGTCGAGCGCGGGACGGAAGACGTCCGGATAGGCGCCCCGGACCTGCGAGTTGACGCCGTCCGCCCCCACCACGAGGTCGTACGAGGCACGCAGGCGCCCGGTGTCGGGGGCGGACGCGGAGAACCGGACGAGCACGCCGAGGTCGTGGCAGCGCCGTTGCAGCAGTCGGAGCAGTTCCCTGCGGCTCATCGCGGCGAAGCCCTGGCCGCCCACGGTGTGGGTGCGGCCGCGGTAGTGGATGTCGATGTCGGTCCAGCGGGCGAAGCGGCGGGCCATGGCCTCGGCGAACTCGCGGTCCGCGTTCCCGATGCCGCCGAGCGTCTCGTCGGAGAACACCACGCCGAATCCGAAGGTGTCGTCGGGGGCGTTGCGCTCCCAGACGGTGATCTCGTGGGCCGGGTCGAGCTGTTTCATGAGAGCAGCGAAGTAGAGGCCGCCGGGGCCACCGCCAACGATCGCTATCTTCACGTGGTTCCTCTCAGTGCTCGACGGCGGCGCGGAGCGCGAAGCGCTGCAGTTTGCCGCTGGCGTTGCGCGGCAGGGAGTCGCGGAACCGCACGTCGCGTGGGTACTTGTAGGGCGCGATGACCTGCTTGACGTGGTCCTGGATCTCCTTGGCCTTGGCGGGGTCACCGGTCGCGCCGTCCCGCAGTACGACGAAGGCGCAGACCACTTCGCCGCGTTCGGCGTCGCTCCGTCCGACGACGGCGCACTCCAGGACGTCGGGGTGGGTGTCTATGGCGGCCTCGACCTCGGGTCCGCCGATGTTGTAGCCGGAGGAGACGATCATGTTGTCGCCGCGGGCGTGGTAGTGGAAGTAGCCGTCCTCGTCGCGGTGGAAGACGTCGCCGGTGAGGTTCCAGCCGTCCACGACGTAGTCCTTCTGGCGTTCGTCGTCGAGGTAGCGGCAGCCGACCGGGCCGATGACGCCCAGCCTGCCCGGCTCGCCGGGGCCGAGTTCCGTGCCGTCGGGACCGAGGACCGTGGCGCGGAAGCCCGGCACCGGCTTCCCGGTGGCGCCGGGGCGGATGTCGTCACCGGCGGCGGAGATGAAGATGTGCAGCAGTTCGGTGGCGCCGATCCCGTCGATGACGCGCAGCCCGATGCTGTCGCGCAGCTGTTCCCAGACGCCGAGGGGTATGTGTTCGCCGGCCGAGACGCCGACGCGCAGTCCGGCGAGCTGCCGCTCCCGCCCCTCTCGCAGGATCGCCTTGTACGCCGTGGGCGCCGTCGCGAGCACGGTGATGCCCTCCCGCTCGACGAGTTCCGCCATCCCCGGCGGGGTCACGGCCTCGGTCAGCAGCGCGCACGCGCCGGCCCGCAGCGGAAAGACGACGAGCATGCCGAGGCCGAAGGTGAAGGCGAAGGGGGCGCTGCACGCGACCAGGTCGTCCGGGAGCAGCCGCAGCACATGGCGGCCGAAGGTGTCGTCGATGGCCAGGATGTCCCGGTGGAAGTGCATGGTGATCTTCGGGGTGCCGGTGCTTCCGGAGGTCGGCGCGAGGAGTGCCACGTCGTCGGCGGCGGTGTCCACCGCGGTGAACTCGCCGGACTTCGCCGTGGCGCGGGCCACGAGGTCGCCCGGCCCGGTGCCGCCGAACTCGACGACCTTCAGCGACGGCAGCACGGTGTCCCGTACGGCGTGGACGTCCTCGGCGCACCGGTGGTCGACCAGGGCGAGAGCGGGCAGGGTCCGCTCGACGACCGGGGCTATCTCGCGGGCGCGCAACGCGGCCATGACGGTGACGACGACTCCCCCGGCCTTGAGCACGCCGAGCCAACTCGCCACGGTCCAGGGGGTGTTGGGTGAGCGCAGCAGGACCCGCCCGCCCGGGACCAGGCCGAGGTCCTCGGTCAGCACCTGGGCCACCTGGTTGGCCCGCTTCCTCAGCTCCCCGTAGGTCCAGGTCTCCCCGGCCGGCGTACGCAGCGCGGGACGGTCGGCTCCGTACGTGGCCGCGGTCCTGTCGATGAGTTCGGTGGCGGCGTTGAGCCGCTCGGGGTGGCGCAGGTCCGGCGTGGTGCATTCGATCGTCGGCCACAGATGCGCGGGAGGGAGGTGGTCGCGGGCGAAGGTGTCCCGGTGCGCCGAGGCCGAAGGCGAGGACGAACCGGAGGGGGTATGAGCTGGCGTACGAGGTGGCGGAAGAGTCAACGGAGGAGTCCTTCCGGGAGCCGGCCGGCGCAGGGTGGTGCCGGGCGACGGATCAGGCGGAGCGGATCATTCCCTCCTGGACGACGGTGGCCAGGTGACGGTGGTCGCGGGTGAAGAAACGGCCAGTGCCAAGACCGCGGCCCGCGTCGGCGGCGACCGCTTCCTGGACGTAGAGGAGCCAGTCGCCGACCGGTCCCGGCCGGTGGAACCACATGGCGTGGTCGAGGCTGGCGGTGATGAGCCCGGGGTCGGCCCAGGCCAGGTCGAGTACGCGCAGGACGGGTTCGAGGATCGTGTAGTCGCAGACGTAGGCCAGCGCGGCCAGGTCCCGCTGGACGTCGGTCAGACCCTCGACGGGGCGCAGCGCGTCGAACGGCCTGACCCAGACGGCCTGTTGCGGCAGCCGTCTGCCCTCGACGGTGAGGTAGACCGGGCCGGGCACATGCCGCATGTCGAAGCTGCGGCCGGCGGACCAGTAGGCCTTCGACTCCTCGGTCATCGAGCCGCCGCTGCGCTCTTCGAGGTACGCCGCCGAGCTGGGGAGGTCTTCCGGATCGGGGACGACCTCGGTGAACTCGGCGTGGAAGGTGCCGCCGGCCTCCCCCGCGGCGAAGTTGGCCAGGCAGGCGTAGAGCGGCTTGCCGTTCTGGAAGCCGCGTACCTGGCGGGTGCTGTAGCCGCGGCCGTCGCGCAGCACCTCCACCTCGTAGCGCACCGGCGCGCCGATGTCGGCGGGGCGCAGGAAGTAACTGTGCATCGAGTGCAGCGTCTTGGTGTCGGCCACCGACCGCATCGCCGCGGCGGCGGCCTGGGCGACCAGGTCGCCGCCGTACGCCTTGGGCCACGGGCAGGGCTGGGTGACGGCGGTGAAGGCGAGGTCGAAGTGGGCCGGCGGGACGGGGGTCAGCGCGACGGCGTCGGTGAAGAACGCGGAGGTCGGCGGCGGCGTCCCGCTCGGCGTCGGCCCTGGCCCCGGCGTCATCGGTCGAGCCAGTCGCGCAGGTCGGCGTCGGCGACGTCGGCCAGGTTGACGACGATGTTCTCCGGCGTCCGCGTGGTCATCCAGGTCAGCGGCCGGGTGCGGGAGAGGTTGCACTCGATGTGCGGCATGAACGGCGGGACGAAGACCCAGTCGCCCTCCGACATGTCGAGGTAGTCCTCGAACTTCTCGCCGAAATAGATGCGCGCCCGGCCCGACAGGACGTAGCCGCCGGTCTCGGCCTCACCGTGGTGGTGAGTGACCGAGCGGTAGCCGGGGTCGTTGCTGACCTTCCCGAACCACAGTTTGGTGGCGGGTGTGTGCTGGATGCTCACGCCGGAGACCCGGACGGCGCCACCGGAGTCCGCGGTGTTCGCGCTCTCCGATCCGGCGCGCGTCACCACGGGAGCGACGATCCCGCTGGGCAGGCGGTACATCGAGGCGTCGCCCTCCAGGCGGTACTTGCTGAGGTCGGGCTCCATGGTGGCCGGCTCCGTTCCGTTCGTGCGGCACAGGAGGAAGCATGCGCCCGATCGCGCGGGGCGCCCGGACGGTATCCGGTATCTCGTTTTTTTCACGACCGTCATTTATTGTCAATAGAACTTGTCGATAGAGCATGCCGGAGACGACTCGTCCGACCGGACTTCGACCGACCGAACCGGAGACCATGTGACTCCCCTCGCCGTGAACCCGGAAGCACTGCCGACCCCCCGCGGCTACTCGCACGGAACGCTCGCCGGAAACACGCTCCACCTCGGCGGACAGACCGCCCTGGACGCCGACATGAAGATCGTGCCGGGGGGAGTCGTCGAGCAGTTCCGCCAGGCGTTCGGCAACGTCCTGACGACGCTGCGCGCGGTGGGCGGCGAGCCGCGGGACCTGGTCAGCGTGACGCTGTATCTCACCGACATCCCCGACTACCAGGCCCACGGCAAGGAGATCGGCACGGTGTGGCGCGAGCTCGCCGGGCCCGTCTACCCGGCGATGGCCGGCATCGGCTGCACCGCCCTGTGGCAGCCCGAGGCGCTGATCGAGATCCTCGGCGTGGCCGTGATCCCCGAAAAGCGGCTGGTCCGGCCGGGCCGACCGGAACAGCCCGGATGACCAGGTCCCCCGAATGGCGGAGTCCGGCTTGCGGGCGGACGATGAACGGGAGAGGGCTTCCGGTCGGCTCGCCCGTGGACGCCATGGGAACGTCGCCGTGGACGTCGCGGGAACGACGGCCGGGCCCCGAGGCTGTTGGACACGGCAGATTGGAGGGACCGTCATGATGCAGGTCAAGACGGTCGAGAAGCCGGACGAACGGCGCGATTTCCCCCGTGGCCACCTGGAAGTCGTTCACCTCACCGGGCTCGACTTCGCCGTGGCGACGTTCGAGCCGGGCTGGCGCTGGTCCGAGTCCGTGGCACCGATCGCGGGGACCACGAGCTGCCAGGTCCATCACAACGGATACGTCGTCCAGGGCCGCATGCAGATCCGGATGGACGACGGTGCCGAGAGCGAGGTCGGCCCGGGAGACGTCTTCGTCTGCCCGCCCGGCCACGACGCCTGGGTCCTGGGGGACGAACCCACCGTGGTGTACGACTTCGCCGGAGGCATGGCACAGGAGTACGCGAAGGCCACGGACTGACACCCCCTCCGGCCCAGGGCCCTGTCACGTCGACTTCCCGTCGTCCGCCCGGGCGGACGACGGGAAGTCGACGACGGGGGACATGACGGGACGACGGGGACATGACGGCAGGACCCCGGGTGCCGGGCAGCACTCGGCGGCCGCGCCGATCGGCCGCTACTGAGTTCGACGCCCTCGGCACGGGGTCATTCCGGGTCCCCGCGTCTATTCTGGGGTCGCATGGAGGGGGCAGCGGGCAGCAGGGCGACCGGTGAACTGCGGGAGTCCAGTGCGTCGTTCGGCCCGCTCGTCGTCACGTCGCCGATCCTGCGGGCCGCACACGTCGAACTGCCCGAGGAGAGCCCCGACCCGGCCCTGCTCCCGTCGATCACCCTGCTGGAGCGAGCGGCGTCCCGCGGCGGCACCCCGGAAGGGCTGCCTCTGCCCTCGGGACACCTGCTCGCGGGGCAGTACCGGCTGATCCAGCCACTGGGCTACGGCGGCATGGGCGAGGTCTACCTCGCGCTCGACACCAAGGTCGACAACCGCGAGGTCGCCATCAAGATCCTCCACCCGCAGCAGGCGGCGGCCTCGGCGGGAGCCCTGGCCCAGGAGCGGCGGGCCCTGGTCGACCTCAGCCACGGCGACATCATCCGTGTCTTCAACTACGGACACCATCCGGAGGTCGGCGACTTCCTCGTCCTGCAGTACGTCGACGGCCTCACCCTGGAAGAGGTACGGGCACGGGCCCAGATGAACCCGGACGAGTTCGGCGGCGGCCGCTTCCACGAGTTCGTACTCGCCTACGGAGTCCGGATCCTGGCCGCGCTCGGGCATCTGCACGCCGACCGGCCCGGCAAGGTCTACGGCGACCTCAAGCCGGACAACGTGATGCACGACGGCACCTCCACGAAGATCATCGACGTCGGGAGCGTCCGCTCGGCCGGGCTGCCCGGCCACACCACGGAGGGGTTCCGCGCCCCGACCGTCGGCCCGAACGGCGAATCCACCGGCCAGGACGACCTGTTCAGCCTCGGTGAGACCCTGCGGCGGCTGACCGGTCTCGGCCGCTCACCCGACGACCTGGCCGAGCTGGGCCGCCTGGACATGACGGGCCGACCGCAGGAGTCCGACGACGCCGGAGCCCTTCGGCCGACCGGGGCCCCCTCGATGACGGCGCCCGCGCCGCGCGGGCTCGGCCTGGTGTCGCTCGCCCGGGTACTGCACCGCGCCACCCGGTCCGAACGGGCCGAGCGGTTCGCCACCGCACGGGAGATGGAGGAACAACTGCGGGGAGTCTTCCGGGAGTTGAGGTCGCTGCGGACCGGAGCGGAGACCTTCGAGCCGTCACCGCTCTTCTTCCAGTCGCCGTACGCGCTCGACGCGGCCCTCGGTTCCGCGCCGCCCCTCACCCGGTGGGCCGCGCCGGACGCTCCCGCCCCGTACGCGCCGCCGTCGCCCACCGAGGTCGCCCACCGGCTGCCCGTCCCGCGGCCCGACCCGTACGACGTCCATCACGCCGAGCTGAGCAGGCTGGCCGACGCCGCTCCCGAGGCACTGCTGCAGCACACCGGGGACTGGCGGGACTCGCCGGAGGTCCATCTGCTGCGCTGCCGCCTGCGGTTGCGCAGCGCCGGGAACGCGAGCGAGGCCGCCGAACGTGAGCTGCGGTCCGCCGAGACCCTGATCGGTGCCGAACGAGCCCCCTACGACTGGCGGCTCGGCTGGCACCGCGGACTGCTCGCCCTCGGACGGGACCAGGTCGAGACGGCATGGCGCCACTTCGACCAGGTGTTCGCGGCGATCCCGGGCGAGTACGCGCCGAAGCTGGCGCTCGGCTACTGCGCCGAGCGCCTCGGCCGCTGGCAGGAGGCGCTGACCTTCTACGAGGCGGTGCGGCTGCGCAACCCGTCGCTCGGCAGCGCTGCGTTCGGCGCGGCACGGGCGCGACTCGCGCTGGGCGGGGAGCGGGTGTGCGACGACGCCGTACGGGCCCTGGACGCGGTGCCGCAGCACTCCCGGCACCGGACCGCCGCGCGGACGGCCGCCGTACGCGTCGGCGTCGAGCATGTGCGCACCGCCGAGCGCCCTGACGAGGTGGCCGAGCGGCTCCGCGAGGTGCTGGCGCGGCTGGTACGGCTGTTCCACGCGCACGGCCTGACGGACGAGCAGGCCCGGGTCCGTATGACGGCGGAGGTGTGGGAGGCGGTGCGGGGCGCCCTCGACCGGGGGGCGGTCGACGCGGCGGGTCTTGCCGGGCTGGCCGCGGGCGCCGACGCACGGCTGGGACTCCCGTCCGACGAGCGCGGGCTGCGCAAGGAACTCTCCCGCCTGTATCTCACCCTCGCGCACCAGGCCGCCCGCTCCGGCTCCGCCGAGGACGGAGCCGTCGCCGAGACCCTGCTCGACCGTGCCTACGCGGTCCGCCCGCTCGCCTTCCGGCACCACCGGGACAGCCCATGGCTCGGAAAGAGGCTGACGACCTGGCTGCGGACGACCGCTCTGACGACCGCGCCGGGCAAGAGCGCCCGGACGGTCCGCGAGTGACCGGCGTGGCACGGCGCGGCCGTACGGCCCGGGGCGCCGCAGCCGAGACCGCGCCGCTCGGGCGCCTGCTCCGTGCGGCACGGGGAGCGGTGGCCGTCGTCGCCGAACTCGCCCGCCGGCTGGGGCGCTACGCGTGGCCGTCGACCACGGGCCGCCGCAACCGCGCGTACCTGCGGGAGCGGCTCGTCGCGCTGCCGCTGCTCGCCGTGGTGGCGTTCTCCACGCTGGGCTGGGCGTACGCGGACGTGCGGGACGACTCGGCGTATCTGCGGGATCGTCTCGCGCCCGCGCTGGTCGGTCTCGCCCACGCCAAGGCGTCGCTGTTCATCGCGCAGGGCGAGGCCGAGCGGAACCTCGACGAGACAGGGGCCGCGGAACTCAGCGGCCTCAGCGAGCGGTACCGCACCCGGGTGGCGCGGGCGACGCAGAGCCTGAACCAGGTCACCCGCAGCGGCGCGCTGACCGTGGCCGAGGAACAGGAGCTGCGCGTGGTGTCCGCGCTGGTCGTCGACTACACGGGGTGGATCGGCCAGGCCCAGGGCCACGCGGCCGACTCCGTCCTGCGGGACGCCGAGCTCAGTTACGCGCGCAGCATGCTCTGTTCGAGGCCGGTCGCCGCCGCGGACCGCCAGGAGCGCTTTCCGCCGTGTCCGGCGACGACCGGCTCCGGCGCGACCTCGATCGTGGACCAGGTCACGGGTCTTGAGCGGCAGTTGCGCGGACGGCTCGCGGACCGGGCCGCCTGGGGCGGGGGTGTGGTCGCCGCCGCGGTGGTCTCCGGGCTCGCCCTCGTGCTGCTCGCCGCCGGGCTCTGGCGCACGGGGGTGTTCCTGCGCCGCCGCTTCCGGATCCGGCTCAGCATTCCGCTGGCCGTCGCCGCGTTGCCGCTGCTCGCCGTGCCGCTCCTGACGGCCGACGCGCTGCTCGCGCAGCACGCCCAGACCCGGTCCTCCCCCATGGCCTACGCGCTCGCCGAGCGGACCTCGCCCCGGATCGAGACGATCGCCGAGGAGCGCCCCTTCGACGGCCCCGACCCACGGGCCGTCGAGGTACTGGAGTCCCGGATCGACGAGACCCTGTCCGACGGGCGGCTGCCCTTCCTGGACGGGGTCGCCCCCTTCGTCCTCCCCGCGGGCCTCGTCGGCGCCGGTCTCGTCGGCGGCGCCCTGCACGCGTACCGCCGCGAGTACCTCGTGGTCGCCCGCCCCGGAGCCGTCTCATGACACGCCTCCTGCGCGTCCTGCTCGCCGCGTGCCTGCTCGCCCTGGTCCCCGGCTGTACGTCGGACGCGCCCGACCCCCTCGTCGTCCTGGGGCCGTGGACCGGCGAGGAGGGCGTGGCCTTCGAGGCAGCGCTCCAGCGGCTCGACGACGGCACCGGCAGGACGTACACGTACGAGGGCACCCGTTCACTGCGCGAGACCCTCGTCTCACAGCTGGAGGCGGACACCCCGCCGGACGTGGCGGTGCTCAACAGCATCGGCGAACTCACCGAGTACGCCCGCCGCGACAAGCTCAGGCCGCTCGCCGAGGAGACCGCCGAACGCGCGTATCCGCCGTGGGCGCCGACCCTGCTGGTGGACGGCAGGCGCCGCACCTACTGGGTGCCGCTGAAGGTCGACCTGAAGAGTCTGGTGTGGAGCAAGGAGGGTACGGCGAGCGACGATCCGACGTGGTGCGTCGGGCTCGCCTCGCAGGCCACCTCGGGCTGGCCCGGCACGGACTGGGTCGAGGACATCCTGCTGCACCAGGCCGGTCCCGACCGCTACGAGGAGTGGGCCACGAGCAGGCTCAGCTGGCGCGACCCGGACGTCGCGCGGGCCTGGACGACCTGGGCCGAGCTGCTCGCCGGCCGTTCCGGGGCTTCCGTCGAACGGTCCCTGACTACGTCGTACGAGGGCACGTCCGGGCCGGCCGGACCCCGTGGCCTGCTGGACTCCCCCGGCTTCACGTGCACGCACGAGCACCAGAGCGCCTTCATCCGGTATGTGTACGCGGGCGACGACATCCGGGTGGAACCGTCCGCCCGGTTCCTGGACGGGCGGGCCGAGTACCGCGACGCGTTCGAGGTGGCCGGTGACATGGCTGCCGTCTTCAGCGACGACCCGGCGGCCCAGGAGCTGGTGGAACGGCTGTCCAGCCCGGCGGGGCGGCAGCGGTGGCGGGCCGAGGCGGACCCGGCGGTGCGTCCGCTGTTCCCGAACACGACGGGGCTGCCGTCCACCGATCCCGCGAACGTCACCGAGCAGGAGATCGACATCCTGCTCAACTCACGGGCCGAGACCCTGTGCTTCGACGCCTCGGACGTGATGCCGCCGGAACTCAGGGACGCCTTCCACCGGGCGGTCCTTGAGTTCTTCCGCGATCCCGCGAAGAAGCATCTCGCCTCGCTGCTCCAGCAGTTGGAGACCGTGCGGGTCCAGGTGGACGAGGAGTCGGCCGACACTCCGTCGTTCCGCCCGCCGGAGAACATCTGCGCCAATCCCGGCGGCTGACCCGGTCAGCCCTCGAACTCGGTCAGGTCGATCGAGTACAGCCGCAGGTCGTGTCCGTGGACCGGGTCCTGCGCGGAGCCCTCCGCCTTCATGCCGAGCTTGTCCAGCACGTTCGCGGACGCGGAGTCGCCCGGCCGGGGCGCGGCGACGACCTGGTCGATGCCCCGGTCCTGGAGGGCGAATTCGAGCGCGGCGTGGGCGGCCTCCGACGCGTACCCCTGGCCCCAGTAGACCCGTCCGAGCCGCCAGCCGATCGCGATGCGGCCCGCGAGCTCGGGCGGGGAGTCGGCGACGTACAGGCCCACCGCTCCGGCGAGTTCTCCGGAGCCGAGGAGTTCGACGGCGAAGAGCCCGAAGCCCTCCTCGTCCCACTCCTCCTCCCATGCCTCGATGTCCTCCGCGGTCTCCTCCAGGGAGCGCGGTCGGCCGTCGCCGATCCATTGCATCACCGTCGGGTCGGCGTGGATCTCGGCCAGGGGCAGGAGGTCGTCCTCCTGCCAGCGGCGCAGCAGCAGACGGGGGGTACGGATGTCGTTCATGCCCCCATCCTGTCGACACGGGGGCACGAGTGCGAAATCCGCGGTCCCGGCGGGTCGCGCGGTGCACGGTTCAAGCGCTGTTCACGGTTTGCGGGCGACGCCGCACAGCGCGATGGCCTCCCCACCGGCGCGCGCGTCCGTGGGGTCGGGCCGCCAGTCGTCGAGCGGAACGACGCCGGGATCGAGCAGTTCCAGACCCTCGAAGAAGCCGGCCAGTTGCTGCGGGCTGCGCAGGTGGTACGGGGCCGCGCCGCTCTCGTTGTAGAGGCGGGTGGCTGCGGCGTTGGCCTTGTGGGTGTCCACACTGTCGTTGAACGCGAGGTAGCTGCCGGAAGGAAGTCCCGCCATCAGCGCGTCGACGATGCGCCGTGCCGCGTCGTACTCGGCTATGTGTCCGCTGACCTGCATCAGTGTCAGCGCGACCGGCTGCGTGAGGTCCAGCGTTCGCGACGCCTCGCGCAGGACGGTCCCGGGGTCGTGCAGGTCGGCGTCGATGTAGTCCGTCGCCCCTTCGGGGGTACTGGTCAGCAGCACCCGGGCGTGGGTCAGGACCAGGGGGTCGTTGTCCACGTAGACGATGCGGGCCTCGGGTGCCACGGCCTGGGCGATCTCGTGGGTGTTGTCGACCGTCGGCAGTCCGGTGCCGATGTCGAGGAACTGCCGGATTCCGGCCTCGCCGGCCAGATGGCGCACGGCCCGGCCGAGGAACGCCCGCGAGCCGCGGGCGAGATCGGTGATGCCGGGGAAGATCGCGCGGAACGCGTCGCCCGCCTCGTGGTCGACAGGGTAGTTGTCCTTGCCGCCGAGCCAGTAGTTCCAGATCCGGGCCGAATGCGGCACGGACGAGTCGATCTTCGCTGACGCCGCTGTGTCGGGGGCGGACGAGTCCTGCGTCACCGGCAACCTCCTTGTGGAAAACCATCGTTGGCCGTGCGGTACAACCTAGGGCCATCGGTCCTCGAAGTGCCGGTGCGGTCGAGGAGCGGCGAACTCAATGAACGTAATGATCAAGCCATGGGTTTTCGCCCCGCCGCTCCCTAACATCGGCCCCGCCGCGCGACGGTGCGCGGACGAGGACAGGGAGAACACGCCATGGACAGGACCAGGCCGAGCGCATCAGGGATCCGCAACGGGCCCGGTCTGCCGCGACGCCGCCGTACGGCGGTGGCCGCGGGCGTCGCGGGAATCCTCCTCGCCACACTCTCCGGACCTGCTGCCACGGCGACCGCATCTGCCACCGACTCCGCTTCCGCGACCGCGAGTGAACCGGCGGCCGTGGCGTGCCCGGCGAACCTCGTGGGGAAGGCCACGTGTCACACCGGCCGGAGTGCCGACGGCGCCTACTACGCGATCGCCGTCCCGAAGAACTGGAACAGGTCGCTCGTCGTGCACGCGCACGGCGGCCCCGACCTCGGTGCGGAGTCCGATCCGTACCGCAGCACCGGCGATCTGGAGCGCTGGTCGGTGATGGTCGAGGAGGGCTACGCCTGGGCCGGCTCGTCGTACCGTCGCGGTGGCTACGGAACCAGGATGGCCGCCGCCGACACGGAGAACCTGCGCCGGCTGTTTGTCGAGGAGTTCGGCACACCGAAGCGGACGTATGTGCACGGCCAGTCCTGGGGCGGTGACGTCGCCGCGAAGGTGGTGGAGACGTACGGCGCGGGGAAGCACGGCCCGTACGACGGGGCGCTGCTCACCAACGGGGTCCTCGGCGGTGGGTCGCGCGGCTACGACTACCGCGTGGACCTGCGCGTGGTCTACCAGTACTACTGCGGCAACCACCCGCGTCCGACCGAGCCGCAGTACCCGCTGTGGGAGGGGCTGCGGGCGACCTCGGCCATGACGTCCGCCGGGCTCGGCGCCCGGCTGCAGGAGTGCACGGGGTCCGAGTCCTCGCCGCAGGAGCGGACCGCCGTGCAGCAGCGCAATCTGGACGACATCCTCGCCGTCACGGGAGTGCCCGAGCGCACCCTGGAGTCGCATCTGCGGTTCGCGACCTTCACCTTCCGCGACATCGTGCACAACCGGCTCGGCGGGCGCAATCCGTTCAGCAACCAGGGCGTGCGCTACTCCGGGTCCCATGACGACAAGGCGCTCAACGCGGGCGTCGAGCGGTTCTCCGCCGACCCCACCGCCGTACGCGACCTCTCGTACGACAGCGATCTCACGGGCAAGGTCGGCATTCCGGTGCTCACGCTCCACGCCATCGACGATCCGACGGCGTTCGTCGAGCACGAGTCGGCGTACCGGGACAGCCTCCGGGGCGCCGGCCGGGAGCGGAACCTCGTGCAGAGCTTCTCCCGGGAGAGCGAGCACAGCGGGCTGAGCGACTCCGAGTACGCCAACTCGATCGCGGCGCTGGACTCATGGGTGCGCACGGGCCACAAACCGACTCCGAAGTCCCTCGCGGCCTCCTGCCCCGCGTTCGACGCCGACTACGGCACCGGCTGCTTCTACGACCCGGACTTCCACCCCGGTGCGTACGCCTCGAAGGTCAACCCTCGCCCGGGCGGCCTGCGCTGGCCGGCCATGACGTCCGGCCAGGAAAGGTCCTGGAGCCGGATCGACGGCGTGGGCATCGCGCCCTGAGAGCCGCGCAGCACGGAACAACGCCACGATGGACGCCCTCGTAGACCTGCCGCCCATGGTCATCGCCGTCGGTGGTTGCGTGCTGTGGCTCCTTCGGGATGGTCCGGGTACGGGGGCGCGATTCAGTTGAGTGCCGCCGTCAGGTGGGACATTGCTCGCTCGTACAGGGCCTGGGAACCGGTGGCGTCGGTCGAGGTGATGCTGAGGCACAGGCGGCCGTCGATGCCGAGGGCGATGACCAGGGGCGCACCGGAGAGGCTGGTGTGTGCGGCGCCGTACAGCGCGGTCAGGCGCAGGGGGCCGTAGCCGGTGGGGATCGGGAGGCGGGCGTTGCTGATCGATACGTCGAAGCGGGCGCCTTGGGATTCGCTGCGGTGGAGCAGGGATGCCATCGCCTGGTGAGGGATGAAGGACAGAAGGCGGTGGGCGCGGACGAGTGGGGCGAGTTCGTCCGGGGTCAGGCGGCGGTGGATGTCGGCTTTGACGTCGCGGGCCTGGGTCCAGAAATCGCAGGTGGCGGTGCCGATGGGCTGGAGGAAGCCGACGGCGTAGAGGCCGACGGCCGAGCGGGCGGCCGACGCGAGGATGCGGCGTAGGTCTGCCGCGACGGCGATGTGTACGGGTCGGGCGAAGGCACGGGCGAAGGCGGTGCAGAGTGCCGCCTGCAGGGTGGTGCCTTCGGTGCGGCAGCGGGCGAGGAGGGTGGAGGTCTCATCTTCGTCCAGGGACCAGGTGGTGAAGGTGAGGGGGCCGCTGTGGTGGTGCCGGCGGGTGGCGCCGCTGAGTGAGCGGGCGAGTTTGCGGAGGTCGGAGAGTCGTGGTCGGGGGTGTGGCAGCAGTGCGTCGGCGGGTGGAGGCAGGACGGCGGGCTCACTCGGGTCTTCGGCGGGGCCGCGGAGGATGTCGTGGATGACGATGGCCGCTGAGCTCGCGTCGGCGACCAGGTGGTGGTAGACGCTGATGAGGCCGAAGGAGTCCCCGGCGTCCACCAGGACGAAGCGGGCGAGGGGGCCGGCGGCGGTGTCGAAGGGGCGCTGGAGTTCCTCTTCGACCACGCGGGCCCAGCTGTCGGGTGCTGTCGCCTTGACGAGGCGGAGTTCCAGGTCGGCGACGTTCTCGGTGGTGAGCCATGCCCGCCATCGCCCTGGGCCGGCGACACGTACGGCGAGCAGTGGGTGGCGTCGCCGTACGGCGGCGAGGGCTGCACGGAGTCGCCTGGGCTCGGCGCGGCCGTGGAGTTGGGCGATGACGGCGACGTTGAAGGGCAGGGTCCGGCCCGCGGCCCACACGAACCGTTCGTACGCGCAGAGGCGTCGGCCGGTCGCTGGTTGCCTCACGGTGTGCCCTTTCGGTGCCGCACGGCGCTCTTCAGGCCCTCGCGGAGCAGGATGTGCGGGGTGAACGGGAGTCGGCCCGGTGCGCAGGTCCAGTCGGGGTGGCCGAGTTCGGTGATCTTGTCCTGGTTGAGGGTGGAGCTTCGGCCCAGGGTGCGGGCCGTGGCCATCGCCAGGGGGGCGGGGATGTGGACGAGGCGGGGTGGCGGTCGCCCGATGACGGCGGCGACGGCGGCACCGATGTCCTGCCAGAGATGTTCCGTGCCGTCGCTGACGTGGTAGGTCGCCCCTGGGGTGCCGGAGTCGGCGGCCAGCAGCAGGGCACGGCACAGATCGTCGACGTGGATGAGGGAGTAGTGGCGTGGTCCCCGGCCGCCGACAGCGGGCAACAGGCCGGTCCGGACGGCCGTGAGCAGGCGGGGCAGGAACTCGCGGTCGCCGGGACCGTAGACGATCGGCGGGCGGACGATCAGGCCTGGAACCCGGTCGGCGGCGGCGCGCAGGACATGCTCGCCGCCGAGCTTGCTGCGACCGTACGCGGAGACGGGGTGGGGCGGGTCGTCTTCGTGGCGCAGTCGTCCTGGGCCGGCTGCGGCGAGGGAGGAGCAGTAGATCAGGCGCGGCGGTCGGGGGAGGGCGGCGATGGCGGCGCAGAGGCGGCGGGTTCCCTCGGTGTTGACCTCGGCATAGTGCTGCGGGGTGCGGGTTTTGGTGAGTCCGGCGAGGTGGATGACGTGGTCGGTGTCCTCGACGGCCGCTGCCAGGCCGGCTCCGGTGGCCAGGTCGCCTCTCACTGTCCGGGCGCGGGGGACGTGCCGGGCGTTGCGGACGAGGGCCGTGACGTGGTGGCCGTTGGCGGTGAGCCGGGCGACCAGGTGGGTGCCGATGAAGCCGGTGGCGCCGGTGACGAGGTACCTCATGCGGCGCGCTCGTAGAGGCGGTGGGTGCGGAAGTGAATGCCGCCCAGGGCCTTGGTGGATCTGTTGGCGTCGCGGTTGTCCTCCAGGATCCAGGAACATTCGGTCTCGGTGTAGCCGAGGCGGAACGCGGTGCGCTGGGCCTGGGTGAAGAGGGCCACGGCGAGTCCACGGACCCGGTGTTCCTTCTTGACCCCGGCGGCGACGACCCGGATGCGGTTGATGGAGCGGGCGGCGTGCTGGACACGGAGGAGCCCGAGGGGCAGACCGTAGGTGGTCAGGCGGCCGCGGGCGGCGCGCAGCGCCTGGTTGGTGTCCGGGAGGACGAGGGTGAAGGCGACGGGCTCGCCGTGGACCTCGGCGATCTGGACCAGCTCCGGGCGCAGCATGGGCTTCATCTGCCGGATGGTGTGGGCGAATTCGGGCTCGGTCATGGGGACGGAGGCGTAGTTCTCGGACCAGGCGTCGTTGTAGATGTCCCGGATGGCGGCCATGTCGGTGTCGAAGCGCCGGCGGTTCATCGGACGGATCCGGACTTCGGGTGCGCTCAGGGCGCGTTCGGCGGCCCGGCGGATGACGGCGGGGGGCTCCCCGTCGGCAGGCATGGGAACACGCCAGGACAGCAGGTCCTTGGCCTTGGTGAATCCGCAGTCGGTGAAGAGCTGGGGGTAGTAGGCGGGGTTGTGCGGCATGAGCATGGTCGGGGGACGGTCGAAGCCGTCGACGAGGACCCCGCACTCGTGGTTCGTGGAGAAGCTGAGCGGGCCGAGGATCCGGGTCAGGCCCTGTTCGCCGAGCCAGTCGGCTGCCGCGTTGAAGAGGGCAGCGGCGGCTTCGGTGTCGTCCACGCATTCGAAGAGGCCGAACTGGCCGCACTTGAGGTCGTGCCGTTCCTGGTAGCGGGGATCGACGATCGCGGCGATCCGGCCGATGACCGTGCCGCTGCGACGGGCGAGGAACAGGCGGACCGTGCCCACCGTGTGAAAGGGATTGCGGTGCGGGTCCAGGAAGGCGCGCTGCTCGCGCTCCAGCGGGGCCACCCACAGCGGGTCATCACGGTAGACGGCGTACGGGAGACGGATGAAGGCGGTGGTGTCGGCGCGGCCTTCGACGGGCGTGACGGTAACGGTCATCGCGCACCGGCCGTGGCGGCGCCCAGGCGCCGGCCCGCGGTGGCGAACGCCTCAAGGATCCGGGCGATGTGATCATCGGTGTGGGTGGCCTGCAAAGCCAAGCGGATCAGCGCGTGCCCCTCCGCCACCCCGGGGGCGACCATCACGCTGGTGAACACCCCCTCGTCCAGGACCGCCTGCCACATCCGCCCGCACAGCCCGGTATCACCGATGTGAACCGGAACGATCGGAGTCAGCGACTCCCCCGTGTCGAAGCCGAGTTCCCGCAGCCCGTTCCTGACCCGCCGCGCCACCTCGAACACGCGCATACGGCGCTCGGGCTCGCTCGCGATGATCTCCAGGGCCGCGACCGCTGCCGCGGCGGAGGCAGGTGGCATGGACGCGGTGAAGAGCACCGACCGGGCCGTGTAGCGGAGGAAGTGGATCACCTCGGCAGGTCCGGCGAGGAAGCCACCGATCGACCCGAAGCACTTGGAGAAGGTTCCGGTATAGAGGTCCACCTCGTCCATCAGACCGAAGTGCTCGGCGACCCCGCGCCCGCCGGCGCCCAGCAGCCCGATGTCATGGGCGCCGTCGATCATCAACCGGGCATCATGCCTCCGGGCGAGGCCGACCAGTTCTGGCAGCGGGCACAGGTCGCCCTCGGCGGAGAAGAGCCCGTCCGTGATGATCACTTTCGCGGCTTCGCCGTCGGCGGCGGCAAGCTGCCTCTCCAGGTGCCCCATGTCGCAGTGCCGGTACCTGCGGCTCCCGGCCCGTCCGGCCTGGACGGCATCGACCAGAGAGGCATGGTTGGCCATATCGCCGAAGACGACGTCTCCCCTGCCGAACAACGGGCTCAGTGCCAGGTTCGCCTGGCAGCCGGTCGTGGTCACGATCGCCGCCTCCTGACCGAGGAACGCGGCCACCGCACGTTCCAGTTCCTCGTGCAGCGGCAGCGTCCCGCCGATCAGCCGGCTCCCGGAACACGACGTGCCGTACCGCTGCACCGCCCGCACCGCCGCCTCAGAGACCCGCGGATCATCCGCCAGCCCCAGGTAGTCGTTGCACGCCGCCATCACCACGCGTGCGCCGCCGGTCAGGGCCTCCCCGTTCCTGCCCTCCACCGCCTGGTACAGCGGCCGGGGCCCTGGGCCTGTCATTGTCCGCATGACCGGCGACAGTTGCTTGGCGAAAATGTCCGCCACTGGTTGTCTCCTCAACGTTGGTTCCCCTGCGCCCGGCACTCGTTCCGCGTGCCGACGCGTGGCTGACGGGCCCGCGCCTCACCGCAGCACCCGCTCTCCCTGACCGCGGGGATCTCGGTCGTGGCGCAGCGACTGGTCACTCGGACGGCCATGATTGGCTAACGGCCGGATGAAGGAATGGTCACCGGGCGCGGTGCACACGGACCGCGGGTCAGCCGGCGGCCGCCGCCGCCCCGCCGGCCCTGGCGGCCCAACCGGCACCGCGGAGCCAGGTCCGTGCAACGGATCCCTCCTGCGAGGTGCCGCTGCATGACGGGCGCGGCGCTGCCGGGTGCCTGGCACCAGGATGCGGGTCCCGTCCGGGGCGGTGCCGCGAGGGCGGCGGGCCAGGCCGGTGTCAGGCGCAGGCAACCGGGCGGCCGTGATCGATCACCCCGATCACGGCCGCCCGGCCAATTGCCCCGTTACTGAGCCCGCTCCTAGGCACAGCCGTCGCGCGTGCACCTCGCTGTGCCCAGGATGCGGGGGTCCCCACCAGTGACTGGTTCCAGGTAGGTGATGTCGACGTACCCGGCGCCGCCCTCCACGTCCGAGAGGTCGATCGTGCCGGCGAAGGGCCGGGTGTTGTCCGCCTCCATTCCGACGCACAGCGGACTGGAATAGGCGCGCCGGTCGACCCCGGACGCGATGGCAGCGAGTCCGACGTAGCGGCAGCCCGTGGCGACATGGTTGTTGCCCGAGAAACTGACGGACCGTTCGAGCCAGGTCACCCTGCCGGTGGAGACACTGTTGCCGTAGGCGACCCGGAACTCGGTGATCGGGTCACGGTCCTCGGTGGTGTAGCACCGCACCCGGGTGCAGGTCGCCGTCTCCTTGGTCGAGTAGGTGAGACCGCCGTCCTCGGATACCCAGTACGTCACCTGCACACTGCTCGGACCGCCCGGCAGGTCGATGGTGACGGTGCCGTTGAACGGCCGGGTGTTGTCGGCCTCCGTGCCGACGCACAGCGGGCTGGAGGTGCGCCGGTCGCTGGTCCCGTTCGGAGCCGAGGCGATCACTTCGACGTACCGGCAGCCGCTGGCGACATGGTTGTTGCCCGAGAAGACCGCGCTGCGCTCCGACCAGTTCAGCTCGCCGACCGCGTAACTCTGGCCGTGGGCGACCCGGAAGTTCGGGGTGGGCTCCTGGTAGCTGGTGTAGGCACAACCGTTGCGGCTGCAGAGCATGGTGTACTTCGGCGTCGTGGGCTCCGATCCGTCGTCCGACGCCAGATAGGCCACTTGGACACGGCTGGGGCCGCCGGGCACGTCGATGGTCACAGTGCCGGAGAAGGGTCTGTCTGCCGTTCCGGCGCACAGCTTGGATGTCGTTGCGGCGTCCGTGAGCCCGTTCGGCGTCATCGCGATGATCTCGACCTTGCGGCAGCCGCTGACGACATGGTTGGTCCCCGCGAAGGTGACGCTGCGGGATCCCCAGTTCAGCGTGCCGTCGTCGACGCCGCTGTTGCCGTGGGCCAGCTTGAACTTCCGCACCGTGCCGGGCTCGGAGAGGTCGGGCTGCAACTGGGATTCCGACACCATGTCGAAGACGCCCCAGTAGTAGCCGCTCCAGTCTTCCGTGGCTTTCTGCGGATCTTCGGTCTCCACGTGCGTGAAGGCCTCCACGCCCACCCAGCCCTGGAAACGTCCGGCATCGTCGATGACCTGGAGCATGGGCCGGGGATGCGAGTTGTGCGTGTAGCACGTGTCGCCGCTGCTACCGAGGAGCGATTCGCACCAGTACTCCTCGGTATTCTGCCGACCGGTGCCCATCTCGGCCAAGTAACGGACCCGGTTCTTGGAGTTGTTGCCGCCCTGCGGCTTGCAGCTGGTGCCCGGCTGGAGATAGCCCATGCACTGAGCGGCGCCCGCGCAAGCCTGCCACGGCTTCCCCGCGTTGGTGGCGCCGGCGCCCTGGCCACTGAACGTCCAGTCGCCGCCCGTTCCCTCACGGCGCACCACACCGCCGTTGGCGGTGATGAAGGAACCCTTGTACTTCTCCGTGCTGTACTCGTCGTCGGTGAGCAGCTGCTCCATGGGCACACGGCTCGACGTGCTGGCGTTGGAGCCGTACGCGATCCCGAAGGTGGCTCCGTAGTCGGAGAACGGGTCGATGGGCCCGGGGACGGTGGCATCGAACTGCTCGGCGTAGTAGTTCGAGCTACGCATCCGGGCCACGCCCCCGCCGGCCAGCTGCGCCGGCTCCAGGATCCAGGACTCGGTCAGCGCACTGTCGAGGGCGGCCCCGGACTTGTCCTTGGTCCACGTCACCACCACACGGCCCCCGGGCGCGTGCGCGTACGTTCCCTTGAAGCCCTGGCCGGGGCCGCTGCCGAAGCCCTTGACGGTCCGGACGTCGCAGGTGGGAACGGGAGCACCGCAGTCCGCGTCGGTGACGGCGGGGACGCGGACCGGCGAATCCCGCTGGTTCCAGGTCCAGAAGTCGGTCGTGACCGTGCCGTTCTCCTGGAAGGTGTAGTACCCCAGCCGCACCCAGTTCCGGTAGTTGTTGTTGCCCGGGATGTCGAGGCCACCGACGGAGACGACCCAGTTCGCCTTGCCACCCGGGAGCGTCGAGGCGGCTCGGGCCGCCGCCGGCGCCACCAGCAGGCTCGCCAGGAGTCCGATGATGCCGAGCAGGACCGCCGTACATCTTCGCAGCACACCCCTGTGCCTTCTGTGTCCCATAAACCCCTCCCCTTCCCGCACTTGACCGGGAAATTACCTCCCGTGACCACACGTGCGCTCGCATCGTAGGGGACGGATGCGATGCCCGGAGGTCGGCTGCCATCGTCGACCCCCGAACGCTCAGGGTGCGGAAGTCCAGCGCGGTCGACAGCTACGTCCACGAACAGCTGGCGATCTTCACCGGCCGACGCTGAAGTCTGCGGGGCGGCCGTCTACACCAGCTCCGGCCGCCCCGCAGCACCACCCCGGCCGCACACTCGGAGATCGGCAAGAGGCCGGCTCCCCAAGTTCCTACGCGTCAGTCGACCGACTCGCAGCCGCTGCGGTCACGTGTGATCTCCCGGTATCGCGGAAACTTCAAGTACTGACGACTTTGAGTGCCGTATATGCCGTCGGCGGTGATTCTCTCTTGCTGCTGGGCGGACGCAAGGGCAGTGCGAGTTTTCGACCCGAACTCGCCGTCCGTCGCGAGGTCGAACCCGTAGCAGGAGTTGAGCGTGAACTGGAGCCACTCCACCCCGAATCCCCTGCTGCCGTAATCCATCCAGCAGTTGGCCGTTCTGCTGCCGCTCTCACTCATGTAAGCCGGCCGAGTGATGGAGTAGCCGGGGGTGACACCGACCGAGGTCACCTGATTGACATTGCAGTGCCCGGCATAGGCAGCAGCTGCTGGGGAAGCGAAGACTGCGGCACCTCCGAGGAGGCCGGCGGTGAGGGCGCCGATTGTCATAGCACCCTTGACTCGTCGGATCGAGCGGATACTCATGGGAAGTCCTCTCGTGGACGGGGAGTCGGCCCTTACGTTGTGAGGCGCGTTTACTTGGGACCACGGGGAAGAGCGCGGCCTGATGCCTTCAGGCGCACGGCGAACGGCGCGGCCTGTTGTCTTCAGGGGCGCGGAGAACGGCGCAATCTTTTGGTCTCTTAGGGGCGCGGGGAACTGCGCGACCAGCCACAACCCACCCGCGCCCGACCCACAGCCTCACTCCACCGGCAGCGGCTCCATCAACCCCTCCAGCCACTCCTGCCATTCCTTCGCCCGCGCAGCCGAACCCGCGCGCATCGGCCGCCCCTCCCACCCGACCACCGGACGAATGCCGTGCAGGGCGTTCACCAGCCACACCTCCCGGTCCGCCAGCTGGTCCAGGGTGCGTTCGCGGTGCTCAGGCCCCACTCCGGCGCGCAGGGCCTGTTCCTGGAGGAGGCCCGTGGTGACCCCGGCCAGGACCGGCAGGTGCGGCGCCGGCACGCACAGCGTGTCGTCCTCCCACCACACCAGGCTGGCGGTCGCCGCCTCCAGCACCAGGCCCGACGGCGCGATCAGCACCGCCTCCTCCGCGCCCTGCCCGGCCGCCCGCTGCCGGACCCGGGCCAGGGTGTCCAGGTCGGGGCCCTTGCGGCGCGGCACGGTACGGGGATCGAGCTGCCCCGCCGCCCACACCCGTATATCCGGGGTGAGCGGCGGGGCGTGCCGCAGGAGGAGTCTCAGCTGGAGCGAGCCCGCCACCAGCTCGACGCGCGGGAACCACGCTCCCGTGCGGGGCAGCGCGGCCGTCATGTCCCGCCAGAACTCGGTGAGCTGGTGGAGAGTCGGCCCGCCGCAGTCGCCGCAGGCCCGCAGGAAGCGCTCCCTGTGGCGGTCGAGGCCGCGCACCTGTCCGTCCTTGAGCAGCCAGGAGTCCGCGACCAGCAGCTGTGTGTCGGCCGCGAGCCCTGCGATCAGTCCGTGGCCGGGCACCCATGCCAGGAGTCCTTCTGCGGTCGCCGGTTGTGTCATCAAAGAACCTCTCCTCTCAGTACACCCGTCAGTACGTCCGCCGACGCCGCTGGATTCATCCACCAGGGCTTTCGGTGCCACGGGCGGTACTTCGGCCGGTGGCCACGGCGACCGCGGACCTACCGCGACCGCGGCGCCCCCGTGCTGTCCCGCACCACGAGCCGTGTCGGCACGAGCGTCGTCCCGTGCTCCGGCGTGTCCTGGTCCATCTGCCGCAGTACGCCCTCGACGCAGCGCCGCCCCACTTCGGCGAAGTCCTGGTGGACGGTGGTCAGGGGCGGCAGGAAGGAGCCGGCCTCGGGGATGTCGTCGAAGCCGATGACACTGACGTCCTCGGGTACGTACCGCCCGCGCTCGTGCAGCGCCCGCAGCAGGCCGAGCGCCATCTGGTCGTTGGCCGCGAACACCGCGGTGCACTCCGGCAGTTCGGCCAGTTCGAGGCCGGCCCGGTACCCGGACTCGGCCGACCAGTCGCCGCGTACCAGAGGGGGCGTCGGGCGGCCCGCCCCGGTGAGTTCGGCGCGCCAGGCGCCGGCCCGGCGCTGCGCCGCGAAGGACTCCTCGGGGCCGGCCAGGTGCCAGACCGTGTCGTGGCCGAGGCCGAGCAGATACCGTACGGCGTCGCGGCTGCCGCCCGCCTGGTCGGTGTCGACCACGGTGTAGCGGTCACCGGCGTCCGAGTCGGCCACCACCACCTTGATGTGGGGCGGCAGGGAGAGGGCCGCCGCGTCGAGGAGATGCACCTCCAGGATCACGATGACGGCGTCGACGGCCAGTTCGCCGAGCCGGGAGAACGCGCCACGCACCTCGTCCTGGGTGGGCACGGCGACGGGCAGCAGCGTCACGGCGTAGCCCTCGTGCGCCGCCGAGGTCGCGATCGCCTCCAGGGTGCGGACGTTGCCGGTGGTCGACAGGCCGAAGGTGATCACCCCTATGGTGCGGAACTCGCCCCGCTTGAGCGCGCGGGCGGCGCTGTTGGGCCGGTAGCCCAGCTCACGCATGGCCGCCAGCACCTGCTGCCGCGTCTCCTCGTTCACACCCGCGTAACCGTTGGAGACACGCGAGACGGTCTGTGAGGAGACGCCCGCCAGCCGGGCGACGTCCGCCATGGACGCGCTCGGGGTCCGGCGGGACGCCCGTTTCCTGGTAGGCGCCGCCTGCGATCTGCTCGGCGAGGCGCTGTCCGCTGTGTCCACCCGTCTCCCTCGTCGTCCGGAACCGTAGTTTCCCCAAATGACCCTTGACCACCGTCAACGGGGCAGTGTAGACATGCCGCCATCAGATGTTTACGTAAACATAACAGGCCCCGGCTTCTCGTGGGCCTTCGTGTTTACGCAAACATCATCGGCGCACGGCGCCGGGTTTTCGCGAGAGGGACGAGCGAGGAACGACATGACGACGCTGCAACCGCCGGTGGCTGCCAAGCCGCGCAAGGCCCGACCTCCGGCACAAGGGGACCGCCGCTCCTGGACGGGGTGGGGTTTCATCGGTCCCTTCGTGGCCGTGTTCGCCCTCGTCTTCCTGGCGCCGATCGCGTACTCGATCTATCTCAGCCTGTTCCGGGACCAGTTGATCGGCGGCACCCAGTTCGTCGGCATGGACAACTACACCCAGGCACTCAAGGACGAGCGGTTCTGGGAGTCGCTCGCACGGGTCTCGCTCTTCCTGGCCGTACAGGTGCCGATCATGCTCGGCATCGCCCTGCTGATCGCCCTCGCCCTGGACAGCGGGCGCCTCTTCGGCAAGGACTTCTTCCGCATCGCGATCTTCCTGCCGTACGCCGTGCCCGCCGTGGTCGCCACCCTGATGTGGGGCTTCATGTACGGCACCAAGTACGGGCTGGTGGGTGACATCAACGACGCGTTCGGCGTCACACTGCCCGACCCGCTCTCCAGCGACCTGGTCCTGGCGTCGATCGGCAACATCGTCACGTGGGAGTTCATCGGCTACAACATGCTGATCTTCTACTCCGCGCTACGCGTCATCCCGCAGTCGCTCTACGAGGCCGCGGAGATCGACGGCGCCGGGCAGGTCCGCATCGTCACCGCCATCAAGCTCCCCGCCATCCGCGGCGCCCTCGTGATCGCGACGATCTTCTCGATCATCGGCAGCTTCCAGCTCTTCAACGAGCCGAGCATCCTGCGGCCGCTGGCGCGCAACGCCATCACGACGGACTTCACCCCGAACTTCTACACGTACTCGCTGTCCTTCAACGGCCAGCAGCACAACTACTCCGCGGCGGTCGCCATCATCATGGGCCTGATCACCATGGTCATCGCCTATGTCGTGCAGCTGCGCGGCATGCGCAAGGGAGCCTGACCGATGAGCGACACGAGCAGCTCCCTCCCCACCGCCGCCCGGCCGGCGCCCGCTCCGGACACCGGCGGTGCCCGGCGCGCGCCCCGGCTGCGTACGCGCCGGGGGCGCGTCCCCGGACGGCCCAGGCGCAGCGTTCTGCTGACCGTCCTCACCGGTCTGGTCCTGCTCTACACCGTGGTGCCGCTGCTGTGGCTGGTCATCAGCGCCACGAAGACCCAGGAAGGGCTCGCCGACTCGTCCGGACTGTGGTTCGCCGACGACTTCGCCCTCTGGGACAACATCAGCGAGACGTTCTCGTACAACGACGGCATCTTCGTCCGCTGGCTGCTGAACACCCTGCTGTACGTCGTGGTCGGCGCCGGCGGTGCCACCCTCCTGGCGATCCTCGGCGGCTACGCGCTCGCCAAGTTCAACTTCCCCGGCAAGCGCGGTGTCTTCGCCGTGGTCATCGGTGCCGTCGCCGTCCCGGGCACCGCCCTGGCCGTGCCCACCTTCCTGATGTTCAGCAAGATGGGGCTCACCGACACCCCGTGGGCGGTGATCATCCCCTCGCTGGTCTCGCCGTTCGGCCTGTATCTGATGTGGGTCTTCGCCACCGAGGCGATCCCGAACGAGCTGATGGAGGCCGCCCGCATCGACGGAGCGGGCGAGATCCGTACCTTCTTCCAGGTGGCCCTGCCGCTGCTCGCCCCCGGCACCGTGACCGTGCTGCTCTTCACCACGGTCGCCACCTGGAACAACTACTTCCTGCCGCTGATCATGCTCAAGGACCCGGACTGGTATCCCCTGACCCTGGGTCTGGACGCCTGGAACAACCAGGCCCAGACGATCGGCGGCGACGTGATCTTCAACCTGGTGATCACCGGCTCGCTGCTCACCATCGTGCCCCTGATCGCCGCCTTCCTGCTGCTGCAGAAGTACTGGCAGTCCGGCCTCGCCGCCGGAAGCGTCAAGGAATGACCCGCCCTCGGGCCACCACCCCCTCGGTTTCACCTCCTTCACCCTCGATCCGTCCCGCCCACGAAGAAGTGGAAGCACCTTCATGCGCAGAAAGACCAGCCGCCTGATGCGCGGCCTCGCCGTCCTCTCCGTCCTCGCCCTGGGCGCCACCGCCTGCGGCGGCTCCGACGACGACAGCTCCGGCCAGAAGCCGGTCTCCGCCGACGACGTCCAGGCGGCCCTCAAGAAGGGCGGCTCGGTCACGGTCTGGGCCTGGGAGCCCACGCTCAAGACGGTCGCCGCCGACTTCCAGAAGAAGTACCCCAAGGTCAAGATCAACCTGGTCGGCGAGCGGTCCGGCGACAAGCACTACACCGCGCTGTCGAACGCCATCTCGGCCAAGAAGGGCGTCCCCGACGTCTCGCAGGTCGAGTACTTCGCGCTCGGCCAGTACTCCCTCACCAAGGGCCTGACCGACCTGGCCTCCTTCGGCGCCGACAAGCTCAAGGACAAGTACACCCCCGGTCCGTGGAACGCGGTGAGCGAGGGTGACAAGGTCTACGGCCTGCCGATGGACTCCGGCCCCATGGCGCTGTTCTACAACAAGAAGGTCTTCGACAAGTACAAGATCGCGGTGCCGACCACCTGGGACGAGTACGTCGACGCGGCCCGCAAGCTGCACAAGGCCGACCCCAAGGTCTACATCGCCAACGACGCCGGTGACGCGGGCTTCACCACCAGCATGCTGTGGCAGGCCGGTTCGCGTCCCTACAAGGTCGACGGCACGAAGGTGAGCGTCGACTTCTCCGACGCGGGCGCCAAGAAGTACACCGACACCTGGCAGCAGCTGATCGACGAGAAGCTCGTCTCGCCGATCAACGGCTGGACCGACGACTGGTACAAGGGCCTGGGCGACGGCACCATCGCCACCCTCGCCAGCGGTGCCTGGATGCCCGCCAACTTCACCACCGGCGTCCCGAACGCCTCCGGTGACTGGCGCGCGGCGCCCATGCCGGCCTGGACCAAGGGCGACAAGGCGAGCGCGGAGAACGGCGGCAGCTCCCTGGCCCTGCCCGCGCTCGGCAAGAACAAGGAACTCGCCTACGCCTTCGTCGAGTACGCCAACTCCGGTGCAGGCGTGCAGAGCCGTGTGAAGGAGGGCGCCTTCCCGGCGACCACCGCCGAGCTCAAGAACGACGCGTTCCTCGACACCGAGTTCAAGTACTTCGGCGGCCAGAAGGCCAACACCGTCTTCGCCGACTCCGCCGCCAACGTCGCCGACGACTGGTCGTACCTGCCCTTCCAGCAGTACGCCAACTCGATCTTCAACGACACCGTCGGCAAGGCCTACGTGGGCAACACCAAGCTCGCCGACGGCCTGAAGTCCTGGCAGGACGCCTCCGTCAAGTACGGCAAGGAGCAGGGCTTCACCGTCGAGTAGACGAGACGAGCCCTCCCCCGCGCCGCCCGCCGTTGAACCCCGGAAGGACCACGATGATCTCCACCCTCCTGTCCCAGCTGGACGGGCCGGACGGTGACCGCACCCCACGCCTCGCGTACGGCGCCGACTACAACCCCGAGCAGTGGCCTCGCGAGGTGTGGGAGGAGGACGTCCGGCTGATGCGTGAGGCCGGCGTCAACCTGGTCTCCGTGGGGATCTTCTCCTGGGCCCGCATCCAGCCGGACCGGGACCGGTGGGACTTCGGCTGGCTCGACGAGGTCATGGACCTGCTGCACGCGGGCGGCATCGGGGTCGACCTGGCCACCGCCACCGCGTCCCCGCCGCCCTGGCTCACCACGGCGCACCCGGAGATCCTTCCGGTGACCGCCGCCGGTGAGACGGTGTGGCCGGGGGCGCGGCAGCACTGGCGGCCCACCTCGCCGGTCTTCCGCGAGCACGCGCTGCGCCTGGTGCGGACGATGGCCGAGCGGTACGCGGGCCATCCCGCGCTGGTGGCCTGGCACGTCTCCAATGAGCTGGGCTGCCACAACGTCTACGACTACTCGGACGACGCGGCCCGTGCCTTCCGCGACTGGCTGCGCGCCCGCTACACCACCCTCGACGCCCTCAACCACGCCTGGGGCACGGCCTTCTGGTCGCAGCGCTACAGCGGCTGGGAGCAGATCCTGCCGCCCCGGCTGGCCGCCTCCCACCCGAACCCCACGCAGCAGCTGGACTTCAAGCGCTTCTCGTCCGACGCGCTGAAGGAGTACCTGGTCGCGGAGCGGGACGTGCTGCGGGAGATCACGCCGGACGTGCCGGTCACCACCAACTTCATGGTGATGGGCGGCACCAAGGGCATGAACTACCCGGACTGGGCGGGCGAGATCGACTTCGTCTCCAACGACCACTACGTCCACCCGGGCCCGCAGGACCGGGCCGAGCTGTCCTTCTCGGCCAACCTCACCAGCGGTATCGCGGCCGGCCGGCCGTGGTTCCTGATGGAACACTCCACCAGCGCGGTCAACTGGCAGCCCGTCAACGTGGCCAAGCGCCCCGGCGACCTGGCCCGCGACTCGCTGCTGCATGTCGCGCACGGCGCCGACGCCGTGTGCTTCTTCCAGTGGCGCCAGTCGGCCGCGGGCGCCGAGAAGTACCACTCCGCGATGGTGCCGCACGCCGGCGCCGACAGCGAGGTCTTCCGCGCGGTCGTCGAACTGGGGCAGACCCTCAAGGCACTGGCACCGGTCGCCGGCTCCGAGCGCGAACCGGCCCGGGTGGGGATCGTCTACGACTGGGAGTCGTGGTGGGCGAGCGAGCAGGACTCGCACCCCAGCGCCCTCCTCGACTACCGCCAGGAGGCCCTGGACTGGTACGCGGCGCTGCACACCCTGGGCATCCGGGCCGACGTGGTGACCACCACGACCGACCTCGACCGGTACGACGTCCTGATCACCCCGGTGCTGCACGTGGTCCCGGCGCCGCTGGCCAAGGAGCTCACGCGGTACGTCGAGTCCGGCGGGCACCTGGTCAGCACGTACTTCTCCGGAGTCGTCGACGAGAACGACCACATCTGGCTGGGCGGCCACCCGGGCGCCCTGCGCGATGTGCTCGGCATTCGCATCGAGGAGTTCGGCCCGCTGCTCGAAGGTGACGCGGTCGAGCTGGACGGCGCCGCCACGGGCACCCTGTGGACCGACCGGATCACCGTCACCGATCCCGCGGTGGACGTGCTGGCCCACTACCGCACCGGCGCGTACGCGGGGCGGCCCGCCGTCACCCGCCGTGCGGTGGGGCGGGGCTCGGCCGCGTACGTCTCCACCCGGCTCGGCGCCGAGGGTCTCGCCGGTCTGCTGCCGGCGCTGCTCGGCCCGGCCGGCGTGGCGAGCGAACTGCCCGAGGGCGCGCGGGGATCGGTCGAGCTGACCGTACGCCGCGGACCGGACGGACGCTTCCTGTTCCTGGTCAACCGGACCGACGAGAGCGTGGCCCTGACCGGCCTCGCCGGAGAGGTCCTGGTCGGCGACACGGACGCCGGGGGCGGTCTCGTCCTGGGGCCCAGGGACGTCGCCGTACTGCGCCGGCCGGCCACCTGAGCAACCACCCGAACGCACAGCCCTGCCCGCATCACCGGCTCCTCGAACGGCTCCGCACCCGTTCGAGGGCGACCCCTCCCGCCCGGCGGACGGGAGGTCCACCGCGCAGCGACCACTCGGCAGTTGGGAGCACACGATGGCACGTCGTACCCGCAGCAGACGCCTCCTCGGAGCAGCAGGCCTCACCGCACTGGTCACCGGGGCCGCACTGGTCCCGGCCCCGTCGTCCACCGCGCAGGGTGCGGCGGCGGGCACGGCCTCGGTCACCGTCCGGCCCGATCCCTCGTACGAGCAGGAGAAGTTCGAGGGCTGGGGCACCAGCCTGGTCTGGTTCGCCAACGCGACCGGCGGCTACCCCAAGGAGATACGCGAGAAGCTCGCGAAGCTCCTCTTCGGGGACGACGGCCTCGCGTTGAACATCGCCCGCTACAACATCGGCGGTGGCAACGCCCCGGACGTCAAGGACTATCTGCGCGCCGGTGGAGCGGTGCAGGGCTGGTGGAAGGCGCCGGCCGGCACCACCCGCGAGGACACCGACTGGTGGCACGCCGACGACCCGGCCGCCTGGAACAAGGACGCCGACGCCACACAGCGCTGGTGGGTCGGCCGCATCAAGGACGACATCGACCACTGGGAGACCTTCAGCAACTCCCCGCCGTGGTTCATGACGAAGAGCGGCTACGTCTCCGGCGGGTTCAACGCCACCGAGGACCAGCTCAAGCCGGAGTCCGTCGACGACTTCGCCGCCTATCTGGCGGGCGCGACCAAGCGGCTGGAGAAGGCGGAGGGCATCGACGTCGACACCGTCGACCCCTTCAACGAGCCCAACACCAACTACTGGAGCACCCGCCTGGGCGCCGACGGCGAGCCCGTCGGCGGCCGGCAGGAAGGCGCCCACATCGGGCCCGAGCTCCAGCAGAAGGTCATCGCCGCCCTGGCTCCCGCGCTGCGGAAGGCGAAGGCCGGGGCGGACATCTCCGCGATGGACGAGACCAACCCGTCCACCTTCGCGCAGAACTGGAACACCTACCCGCAGGAAGTGCGGGACCTCGTCGGGCAGATGAACGTCCACACCTACGGCACCGGGCAGCGCACCACCGTACGGGACCTGGCCAAGGCGGCCGGCAAACCGCTGTGGATGAGCGAGGTCGACGGCGACTGGGGTGACGGCCAGAGCTTCACGGACATGCGGCCGGGCCTGGGCCTCGCCCAGCGCATCGTCGACGACCTGCGTGAACTGGAGCCGAAGGCCTGGGTGTTCTGGCAGCCCGTCGAGGACTACGACAACATGAAGCCGGGCGGCGAGTCCGCCAAGGGCGGCAACTGGGGCACGATCCAGCTCTCGTTCAGCTGCACGTCGAAGGACACCCTCGCGTCGTGCCCCGTCCACACCAACACGAAGTTCGACACCGCCCGCAACTTCACGCACTACATCAAGCCCGGTGACCGGCTGATCAAGACGGACGACACGTCCAGCGCCGCCGCCGTCACCAAGAAGGGCGACGGGGCGACGGTCGTCCACGTCAACAGCACCACCGAGGCCCGCGCGGTCACGGTCGACCTGTCGAAGTTCGGCAAGGTGGGCCGCGACGCCACCGTCACCCCCGTCGTGACCAGCGCCGACGGCAAGCTGGACCGCCACAGGGCCATCGAGGTCAGTGACCGTGAGGCCACCTTCACGGTGCCCGCGCAGTCCGTGACCTCCTTCGTCGTCAAGGGTGTCTCGGGTGTCGCGAAGGACGCCGCCGAACTGCGCAAGGGCCACACCTACGAGCTGACCGGCGTGCAGAGCGGCAAGGCGCTCACCGTCGCCGGCAACGGCACGGACCTCGTCATCAGGAGCGCGACGGCGCAGGCGGCCGGTCAGCAGTGGAAGCTGCGCAAGATCTCCGGTGACACCGGCAACCGACAGCGGTACGTGTTCTCCAACCCGGTGGAGGGCAAGCGGCTGGCCGTCCGTGACGGCGCCCCCGTACTGGAGAGCGACACGGGCCCGCGCGACCGGGCCACCCAGTGGATCATGTCGTCGACCGGCGACGGCACCTGGACCCTCGTCAACGCGGCCACCGGACGACTCCTGGAGGTCGGCGGGCAGGCCACGCACGAGGGTGCCTCGGTGACCCTGTGGACGCCCAACTCCGGTGCCAACCAGCGCTGGAAGGTCGCGGAGGTGCCCGACCCTGTTTCCTAGCGGCCGCGCGGCAGCGGGTGGCGGTCGCGTCGGGCGGTCGCCCCCGCCTCCGCTGGGCCGTACCCGCTCCGGGATCGAGAACGGACGACACAGTGACACACAGTCACTGTGCAGTCCGTTCTCGGTCCCGGACCCCGTTCGGGCATCACCCGTCCGTGGCACTCATGACTCCATTCGTTCGTGGTACTCGCCGGCCACAAGGGAAATCACGTACGCGGGACCACCGCATTCCGGTTTGCCCACCATCCCCGCCGGACCCGGACGAGGAGTAAGCCTCTCCCCGTCGGGAAGCAGCAGCGGTGGAAGCACGGAATCAGCACAGCCCTGCGGGGAACGGGCTGGGGAAGGCGTAATGGCGACCGAGCCGCGTTGGGACGACAAACTGCCTTCTGACGAGATGTACACCTGGACGACCACCTTCACCGGCGAGCTGCCCAATGTGACGGGTGCACGCCTCGCCGCGGAGGAGTTTCTGCTTGCGCTCACCCGCAGGTCACCACCGGCGGCCCCCGAGCACTGGGACGACATCCTGCTGGTCGTCACGGAGCTGGCGGCCAATGTGGTGCAGTACGCGCCGGGCCCGTTCGAGCTGCGGCTGCGGCGCACGTACGACGGCGTGCATGTGACCGTGCACGACACCAGCACCACACCTCCCGCCCCGCGCCCCTTCCATCCCGGCGGGGGCGACGGGGGCGTCGGGTGGCACCTGATCCACACGCTGTGTGAACAGGTGAGTGTGGTGGTGACCGACGAGGGCAAGGACATCCACGTGTTCCTGCCCTGGTGAGGTCCCCCCCGGCGGACCGCCCCGGCAGTGGCGGGCCGCCCTGCGGACCGGATCAGGTCGTGGGCGCCTGTCGTGGAGGCAGGCTCCGGTAGTAGTCGCCCACTCCGGCGAGATATGCGGGATCCAGCGTCTCGCGGTCGGTCCGGAACCGGGGCGCGGCCTTGATCTCCTCCTCGGTGCACTCCACCCGGATCTCCCGGGCCTCCGGGTCTATGGCGGTGACAACGCCCACAGGGATCAGCACACTCCTGCCGAACAGCCAGCCTCCGGTGTCGACGATCAGGTGCCGCATCCCTGACGCGTCCACCTGCCGGTCCACGTACCCGATCGTTCCGTCGGCCGCGACGACCGTGAACCCCTTGAGCAGCACTCCCTCCGCGTGCCCGCTGACCGATGCGTACGACCAGATTCTGTCGGTGGTCACGTCGCTCCCCTCCTCGCGTGGTCGAGTTCCGAGCGGAGTACCGCGGCCGGTGTGCGCCGCCCGCCGTTCTCCTCGGGCAGCAAATACCCTGCTGCCCGATCGGCATTCCCAACGATTTCCTCATGGCGGCCGCATACGGCCCGCGGTCCTTCAGGAATCCAAGCGGGAGGCGTACCACCCGGAAACAGGGGAACTTGGAGTGCTGGAGGTTGATATCGATGGTTCCCACTCTTCTTGTCCTTCTGCTCGCCCTGATCCTTTTCGGCGCGGGTTTCGCACTCAAGGTGCTGTGGTGGATCGCGGTTGTCGTGCTGGTCGTCTGGCTGCTCGGCTTCGTCGTGCGTCCGACCGCCGCCGGTGGCCGCCGTGGACGGTGGTACCGCTGGTAAAAGGGCATGGGCCCCGAACAGCGAGATCTCTCAGGGAGGAATGAGGAATGACGTCGTCTCGAACCGAGCCCAAGTACACCGTTCCCGGACTCAGCACCCAGGACGGCGGGAAGGTAATCGATCTGCTCAGGCTGCGGCTGCACGCACTCAATGACCTCTCGCTCACGCTGAAGCACATTCACTGGAATGTGGTCGGCCCGCATTTCATCGCCATCCACGAAATGCTCGACCCACAGGTGGATCGAGTCCGGGGCATGGCCGACGACATCGCCGAGCGCGTCTCCGCGCTGGGCGGTGTGCCCGTGGGCACGCCAGGAACCCTCGTCGCCGAGCGGACCTGGGACGACTACAAGGTCGGGCGGGCCGACGCGATCGCCCATCTCGGTGCCCTCGACCTGGTGTACACGGGCATCGTCGAGAGTCACCGTGCCGCACTGGCCGAGGTCGGCAAGTTCGACCCGGTGACGGAGGACCTCCTCCTGGAGCAGCTGCGCTCCCTCGAACAGTTCCAGTGGTTCGTGCGCGCGCATCTCGAAAGCTCCGGCGGAGTCCTCACCACGGCAGGCGCCCGGACCGAGAGCCAGGCCGCGCACGCGGCCGAGCGGGACGGCGCGCAGTAGCAGCAGTAGCAGCAGTAGAAAGGGCCCAGCAGAAAGGCCTGTCACATGTGGGGCCCGGATCCATTACGCGTAATGGATCCGGGCCCCACATGTGTGTCGTGATGTGTGTCGTGACGTGTGCCGCATGTGTGTCATGTGTGCCGCGGTCGTACGTCGGTGTCGTACGTCGGTCCGGGCCGGCCGCACCTGTGTGCGGCCGGCCCGGACAGTTCACCGCGCGACAGCGTCTCCGGCGTCATGGGTGTCCGCCAGGGGGAGATCCTGGCGGGACGGCGCGGGCGGGCCGGGGACCGCGGGTCGCGTCACTTGCCCTCCGTACGGCCGTTGCCCTCCGTACGGCCGTCGGCGGCGCCGCGGCCGGAGCGGGACGGTCCGCCCAGTGCCTCGTCCCTCACCCGTGCGCAGCTGCGCGTGATGAGTCGCGAGACGTGCATCTGGGAGATGCCGAGCCGGTCGGCTATGCGGTTCTGCGTCATGTCCTCGAAGAAGCGCATGTACAGGATGTCCCGCTCCCGTTCCGGCAGCCGGCGGAGTCCTTCCTTCGCCGCTTCGCGGTCCACGACCACGTCGTAGGAGGAGTCGGGGTCGCCCAGGGTGTCCGCGAGGCTGTAGTTGTCGTCCGTGGACGACAGTTCGGCGTCCAGGGACAGCGTGCTAAAGCTCTCCATCGCCTCCATCCCCGCGGCGACCTCGTCCTCCGTCAGCCCCGCGTGCGCCGCTATCTCGGCCGTCGTCGGCTCGGGCGCCCCCGGGTTGAGCGTGAGGTCACGGCGGGCGAGCCGCACCTTGTTGCGCAGCTCCTGTACCCGGCGGGGCACCCTCAGCGCCCACATGCGGTCACGGAAGTGCCGCTTCACCTCACCCGTGATGGTGGGCACGGCATAGCTCTCGAACGCCCCGCGGGAGGGGTCGAACCGGTCTATGGCCTTCACCAGACCGACCGCCGCGACCTGGCGCAGGTCCTCGATGTTCTCGCCCCGGTCGCGGAACCGGCCGGCGATGCGGTGGGCCATGGGCAGCCATGCCGTCGCCAACTCGTCGCGGACGGCGTCCCGCTCGGGTCCGTCCTCCAACGCGGTCAGCCGGGCGAAGTCGGTCGCCGAGTCAGGGGCGTCGTCGTGCGAATGCCGCACTGTGGCGGACCGGGCGGGCGGGCCTGTCACCTCTGCCGTCTCCGCGGACTCGGGCTTCTCCTCGGCGGACACGGGTTCCTCAAGGCGGCTTGTCGACAAGTCGATACGCATGCGGATTCGCTCCTGAACAAGTGGCTTGCGAGGGGATGCCGCAGGGCGGTGACGTCCGGATACACCGGAGCGCCACCGCAGCCGGCTGAACCGTTCCTGCGGGCGTGCCTCCGGTCCGAAGCACGAAATTCCGCTTTCCCTGACTTCCCGGGGAGAAACACCGCGTCTCGAAATCGACGGCGCGGCGTCCTGATGTCCCTGCACGGGAACCGGAGGGAGAAGGGCTTGGGCGTCGACTTCAGGCCAGATCCTCCGCGGATCCGCGCTCCTTCGGAACTCGTGGGCATGAGCCGTGTGAAGGAGGGCAGACGGCGTGTGTCAGTAACGGCGACGGTGAGTGGGGTGGACGGCATGGCAGCCGTGACGGCAGTCGGAGCAACGGCCACGGCGCAGCGGACCCGGATGATGGACGAGACGGAACTGCCTCTCATCGAGGACCCGTCACGCATCAAGCCCAAGGACGCCCGGGATCTGTCCCGGCAGTTCTTCGACCGCCTGGCCGTGCTGGAGGAAGGCACCCACGAATACCAGTACGCGCGCAACACCCTGATCGAGATGAACGTGTCCCTCGTGCGGTACGCGGCCTCCCGGTTCCGGGGCCGGGGCGACTCGATGGAGGACATCGTCCAGGTCGGCACCATCGGGCTCATCAAGGCCATCGACCGGTTCGAGCTGTCGCGCGAGGTGGAGTTCACCTCCTTCGCCGTTCCCTACATCGTCGGCGAGATCAAGCGGTTCTTCCGTGACACGAGCTGGGCCGTCCATGTGCCGCGCCGGCTGCAGGAGGCCCGGGTCGAGCTGGCGAAGGCCACGGAGGAACTGCGGACCCGCCTGGGGCGTACTCCCACGACCCTCGAACTGTCACAGCTCATGTCGCTGCCCGAGGCGGAGGTCATCGAGGCCCGCAAGGCGGCGAACTGCTACAACTCCTCGTCGCTCGACGCGGCCCTGGCTCCCGACAACGGCTCGCACGGCGAGTCCGTCCTGGCCGACTTCATCGGCGAGAACGACCGGTCGCTGGAGCTCGTGGAGGACCTCCACTCCCTGGCGCCCCTCGTCGCCGAGCTCGACGAGCGCCAGCGCCACATCATCCATCTGCGGTTCGTCGAGGAGCGCACACAGGCCGAGATCGGCGAGCTCCTCGGCATCTCCCAGATGCATGTGTCGCGTCTGATCAGCCGCATCATCAAGCGGCTCCGCGTCGGCCTGCTCGATCCCTCGGTGGCCTGACGCTCCTCAGAACCCCACCCGACCGGCGCTCCCCCCTACGCCGGTGGCCGAGCCCGTCGCCGCGGTCCCCCGAGCCTCTGCTCGCCGGGCCGTGACGACGGGCTCGGTCGGTGGTGGAGATGCGTGCTCCCCGGCGGCCGGGTGACGTCGTTCCGCGTTCCATGGGTCTCGACTTGCGCACGTACTGGCAGCGACTCGCCCACATACGGGCCGCGGCTGCCCCCACTCCGGCCTCGACTTGCTCACCTTCTGTCCTCGGCCCGGCGATTTCGGCACCACACTTTGTTCACAACTCGCTTACGGGATAACCTGCGGCGTATTTTCCTCGTGGGCGGACCCGTACGACGGGACATCCCACGAGGGTTTGGTCCGGCAGTGGGCCTGAAGTTCCGAGTCCCTTTTCCCGAGGGACCCATGAGGCATGGAACGAGGGTGCGCATGACCAGCCAGAGGACTGATGCCGTCGGGCGTACGCCGGGCGAGCAGGAGCTGCGGCAGCTGCTGGCCGGCCTGACCGCGGTACGGGACGGCGACTTCGGCACACGTCTGCCGGACGACGGGGACGGGCTCCTGGGCGACATCGCCACCGTCTTCAACGGCATGGTCGACCAGTTGTCGGTGTTCACCTCCGAAGTGACCCGTGTCGCCCGCGAGGTGGGCACCGAGGGCACCCTGGGCGGACAGGCGGAGGTACCGGGGGTCTCCGGGACCTGGGCCGATCTCACCGACTCGGTCAACGCCATGTCGGGCAACCTGACGACCCAGGTCCGCGACATCGCACAGGTGGCGACGGCGGTGGCCAAGGGCGACCTCTCCCAGAAGATCGACGTTCCGGCGCGCGGCGAGATCCTCCAGCTGAAGGAGACCGTCAACACGATGGTCGACCAGCTGTCCGCCTTCGCCGACGAGGTCACCCGCGTCGCCCGCGAGGTCGGCAGCGAGGGCCGGCTCGGCGGACAGGCCCAGGTGCCCGCCGTCGGTGGTGTGTGGCGCGATCTCACCGACTCGGTCAACCTGATGGCGGGCAACCTCACCGCGCAGGTCCGCAACGTCGCCCAGGTGACGACCGCGGTCGCCAGGGGCGACCTGTCCCAGAAGATCACCGTGGACGCCCGCGGCGAGATCCTCGAACTGAAGAACACCATCAACACGATGGTCGACCAGCTGTCCGCCTTCGCCGACGAAGTGACCCGCGTCGCCCGCGAGGTCGGCACCGAGGGGCGCCTCGGCGGACAGGCGGACGTCAAGGGAGTCAAGGGCACCTGGCGTGACCTGACCGACTCCGTGAACTTCATGGCCGGCAACCTCACCGCACAGGTCCGCAACGTCGCCCAGGTGGCGACCGCGGTCGCCAGGGGCGACCTGTCCCAGAAGATCACCGTGGACGCCCGCGGCGAGATGCTCGCGCTGAAGGAGACCCTCAACACGATGGTGGACCAGTTGTCCGCCTTCGCCGACGAGGTGACACGCGTCGCCCGGGAGGTCGGCACCGCCGGCAACCTGGGCGGGCAGGCCACCGTCCGCGGGGTCTCGGGCACCTGGAAGGACCTCACCGACAACGTCAACGTGATGGCGTCGAACCTGACGGGCCAGGTCCGCTCGATCGCCCAGGTCGCCGCGGCCGTCGCCCGCGGGGACCTCTCCCAGCGGATCACCGTGGAGGCCAAGGGCGAGGTCGCCGCCCTGGCGGACGTCATCAACACCATGGTCGACACCCTGTCCGCGTTCGCCGACGAGGTCACCCGCGTCGCCCGCGAGGTCGGCACCGAGGGACGCCTCGGCGGCCAGGCCCAGGTGCCGAACGTGGCGGGCACCTGGAAGGACCTGACCGACAACGTCAACTCGATGGCGGGCAACCTCACCGGTCAGGTGCGCAACATCGCCCTGGTGACGACGGCGGTGGCCAGGGGCGACCTGTCCAAGAAGATCGACGTCGACGCCCGCGGCGAGATCCTCGAACTCAAGACCACCATCAACACCATGGTCGACCAGCTCTCCGCCTTCGCCGCCGAGGTCACCCGCGTCGCCCGCGAGGTCGGCAGCGAGGGCCGGCTCGGCGGACAGGCCGAGGTGGAGGGCGTGTCCGGAACCTGGAAGCGCCTGACGGAGAACGTCAACGAGCTCGCGGGCAACCTGACACGGCAGGTGCGTGCGATCGCCGAGGTCGCCAGCGCCGTCGCCGAGGGCGACCTGACCCGCTCGATCACCGTCGAGGCGTCGGGCGAGGTCTCCGAACTCAAGGACAACATCAACTCCATGGTGGAGTCCCTGCGCGAGACCACCCGGGCCAACCAGGAGCAGGACTGGCTCAAGTCCAACCTCGCGCGGGCGTCGGGCCTGATGCAGGGCCACCGGGACCTGTCCGTGGTGGCCGAGCTCATCATGGACGAGCTCACGCCCCTCGCCTCGGCCCAGTACGGGGCGTTCTACCTCGCGGAGGAGACCGGCAACGGCAGCGAACTGCGGCTCGTCGGCTCGTACGGCTATCCCGCCGAGGACGACCGGCCCCAGCGCATCCCGTTCGGCCGCTCGCTGGTCGGGCAGGCCGCGCGCAGCCGGCGCGCCATCACCGTCGACGAACTGCCGCCCGGGTACGTGGCCATCTCCTCGGGGCTCGGCCGGACGGTGCCGACCGCCCTGGTGGTGCTGCCCATCGTGGTGGAGGACCAGGTGCTCGGAGTCATCGAGCTGGCCTCGGTCACCCGCTTCACCCAGGTCCATCTGGACTTCCTGGAACAGCTGATGGAGACCATCGGCGTCAACGTCAACACCATCGTGGCCAACGCCCGGACCGACGAACTGCTCGACGAGTCCCAGCGGCTGACCGCCGAACTGCAGGCCCGTTCCGAGGAGTTGCAGGTCCAGCAGGACGAACTGCGGCGCTCGAACGAGGAGCTGGAGGACAAGGCCACCCTGCTGGCCGCCCAGAACAGCGACATCGAGGCGAAGAACCTGCAGATCGAGCAGGCGCGGCAGGAGCTGGAGACGCGGGCCCAGCAGTTGTCGCTGGCCTCCAAGTACAAGTCGGAGTTCCTGGCGAACATGAGCCACGAGCTGCGCACACCCCTGAACAGCCTGCTGATCCTCGCCCAGCTCCTGGCGCAGAACCCGGCCCGCAACCTCACCCCGAAGCAGGTCGAGTACGCGGGCATCATCCACTCGGCGGGCTCCGACCTGCTGCAGTTGATCAATGACATCCTCGATCTTTCGAAGGTCGAGGCGGGGAAGATGGACGTCAGCCCCGAGGTCGTCCCGCTGCGCCAGCTCCTGGAGTACGTCGAGGCCACCTTCCGGCCGATGACGACGCAGAAGAACCTGGACTTCACCGTGCGTACGGCACCCGGCGCACCCGCCGACCTGCTCACCGACGACTCCCGGCTGCGTCAGGTGCTGCGCAACCTGCTGTCGAACGCGGTCAAGTTCACCGAGCACGGCGGCGTCGAGCTGCGTATCGAACCCGCGGCCGACCACGAGGTGCCCACCGGTGTGTTCCGCGGCGGCACCATCGTCGCCTTCCGCGTGCAGGACACGGGGATCGGCATTCCGGAACAGCATCTGGAGACGATCTTCGGAGCCTTCCAGCAGGCGGACGGGACGACGAGCCGCAAGTACGGCGGCACCGGTCTCGGTCTGTCCATCACCCGGGAGATCGCACACCTGCTCGGCGGTGCCGTCACCGTCGACAGCACGCCGGGACAGGGCAGTACGTTCACGCTGTTCCTGCCCGTGGCACGCCCCGACTACGAGAACCTGGTGATCGCCGACCGCGTCCTGGAGCGGGCGACGGGCGCGGCCCCTGCCGGGCAATCGGCGGCGGACGCTCAGGGCTCGGGCCCGGCCGCCCCGGCCAGGCGCCGAAGGCGTCGGCTGCTGGTCGTCGAGGAGCGCCAACGCGGACTGCTGACCCTTGTCGCGGAGAGCGCGGTGTCGGACGTGACGCGTGGCCAGGACGCGGGCGACCCGCGCGGCACGGTCGACGTCGTCACCGCTTCCGGCGCGCACGAGGCGGCGAGCGCGCTGGCCGCGGGCCCCTGCCACTGCGTCGTGCTCGAACTCGGCATGCCCGGTGGCGAGGCGCCCCGTTTCCTGGAGGCCATGCAGGGCGACTCGGCGCTCGCGAACGTGCCGGTGCTCGTCCACAGCGGTCACCGCGCGGACCTGGCACAGGAACAGGCGCTCCAGAACCGCTCCGGCACGCGTGCCCTGGAGTTCCTGTCCAGCCTGGACGAACTGCGTGAGCGCATCGCGCTGCACCTCTCCGCCGAGGAGCTGGGGGACGTGCCCTCCCTGGCCCGCGTGGAGGAGCCGCGGTCCGACACGCCGCACACCGTCGAGGACGCCTTCGCCGGCCGTACGGTGCTGGTGGTCGACGACGACGCGCGCAACCTCTTCGCGCTGAGCGGGATCCTGGAGCTGCAGGGGTTCCGGGTGCTGCACGCGGACAACGGCCGCAAGGGCATCGAGAAGCTGGTCGCCCATCCCGACGTCGCGCTCGTCCTGATGGACGTGATGATGCCGGAGATGGACGGCTACGCCGCCACGGCCGAGATCCGCAAGATGCCTCGGTACGCGGGGCTTCCCATCATCGCCGTCACGGCGAAGGCGATGCCCGGCGACCGGGAGAAGAGCCTCGCCTCGGGGGCCAGTGACTACGTCACCAAGCCGGTCGACACGGAGGACCTCATCGCCTGTGTCCGTCGTTGGCTGCCCGCGTGAGTGACGGCGCCCGGCCGTGCGTGCGCGCCGGCCGGGCGCCGGCCCCGCGCCCTGCCCCCATGGGCACCCCCGCCGAGGAGCAAATGGCATCGTGAGCCTTCCTGAACAGCGCCCTGATCCGACCGAGGACGACGCGGCTGACACTGACGACACGGCCGACGCCGCCGGCACCGACGACACGGCCGGGACGCCCGCGGACGAGCAGTCCGCCCTCGCCTCCCTCACCACCGACTACCCGGTGGGGAAGCTGGCCGCCACGGTCGAACGCCTGCGCCGCGAGGTGCGGGCGGCCCAGGCACAGGCCGACGGGCGTGCCCTGATCGAACTCGCCAAGGGCATCCTGGTCGAGCGGCTGGGCTGCGGACCGGCCCAGGCCGCCCGCCAGCTCGCCGAGCTCGCCGACCAGGCCGGGGTCACACCGCTCGAACTCGCCGTCGACGTCATCAACCAGTCCGCCCGCGACCGCCTTTCGGACGTGGCCGGTGCCTTCCTGGCCGGTGCGAAGGGTGCCGTGGGCACGGCAGGCGATCGCGAGAAGACGGCCGCCGATCCCGAGCAGACGCAGCGCTCCGCCGCCGTGCGGCTGCGGGAGGCCGAGAGCGGCGCGCTGGCGGCCCCCGACACACAGGCCGTCGCCGACTCCCTGTTCCATCACGCGCTGACCCCGCTCGGCGCGGTGGCCGTGGCCATCTGGACCGCGCGGTCCGACGGCTCCCTCACGCTGTCGGGCAGTGCCGGCTTCTCACCGGCGGAGGCCGGGCGCTGGCACTACGTACCCCCCGGGGTGGTGACGGTGGCCCGCACGAGTCTCACCGAGCGCGCGGGGCAGTGGATCCGCTCCCTCTCCGCGACCGGCCTCCCCTCCATCGGTCAGCACGACCACCCCGACGGGGGAAGGGCCGCCCTGCCCGCCGGCACCGGGGGGCGCGTCCACGGGGTCCTCGAAGTCGTCTGGCCCTCTCCCCTGGAACCGCAGCCGCCCCAGGTGGTCCGCCAGGTCGAGGCACTGGCGGAGCTGTGCGCCCACACACTGGAGACGTACGCGTTCGTGCACGGCGGTGACACCGGCAGCGAGCCCCGGGTCCTCCCGGACGCCGCCGAACTGGTCGATCTGGCCGACGGGCTGCACGACCCCGCGCTGGTCCTCGTCCCGTACGTCGACGGCGGGCACCTCGTCGACTTCCGCGTCCACCACGTCAACAGCCGCTTCCTCGACCCGGCCGGCCGCCCGCACGGCCTGATCAACGGCGCTCTGCTCCTTGAGGCCTACCCGATGGCCGCCGGGGAGAGCGAACTCTTCCAGCGGGTCGAGCGCGTCTACGCCACCGGGGAGCCGTTCCGCGCGCAACGCATGAGCCTCACCTCTCTCGTGGACCAGGTGACACTGGCGTCGGTGGCCGACATCAGCATCAGCCGCCACGGCAACAGTGTGCTGCTCATCTGGCGCATAGAGGACGAGACGGCACGGCTCGCGAGCCTGCTGCAGCACGCACAGCGGCTGGGCCGCATCGGCGGCTTCGAGGAGAACCTGCTCACGGGTGACATCACCTGGAACAGCCAGCTCTTCAGCCTGTACGGCAGGTCACCGGCGAGCGCGCCGGTGCCGCTGGAGGAACTGGCCCTGCACGCGCACCCGGACGACGCCGTCGTCATCGGCCGGTTCCTGCGCACGCTGCTCCATCACCGGCGTCCGGCGTCCGCGGCGTTCCGGCTCCGGGGCCCCGACGACGTGACCCGCCACATCCGGGTGGTGGCGGAGCCGGTGCTCGACGCCGACGGCCGGCCGTTCGTCGTGCGCGGGGCCTACCAGGACATCTCGGCCCACCACTGGACGGAGGTCGCGCTGGCCGCCACGCGGGACCAGCTCGCGCACTCCGAGCAGCAGGCGACCGAACGCAACCGGCTGACGCTGCAGTTGCAGCACGCCATCATGCCCCCGACCCAGGCGCCGCTGCGGGCTCCCCGGCTCGACGTGGCCGTCCGCTACCGGCCCGCCGAGACCGAACAGCTGGTGGGCGGCGACTGGTACGACGCGGTGGTCCTGCCGTCCGGACTCGTGCTCCTGTGCGTGGGCGACGTGGCCGGTCACGGTATGGAGGCCGCGACGAGCATGGTCGTGCTGCGGAACGCGCTGCGGGGACTTGCCGTGACGGGTGCGGGCCCCGGCCAGCTGCTGACCTGGCTCAACAGCGTGGCGCACCATCTGACGGGGTCCATCACCGCCACCGCGGTCTGCGGCATCTACGACCCGGACAGCCGTACGCTGCGCTGGGCCAGGGCAGGTCATCTGCCACCCGTGCTGGTGCGGGCCGCGGAGGCGGTGTCCCTGCCCCTGCTCAAGGGTCTGTTGCTGGGCGCGGTGCCCGAGGTGACGTACGCCGAGGACGAGGTGCAACTGGCGGTCGACGACACGCTGTTGATGTACACGGACGGTCTGATCGAGCGGCGGGACCGCACGATGCAGGAGTCCATGACCCAGCTGCTCACCACGGTCCGTACGTCACCGTGCACGCTCGACCAGCAGCTGGACCGGCTCCTCACCTACAGCAGGTCGGACACCGACGACGACACCTGCATCGTCGGGATCCGCGTGTCGTAGGAGCCCCGGGCCGCCCCCACTGTCCCTCTGGAGGCGGCCCGGGCGCGCCCGGAAGCCGGGCGACCGGACGGTCGGCCGGGGTCAGCCGGTGGCGAGGGCGCTCCTCAGCACGGTGATCGCCTGGCTGATGGCGGCACGGGCCGCGTGGGTGTCGGACAGGGCGTTGAGCATCACGAAGTCGTGGATGATGCCCTGGTAGCGGACCGCGGTGACCGGGACGCCGGCCTCGCGCAGCTTGTTGGCGTAGGCCTCGCCCTCGTCGCGCAGGACGTCGGCCTCGCCGGTGATGACGAGGGCCGCCGGCAGACCGGTGAGCTGCTCGGTGGTGGCGCGCAGCGGGGACGCGGTGATCTCGGCGCGCTGCTTCTCGTCGGTCGTGTACTGGTCCCAGAACCACTGCATGCCGTCGCGGCGCAGGAAGTACCCCTCGGCGAACTGGTGGTAGGAGCCGGTGTCGAAGGAGGCGTCGGTGACCGGGTAGAAGAGGACCTGCTGGACGAGTGTGACGTCGCCGCGCTCCTTGGCCATGAGGGTCAGGGCCGCGGCCATGTTGCCGCCGACGGAGTCGCCCGCCACCGCGACGCGGGAGGCGTCGAGGCCGTGGTCGGCGCCCGCGGTCACGACCCACTGGGCGACGGTGTAGTTCTGCTCGATGGCCACGGGGTAGCGCGCCTCGGGCGAGAGGTCGTACTCGGGGAAGACGACCGCGGCGCCCGTGCCGACGGCCAGTTCGCGCACCAGGCGGTCGTGGGTGTGGGCGTTGCCGAAGACCCAGCCCGCGCCGTGGATGTAGAGGAGCACCGGAAGGGTGCCGGTCGCTCCGGCGGGGCGGACGATCCGCGTGCGGACCTCTCCGGTGGGCCCGCCGGGGACGGTGATCCACTCCTCGTCGACGTCCGGCTTGGTGACCTCGCCCGACTGCACCTCGTCGACGGCCTTGCGGCCTTCGGCGGGGGCGAGGTCGAAGAGGTAGGGCGGGTTGGCGGTCGCCTCGGCGAAGGCCGCGGCGGCGGGCTCCAGGACGGGACGGGTGCCGGTCGTGTCGGTCATGGCGATCTCCTCGGATCTGGTGCCGTGGCAGGCTCCTCGCGGGCCTCGCCGGGAGCGGCGGCACAGCCATGACAGTAGCTCGCGATTAAGTCGTGCGCAACTTATTAGGGCACGATATGATCGAGGGGACGCGACGCTAAGATGAAGATCACTGAGCATGGAGCGACCACGTCACGGACCAGAAGACGTGGCCGCCCGGACTCGGAGCGCGGACACAAGGAGGTACGCCGTGAGCACTCCCGGAGCCGGACCGGCACAGGAGGATGCAGCCCTGCCGGCGCGAGAGGGTTCACCCCCGCCGACGCAGCACGGCTCACTCCTGCTGGAGGACCAGCTCTGCTTCGCCCTCTACGCGGCCTCCCGGGCCGTCACCGCCCGCTACCGCCCCCTGCTGGACGCGCTGGACCTGACCTACCCCCAGTACCTGGTCATGCTCGCGCTGTGGGAGCAGGACTCGATCTCCGTACGGGACCTGGGCACCGCCCTCCAGCTGGAGTCCAGCACCCTCTCGCCGCTCCTCAAGCGCCTTGAGGCGAACGGCCTGCTGCGGCGTGAGCGCAGGGCGGAGGACGAGCGTTCCGTCGCCCTGCGGCTCACCGACGCCGGAGTGCGGCTCCGGGACCGGGCGGAGACGGTCCCCCTCGCCATGGGCGAGGCGATGGGCCTGACCCCCGAACAGGACGCCACCGCCAAGCAGTTGCTCCGCCTGCTCACCGCGAACGTCACCCGCTGAGCCGGCACGCCGCCTCGTACGCGTCCTGAGCCACCCCACCGCGGCCGTGGGACGATCGGACCATGCTGCTGGAAACGCCGAGACTCGTCCTGCGCCGCTTCCGTACCGAGGACGCGGCGCCGCTGGCCTCGTACCGCTCCGATCCCTCGGTGGCCCGCTACCAGAGCTGGACCGCGCCCGTGTCCGCCGACACGGCCGCGCGGACGGTGCGGGCTTTCGCCGAAGGGTCCGCGGAGGACCCGGGATGGTTCCAGTACGCCATCGAGCTGAAGGCCGGCCGTTGTCTGGTGGGGGACGTCGGGGTCTGTCTGCACGAGAACCTGACGCAGGCCGAAATCGGCTTCACGCTGGCCGGCGACCGGCAGGGGCACGGCTATGCCGCGGAAGCGGTGGGAGTGGTGCTCGACGACCTGTTCGGGCGCCGCGGGGTGCACCGGGTCTCCGCCGAGTGCGACGCGCGCAACACCCGCTCGGCGCGGCTGCTGCTGCGGCTCGGATTCGTCCAGGAGGGTCTTCTCCGGCAGGCCACCTGGATCAAGGGCGAGTGGACGGACGACCTGCTGTTCGGCCTGCTGTCCTCCGATCGGCAGCCCTCCCCCGCGGGATGAGGGAGACGCACGTCACACGCGGTCATGTCACACCGCGCGAGCCGTTTCCGTCCTGGATGTGTAAGCCCTTACAACGGCAGAGGAGCACACCATGGAAGCGCGTCTGAACCTCATGGGCAACCCGGCCACGGCGACGTTCGTCAAGCATCTCGTCTCGGCGAACAAGGTCGTCGCGGACTCGGCGCTGCCGGCCGCGACCCAGGAGCTGGTGAAGATCCGCGCGAGCCAGATCAACGGCTGCGGAGCCTGCACCGACATGCACACCAAGGAGGCCACCGCCGCCGGGGAGACCCAGACCCGGCTCAACCTCGTCGCGGCCTGGCGGGAGGCCAAGGTCTTCACCGAGGCCGAGCGTGCCGCGCTGGAACTGGCGGAGCAGGGCACCCGCATCGCCGACGCGGCCGGCGGGGTCACCGACGAGGCATGGGCGGACGCCGCCAAGCACTACGACGAGGACCAGTTGGCCGCCCTGGTGTTCCTGATCTCCCTCATCAACGCCTTCAACCGGGCGAACGTCATCGTCCGGCAGCCCGCCGGGGACTACCGGGTCGGCCGGCTCGGATAACCGGCAGGCCGAAAGCCCCCGCCCCGAGGCCCACTGTCGCACTCCGGACGCGGGGGTCATGCTTGCTCCGACGAGTCGCCGCGCACGACCGACGGAGCAGGCATGACGACGGGCAGAGGCACATCGATCGAGGTCAGGCCGGCCGCCGGTCACATCGGCGCCGAGATCACGGGCGTCGACCTGGCCGGGGACCTGCCCGACCCGGTGGTCGCCGAGATCCGGGCGGCGGTGCTGCGCTGGAAGGTGGTGTTCTTCCGCGAGCAGCGCCTGGACCACGCCTCGCACGTCGCGTTCGCACGGCGGTTCGGCGAACCGGTCCGCCTGCGCGGACGCGGCACCGCGTCACCCGCCGACGTCCCGGAGATCGAGACGACGGCCGACCGGCTGGAACTCGGCGGGCGGTACGGCATGGACCACGACGAGTGGCTGCGCAGACGCCGCCACTCGCTGCTGCGCGGCTGGCACTGCGACCACGGCGCCCGCGTCGACCCACCGGCCGCGACGGTCCTGCGTGCCGAGACCGTGCCCCCGTACGGCGGCGACACCACCTGGTCGAACCTGGCGGCGGCCTACGCGGGACTCTCGGCACCCCTGCGGGACTTCGTCGACGGGCTGCGCGCCGAGCACCGGCTGGGGGTCGGCTACCAGGCACGGCCCGGCGAGGACGCGTACGTACGCCGTCTGCTGGACCGGCAGATCGCCTCCGAGCATCCGCTGGTGCGGGTGCACCCCGAGACGGGTGAGCGGCTGCTGTTCGTCAACGGCTACTACGTCGAGCAGATCGTGGGGCTCTCCCGCACGGAGAGCGCGCCGCTCCTTGAGATGCTGCTGGGCCAGGCGACCCGGCCCGAGTACACGGTGCGGTTCCGCTGGGAGCCGGGGAGTGTGGCCTTCTGGGACAACAGGGCCACCATCCACCTGGCTCCCGGCGACACGGCCCAGCTCGACCACCCGCGGATCATGCACCGGGTGATGCTCGCGGGCGACGTCCCGGTCGGCGTGGACGGCGAACCGTCGGCCCCGATCGTGGGAAGCGAACCGGGGCACTGGTGAGAAGCGGAGGGTCGCCCTCGTGTCGCGGTTGCGACATGTCCCACCTGTGCCACCGGAATCGAGTGACATGACATCGAGTGCCACCGGATTCTGTCCAGCGCATGAACTTCTTCGTGCGTACGACGGAAGGCACGGCACTGATGAGACGGATCCGCCTGGTGGCGGCGATATCGACAGGACTCGCCCTGACAGCCGGCGCCGCGGCGCCGGTGGCCGCCCGCACCGGTACGGGGCCCACCGCGACAGCGGCGGCGGACGCCCCCGCACCGAAGAATCTCGGCACCCTGCGCCTGATCACGGGCGACCGGGTGACCGTGGGCACCGATGACGAAGGGCGGCCGACCGCCGCGGTCACGCCCGGCCCCGGGCGGCGGCACATCCTCTTCAGGACCTACGAGCAGGACGGGCGTCTGACGGTCCTGCCCTCCGACGCCGGGGAACTGGTCTCGGCGGGACGCCTGGACCGCGGGCTGTTCGACGTGAGCGCGCTCCTCGACCAGCGGTACGACGAGGCGCACAGCGACGCGCTCCCGCTGATCGTCGCGGGCGCCGACGGCGCGGCGAAGTCCGCCGTGCAGCGGCTGACCGGCCTCGCCGAGGACGGTTCGCCGGTCCGTCGACTCGACAGCATCGGCGCGCGGTCGGTGCGGGTCGCCGAGGAGGACCTGGGCCGGTTCTGGAAGGAACTGGCGCCGGCCGACGGCGCGGTGACCTCCGCGCGGGCCGCCGGCACGCCCCGGGTGTGGCTCGACGGCCGGGTGAACGCCTCGCTGGACCGCAGTGTCCCGCAGATCGGCGCGCCCGCCGTGTGGCAGGCAGGCCAGCAGGGCGAGTCCGTGAAGGTCGCCGTCCTGGACACCGGCGCCGACCGGTCCCATCCGGATCTGGCCGGACGGATCTCCGAGGTCAAGGACTTCTCCGGCAGCTCCGGGACCGAGGACGTCTTCGGGCACGGCACCCACGTCGCGTCCATCGTCGGCGGCAGCGGAGCCGCCTCCGACGGCGGCGGCAAGGGAGGCAAGGGCGTGGCGCCCGCCGCCGACCTGCTCGTCGGCAAGGTTCTCGGCGACGACGGCTTCGGCAGCGAGTCCCAGGTGATCGCCGGCATGGAGTGGGCGGCGGACTCGGGCGCCAAGGTCGTCAACATGAGCCTGGGCTCGGACAGCCCGAGCGACGGCACGGACCCGATGAGCCTCGCGCTGAACGAACTCACCGAGCGCACCGGCACGTTGTTCGTCGTCGCGGCGGGCAACAACGGCGAACAGGGCACCGGCACCATCGGCTCCCCCGGCGCCGCGGACGCCGCCCTCACGGTCGGCGCGGTCGACCGGGACGGCACCCTCGCCCCGTTCTCCAGCCGCGGTCCACGCACCGGCGACGACGCGGTCAAGCCCGATCTGACGGCGCCGGGCGTCGGCATCGTCGCGGCCCGCGCGGCCGGGACGACGATGGGCGACCCGGTCGACGCACACCATGTGGCGGCCTCGGGTACGTCGATGGCGGCACCGCACGTGGCGGGCGCCGCCGCGCTGCTCGCCCAGCGGCATCCCGACTGGCACGCGGACCGGCTGAAGGACGCGCTGGTCAGCACGGCCCGTACGGCAGCCGGCCAGGAGGTCACCGAGCAGGGCGGCGGCCTCGTCGACGTGGCCGCGGCCGCCCTGGGCCCGGTCACCGCCACGGGCACCGTCGCCCTGGGTCCGTTCGAGACCGGCGGCGGCGACCCGCGTACGACGCCGCTGCGGTACACGAACACCTCGGACGCCGACGTCACGCTGGCGCTCACCGCCCGGCTGGCCACGACGGGAGGCCGCACGCCGGCCGAAGGCGCGGTACGGCTCGGCTCCGGCTCGGTACGCGTGCCGGCCGGCGCCACCGCCGAGGTCGCGCTGACGGTCGATCCGGCCCGGGCCCAGCAGGGCGACTACTACGGGTACGTGACCGCGGCCTCCGCGGACGGCAAGGTCACCGTGCACACCACGGTCAGCCTGGCCGTGGAGGGGCCCGTACACCGGCTCACCGTCAAGACCCTTGACCTCGCGGGCAAACAGGTCCGGGCGCTGCCGGTCATCTGGGGTGCCGACGGCTTCGTGGGCTACACCGGTACCGACCCGGCCGTCGCCGAAGTCGAGGAGGGCACCTACCAGGTGAACGAATCGTTCCTGGACACGGCCGCCGACGGACAGGAACTGCGGCATGTGGTCCTGCCGGAGGTGAAGGTCACCAAGGACATGTCCGTCACCCTCGACGCGCGCAGGACCACCCTGGTCGACATCCGTACGCCCCGGCCCGCCGAGCAGCGCGGCATCCTCAGCTACCAGACGTACCGGAAGATCGACGGGCACAGCCTGACCCAGGGGACGATGTACTTCGACGTCGGCAAGCGTCTGTACGTGAGTCCCACCTCCGCCGTCACCGACGGCACCTTCGAGTTCGCCTCGCGCTGGCAGTACGTCGCACCGCTCCTCGACATGACGGTGTCGGGCGACAAGGACCCGCTGGACCCCTACTACATGCCCGCCTCGCCCCTGTTCGACGAGAAGGGGACCCGCCTGACCGCGGTCTCCGCGGGGGACGGCGCCGAGCCCGACTTCAGCAGGGCCCGCGGGAAGCTCGCGGTCCTCACCTTCGAACAGGCCGGCAGCGGGCGGGAGGTCGCCGCACAGGCGGCGGCGGCCGGTGTGCGCGGCATCGTGATGATCCACTTCAACGACATCGCGTGGACCCGCTGGCACGCCGAGGGCGACCGCTGGGGCGTACCGACCGTCAGGATCGGCGCGAGCGCGGGAGCCGCGCTGCTGAAGCGGATCGGCAAGGGGCACACCGCGGTGAAGTTCACCGGCACGGCCCGCAGCCCGTACCTGTACGACGTCATGCAGGTGTCGTCCCAGCGCATCCCGGACAAGGTCGTGCACACGGTGTCCGAGCGCAACAGCGCGGTCGTACGGGCCAGGTACGCCGACAACGGCGGCGCCCCGTGGGCCGCCGAGCAGCGCTTCGGCCGGCGGCCGTACCAGGACACCGCGTGGCTGCAGTACACCCGCTATGTGCCGACGGGCTTCGAGCGGACCGAGTACGTGAGCTCCGGCGACACCACGTGGCAGCATCTCGTGCACCACCGGACCACGTTCGACGTGGATCAGCCGCTGCTCGTCGGCATGGCGGACGCACCGCGCACGTACAAGGCCGGCGAGCGGACGAGCGACACCTGGCAGGGGGCCGTCGTCCGGCCGTCGATCCCGCGCGGCACCACCACACCGTCCGTGCGCACGGGTGACGTACTGAACCTGCGGATACCGGAGTTCACCGACTCGGGGGCAGGCCACCGCTCACGACTGCTCGCGGGCGGCGGCGGCATCGGTGTCGGCGGCTCGGGCGGGGCGAAGTCGGCGAAGTCGGCGGAGGCGGCGGAGGGCGACTCGGCCGCCGCCGTGCTGTACCGCAACGGCCGCAAGGCGGCGGAGGCCGGCACCGCGTGGACGGACTTCGAGGTCCCGTCCGGTGCGGCCGACTACCGGCTCGACCTCAGCACCTCACGCGTGTCGCAGGAGTGGGCGTACGGGACGGGCACCGAGACGTCCTGGTCGTTCCGCTCGGGCAGCACCCCCGCGGCGACGGCCCTGCCGCTGCTCCAGCTCGACTACGACGTACCGGTCGACGCGTACAACGCCGTCGGCCCCGGGCGCACCCACTCCGTCACACTGTCGGTCCGGGCCCAGGACGCCCTGGCCGCACCGCGCGGGGTGAGCGTCCAGGTCGAGGCCTCGTACGACGACGGCGGGAGCTGGAGCCGGGCCGAGGTGGACAACCGCGGGCACAACGCGTTCGAGGCAGCCGTCAAGAAGCCGTCGCGGATACGTGGCGACGCGTACGTGACGCTGAGGGTCACGGCACGGGACGCCGCGGGCAACTCCGTACGGCAGACCGTGCGGCGGGCCTACCTGCACCACGGATAGCCCTCCGCGGACAGGCATCACGGACAGGCGCTCCGCGTACGGCGGAGGGTGAGTGGGCCGAGGATCGCCCACTCACCCTCCGTGCCCGAAACACCCGTGCAGTACCGTGTTCGATCATTGAAGCCGGTCGGTCTCGGGGAGGGGCGCTTTGGCGCTGGAGGCGGCAGGGGTGTCGGAGGCCGAGGAGTCCGTCTACCGGCACCTGGTGACAGCGGGTCGGGCCTCGGCCCGTGACGTCGCCGAACGCACCGGGCTGAGCCCGGCGGAGGCCGAGCGGGTACTCGACGCGCTGGCCGTCAAGGGCATGGCGAGCCACACCGACGTGCTGCCCCGGCACTTCCGGGCCACTCCCCCGGACGTGGCGCTGATGCCTCGGCTGAAGCGGAACGCCGACGCGCTCGACCTCGCCCGGGCCGAGGCCGCCCGTCTGCTGCAGGTGCACCGCGACACGATGCGCCGGCGGGACGCCAGCGAACTGATCGAGGTCATCACGGGCGCCGAGGCGCTGCGCCAGCACCTGCGCCAGATCCAGGCGAGCGCCCAGGACGAGATGCTCTGGTTCTGCAAGGCCCAGTACGTGGCGATGCCGTCGGGCAGCAACGACTCGGAGTTCGAGGCGCTGACGCGCGGCGTGCGCTACCGGGTGCTGTACGAGAAGGCCTTCTTCGACGACGAGGGAGCCGTTGACAACGTTGTTGCGGGGGTGCGCGCCGGAGAGGTGGCCCGCGCCGTTCCGCATCTGCCGCTGCGGCTGGCGGTCGCGGACCGTGCCATCGCGGTCTGCCCGCTGGTGCCCGGCGGCCCCCAGGGCAGTCCGGACGAGCCCACCGCCGCGCTCGTACGGGACAGCAATCTGCTCGCCGCGCTCATCGCCCTGTTCGAGCGCTACTGGGAGGACGCCGTCCCGTTGGGCGTCGACGACTCGGGCGCGGTCGCCGGGACGGACGGGGTCGGCGGACCCGACCCGCTGTCCGCGATCGACCGGCGGCTGCTGGCGCTCCTGGTGGCGGGGGTCACCGACAAGGCGGTGGCCACCCAACTGGGCCTGAGCCGCCGCACGGTGCAGCGTCACATCCAGCGCATGATGGAGCTCGCCGGCGCGGCGACCCGTATGCAACTGGCCTGGCAGGCCGCGCGCCGCGGATGGCTCTGACCGGCGTTCCGCCGGAGCCGGCCGAGCACGGTGGCGAGCCTTCTCCACGGGGCCCGTCGACAGGACCCGTCGACGAGGCCCGTTGACGAGGCCCGTCGACGAGGCAGGGTAGGTGTCGCGGCCATCGCTCGCCGTCACGGTCCGGCGGGCACCCGGGGAACGCTCGCCGGCCCGGACCGCTCGCGCACCCAGCCGTACACGACCAGCGAGCACACCGCCGCGAACGCGCACCACGTCGAGACGAACTCCGCCCGCCACAGCGCCCAGCAGGTCACCGCGCCCACCGCCACCAGGACGCCCAGGGCCCGCAGGAGCCGGTCGCCGCAGAGCAGCAGCGAGCCGATCGTGGCCAGCAGATAGCCCGCCACGAGTACCTCCGCGCCGGGCAGGGAGACGGCGTAGCCGACGGTGTGGCCGCGGATCTCGGCCCGCACGGAATGGGTGGCGAGTCGGTACGAGAGCACGGCCGCGGTGGCGAGTCCGACGACGAGCGGGAGCATCAGCCGCCGCACGGCACCCGGCGGCGCCACGCACAGCACGCTCACCGGCACCCACACCGCGAGCAGGGGAAGGGCGATCGCCGCCCAGGTCACGGTGGCGGGTCCCGTGCCACCACCGGAACGCCAGACCAGCGACTCGACGATCTGGTGGAAGCCCAGGAGCAGGGGCAGTCCGGCCATGGGCAGATCGGCCGCTCTGCGGGTCCGCGCCACGCAGGCCACTCCGACGGCCGCGATGCCGCAGCCCGCCACGAGGTCGGCCGTCGCACTCCAGCACATCGCGCCACCAGGAGGTCAGGGGTTCGTGTCACGGGATCCGCACCTGCCGTGGTCACGCTACGGGCCGGGCCACCGCAGGCCCCGGCTGATACGGCCGTTCGGGCCCCTGTCCGGTCGCTTCATCCGGTGTCCGGTCGCTTCATCCGGTCCCTGTCGACAACTCGCTGTAGTAGAAGCTGTGATCCGAGTTGACGGTCCGGCGCGTGCCGGTGCGGTGCCATCGCCCGGCACTCCGCTCACCCCACGTGAACAAGTAGTCGATCTTGCGGCCGTCGTCGTAGGTCGGCCGGGTGTACGGCGGTCCGCTCTCCGGGGGGCCGCTCGCCTCGCTGCCGTCGCCGCCGTACAACACGTCCAGCTCGCGCGCGTCGGGCGGCGCGTTCAGGTCGCCCGCCAGGACGACCGGGCCGTCGGCGCCGAGCGGGTGCGTGCCGTCCGGCTTCCAGTCGTCATGGATGAACTCGGTCTGCTCCTGCCGTTCCCGGTCCCGCGTGCGGCCGACGCTCAGATGCGTACTGCATGCCGTGACGGGTGGCCCCGACCGGCCCGACCCGTCCGACCTGTACGCCCCATCCGGACTCTCCGGAGCACGGACGACGGCACAGATGATGCCCCGCTCCCCGCCCCTGCCGTCCGTGTTGGGCAGCAGTGCCGGTGGCAGGATCCGCACGGCCTCGTGGAACAGGAGGGCGTTCCCGTACGGCTGGCCGTCGGCGCAGTCCGTGCCGGTGTCGACGAAGGCGCTGCGCATGCCCAACTCCCGCGCCAACCGCTCTCCTTGGGCCTGGCAGACCTCCTGGAGGCCGATGAACAGCCACCGGTCCATGTCGCCGAGGGTGAGTTCCGAGATGGCGTCGGCCTCGTCCCTGATCCAGTCGCCCGCGTCGCCCCGGTGGCCGATGTTCCCGTAGATGTTGAACGTGCCGACGTAGCCGACATGGCCGGCGTAGTGGCCCCGTGAGGTGTCCGGTACGGCGGCCGCCCCGGACGCGGCGCCGCTTCTCGCGGGGAGTGCCACCAGTACGCACAGGAGGGCCGTCACCATCGCCCTGACCGCGCCGCGTCTCCTCTTGAGACCCGTCCGACGCATTGTCATGGATCCGACGATACCGGCGGACGCGCCGAACCGGTCGGGTCGAAGTGGTCGAAGTGGCGGATGCGATGGGGCCGTTCGCCCGTGGCTCTCGCCATCAGCGGCGCCTGTAGAGCGTGATCGAGTGGCCGACCTCGTCGATCGGCGTACTGGTGTCGAGCAGGGCGGCGAGCCGCCCGTCGGCCTTCGCCGCCGAGGAGTCGGACACCACGAGCAGCCCGTGCACCTCGCCGAGGGGGGCCTTGAGCGGATCGGACGCGTCGATGCCGTAGGAGGAGGGCACGCCCGCGCCCTTGTGGACGAGCCAGACCCGCTCGCCGGGATGGTGCCGCCGGAGGTGGTCCGCGAGGCGGCCCAGATCCTGACCCCAGTCGACGTTCGAGTCGTGCAGCCGCAGATGGGTCTTCGAAGGACCACCGAACGCCTCGTTGGAGTACGGCAGGTAGTACGGGTACGTGCGCAGCGAGCTGACCGCCACGAAGCAGACCAGTGCCACCGTCGCCCAGTGGGCGGGGCGACGGCGGAAGAGCGTCACCGCCGAGGCGCCGACGGCCAGGAACATCGGCATGAACACGGCGTACCGTACGCCGAGATCCCGGGCACCGTTCATGGAGACGCCCAGCAGCAGGGCCGCGGGGACGAGCACGTACGGAACGGCGGGGCGCAGCCGGCGCACGGCCAGGAGCGCTACGGCGCCCGCCGTCCACAGCGCGAGCATGCCGAGCGGTGTCTTCACCAGGAGCGCGGCCGGCAGGTAGTACCAGAGCGAGCCCTCGTACAGCCGTCCGAAGAGGAAGCCCTGCCAGATGTCGTACTCGAAGCCGAACTGGACGCGCATGCCGTCCCGGTAGGCCTCGGGGAACGGCAGCCATGCCGCGACCCGGCCGCGCATCCCGCGGATGTCCGGCACGTTCTCGGGCGCCGTCCAGCGCAGCCGTGGGTCGACGACGAGGTACGTGACCCACACGACGGCGACCGCGACCAGCGCCATACCGACGGCGGCGGCCACCCCGTACGCGACGAGGTGCATCCGGGCACGAACACGGGCACGGGCGTCGGAGTTCTGAGTGCGGCCGGCGTGCTGGAACGACAGGACCGCCAGCAGCATCAGCACCGGGATCACCGGCAGCACGCTCATCTTCGTGGCCGTCGCCGCGCCCAGGGCCACTCCGGCGAGCGGCAGGTAGAAGTACGGTCGCCGCCGGGCCCGCCACAGCAGCCATACGCAGGTGAGCAGGAATCCGGCCGCGGGCACGTCGAGTGTGGCCAGCGAACCGTTCGCGATGACGTCCGGGGAGAACGCGTACAGGGCGAGGGCCACGAGCCCGCCTGCCGGGCCGGTGAGGTCGCGGGCGAACGCGAGGACCACGAGACCGAACAGCAGCGTCAGGACGATCACCGGGAGGCGCGCGTACAGCATGAGGTGCCCGGGGTCGTTGCCCGACTCGTACAGCACGTGCCGACCGAGCGCCGTCTGGCTGCCGACGAAGCCGGAGTCGAGGCGCGCGTCGGTGAACACCAGGCCGGACGCGATGATCAGCTTGCCGAGCGGCGGGTGTTCGGGGTTGTAACGGAAGCTGTGTTCCTTGAGGTACACCTCGGCCGTGGCCACGTACACCGGTTCGTCGATGGTGGGGGTCTGCTCGACGGCGGTGGTGACCATCGCGACCGCCATCTCGGCGAGGAGAGCGACGACGGCCAGCGCGTACCACCACCGCCGGTGCCGCACGTACCACTCGTGCCAGCCGTGCCACCCGTGCCATGAGTGCAGCGCGTGCCGCGTCAACTCCGCGGACGCGGCGGGTCGTTCGGCCGTGTCCGTCGGTTCGGGCGGGTGGAGGGCGGTGTGCCGGCCACCCTCGGGCCGGGTGGTCCGCGGCGCGCTCATGCCGCACAGCTTTCCATCAACCCCCGTCGTCCGTGACGTTCTTGGGCCGGACGAGCCACAACTGTTCGGCACTCCGTAACCGTTGCGCCTCCTGGGTCCTCTTGGCACGGGCGGGAAAACCAGCAACCCTGAGCTGGACATGTCATACAGGGCGTTGGCCTGCACAAGGCCGATGAGGAGGACGCTTGTGAACGGCAGACCGGTATCGAAGCTCTTCGGATCACGGCGCCTGGGACGGAGGTCGCTCGGCGTCCTCGCGGGCGCCGCCGCTCTGGTCCTCGCTTTCCCGGCCACCGCCCTGGCGGCGCCACCCGGCGCCCTGCCCGCCAACGCCGAGGCACTGGACCAGACGTACCAGCCCGCCTACGACTACGACACGGACGGCTGCTACGCCACGCCGGCCATCGGCCCGGGCGGGGCCGTCAACGGCGGACTGAACCCGAGCGGCGCCCTCAACGGCCAGTGCCGGGACGCCTCGGACCTGGACAACACCAACGGTTACTCGCGCTCCAAGTGCAACAACGGCTGGTGCGCGATCGTCTACGCCTCCTACTTCGAGAAGGACCAGGCCGTGGCCGGCAGCGGGCTCGGCGGGCATCGGCACGACTGGGAGCACGTCGTGGTCTGGGTGCAGAACAACCAGGCCGAGTACGTCTCGACGTCCGAGCACGGCTCGTTCGTGATCCACAACCGTTCGGCGATCCGCTGGGACGGGACACACGCCAAGATCGTGTACCACAAGGACGGGATCAGCACGCACTGCTTCCGCTCCGCGACCGCGAACGACGAGCCGCCGGAGAACCACAAGGGGACCTGGCAGTACCCGCCGCTGGTCGGCTGGAACGGCTATCCGGCCGGGATACGTGACACCCTGACGTCGTACAACTTCGGCAGTGCGACGCTCGGCATCAAGGACAGCACGTTCAACTCGCACCTGGCGTCGGCCAAGCCGTCGGGGATCGCGTTCGACCCCAACGCCTGATCGGGCGTCACACCCGCGGTCCTGGCCACCGTCACTTCGGTGAGCCTGCCCGACCGTCCGGGGGCGGCGGCGTCCCGGCTCTGCCGGGAGCGTCGCCGTCGGGACGGTCCGGCAGGACCGCGGCGGCGAAGGCGGCGATGTCCTGGACGAGCCGTTCGGGCTCCTCCCAGTACAGGGCGTGACCGGCACCCTCGTACACGACGAGCCGCGCGTCGAAGACCGTGTCGACGATCCGCTGCTGATCGGCGCGCGGCAGGACGCTGTCGGCGTCGCCCCAGAGCACGAGCGTGGGGACGAGGATGCCCCTCAGTGTGGCCGCGAGGTCCGTCTCCAGCAGGCCGCGCACGGTGTCCCGCCAGACCCGTGCGGGCACTTTCAGCTTCTCCTCGGTGATCGTCGCGAGGAGTCCGCGGCCCAGCGGCCGGTCCGTGAGGCCGCCGAGCAGTTCCTCGACGAAGGCGCGCGGCACGGGGTCGGCGAGCTTCTTGGCCTTCTCCCCCAGGGCCGCCGCCCCTGGCTTGTCGGCGAGGGTGGCCGGAACGCCCGCCAGGACGAGGCCCGCCACCCGGTCCGGGTGGCTGCCCGCGACCAGCCGCGCGGCCACCCCGCCGCTCGACGCACCGACCAGGACGGCACGGCGGACGCCCACGGCGTCGAGGAATTCCACGAGGTCGCCGGCGAAGTCTTCCGGAGCGTAGCCGTCCGGGGGCCGTTCGGCGTCGCCGTGGCCGCGCTGGGTGGGGGCGTACCCGTGCAGCGCGGCGGGCAGCTGTCTGAGCAGGGGCTCGAACGTCCACCAGGAGTCCGCGAGGCCGTGCACGAAGACGACGGGAACGCCTTCCGGGTAGCCGGCCTCCGCGTACGGGAGGACGAGCCCGCTCCTCAGCCGGGCGGCCTTCACCGCGATCGTGCTCACGGCGGCCCTCCTGACGTCGGTCGGCCCCCTCGCACGCGGACCGCCGGCCGGCCCGACGGTCTCCTTCATCGCAATTTCTGCAACTACTGCAACTACTGCAATTTCATCGTAATGAGGGGCGGAGCGGACCGCCCGTCCAGCCCGTCCGGCCTCTCCGCTCCCATCCGGTCCCTCCATACCCGTCCATGCCCCCTGCACCGCCCGCCCATGCCCCTTCCGGCCCGCCCATGCCGGTGCCCGCGTACAGATAAGGGGCACTCCGGCAGAAGAACCACTTCCTGCTCGACGGACCGCAGTGGCTCGGTGACAATCAGGTCAGGATGATCGACCGTTCGTGACCCAACCCCCGCCGTCGTGGGCTAGATTTCGAACGCCCTCGATTCCGGACTCCATCGGAGGGGCGCTCTGAGATTCTGGAGCGGCACATGCACCCCTTGGAAATATCCAGACAGGCCCCCTTACTGATGCAGGGAGGGCTCGCCGACAGTCTCTTCGAGACTGCGGAACGCGACCCGCTCCTCCAGCAGTTGGCACGCCGCTCCGACACCTCTCCCCCGGTCTGGTCGCCGGTCACCGCGATCGAGTTGCGGGACGAAGTGGTGGGCGTCGCACGCGGCTTCATCGCGGCCGGGATCTTCCCGGGCCACCGCGTGGCCGTCATGGCCCGCACCCGCTACGAGTGGACCGTGCTCAGCTACGCGCTGTGGACGGTGGGCGCCGAGATCGTTCCGATCCACCCGACGTCCTCGCACGAACAGGTGGGGTGGATCCTCCAGGACGCGAGCTGCGTCGCCGTGGTGGTGGAGGACGAGCAGGGCATCATGACGGTCGGCTCGGTGTGCGCCGCACTGCCCGCCCTGCGGCACGTCTGGCAGCTCGACGCCGGGGCCCTGGCGGACCTGGCCGAGTCGGGCCTGTCGGTACCGGTCACCACCGTCGAGTCCATGCGCCGGATCGTGCTGCCCGACTCGACCGCCGTCATCGCCTACACCTCCGGCACGACGGGGCACCCCAGGGGCTGCGCACTGAGCCACAGCAGCCTGGGCAGCCCCTGCGACACGCTGCTGGCCGGGTGGGGACACACCACGGCGCCGTCGGGGCAGCAGCCGACCGTGCTGGCCCTCCTGCCCTTCTCGCACGTCTACGGCCTGATGGTCCAGGGGCTGTGCATGCGCGGCGGCATGCTCATGGGCCACGAACCCGACCTGCGCGCGGAGACACTGGCCGACGCCCTGCTGTCCTTCCGGCCGACCTATCTCTACGCCGTACCGTTCGTCTTCGAGAAGCTCTACAAGAATTTCCTGCGCAAGGCCGAAGAGGCCGGCCGCGGAGCCGTGTTCGAGCGCGCCGTGCGCACCGCGCAGGAGTTCGCCGCGGCCACCGAGCGGCAACGGCTGGGAGCAGGGCCGGGGCCCGGCCTCGATCTTCGCCTGCAACACGCTCTGTACGACAAGACGGTGTACCGGAAGCTCCGCGCGGCACTGGGCGGAAAGGTGTGCGGCGCCGTGTCCGGCGGCTCCCCCCTCAACCGGGAACTGGCCCTCTTCTACTCGGGAATCGGTATCCCGGTCCACGACGGCTACGGGCTCACCGAGACGAGCGGCGGCATCACGGCCCAGCCCGTCGGCCGGGAGAAACTCGGCACCGTGGGGCAGGCCCTGCCCGACACGGAGATCCAGGTGGCAGAGGACGGGGAGATCCTCGTGCGGGGGCCCTCGGTCTTCCAGGGCTACATCAACGACGAGGAGGGCAACCAGGCCGCGTTCCACAACGGCTGGCTCGCCACGGGCGACCTCGGCCGGCTCGACGACGAGGGCTATCTGAGCGTCATCGGCCGCAAGAAGGACATCGTCGTCACGAGCGGCGGCAAGAGTGTCGCTCCCGCGGCGCTCGAAGAGCGTCTGCGGGTCCATCCGCTCATCCACCAGGCGGTGGTCGTGGGCGACAACCGGCCCTGCGTGGGGGCCCTGATCACCCTCGACGCCGAGTACCTCGCGTACTGGCGCTCGGTCCACACCGTGCCGGGCGAGGCGTACGACCGCGTACTGCGCGAGGAGAACGCCCTGCGGGAGGAGATCAACCGCGTGGTGGGCGCGGCCAACTCCACCGTGCCGCACGTGGAGTCCATTCGTGTGTACCGGGTACTGCCCGAGCCGTTCGACCTGGCCAACGGGTTGCTCACCCCGTCGATGAAGCTGCGCAGGGACGCCATCGGGCAGCGGTACGCCGCCGAGATCGAGGCGATGTACCAGTCGTCCTCGCGAGCCCCCCGGAGCCTGGCACCCGCCGATCCCTACAACTGGGACGAGGCGGACAACGTCTTCGGGTGAAGACCGCCGTGCCGTTGTGAGGGTCGCCGGGCGGGCCGGAGAGTAGGGGCGCAGCCCCACTCTCCCAGGGGCGCGGGGAACTGCGCGACCAGCCCTCCACCGGCCAGGCAGCCGGCATAGGACGGTATCAGCCGACCGCCACCGCGGCCCGCCGGCTTATTTGTGTCGTGCACGCTTCTTGACGCCCCTTGATCCAGCGTCTTACTTTCACAGCGATTAAAACGATTCAACGCCCTGGGCCCCGCAAGGGGGTCCTCTTTGTGCTGCCCGCCGACAGTGGAACAGGAACCATGAACGACCTCACCTCAGTTCACCGGACGGGTGTCCCGCGCCGAACCCTCCTCGCCGCCGCGGCCGTCGCAGCCGCCGCCGGCGCCGTCGACTGGGCGGCGCCCGGTCGCGCCTCGGCCGCCACCGCGGGTGCCACCGGCGCCTCTCCCGCTCTGCCCTTCGCCGATCCCGGCCGGGCGGTGCGCCCCAAGTTCCGCTGGTGGTGGCCCGACGGCCTCGTACGGCCCGACGAGATCAGACGGGAGATCGACCAGATCGCCGACGCGGGGTTCGGCGGCGCCGAGATAGCCGCCGTCCACCACAGCGTCACCGACACCGCCGCACTGGACACGGCCCGCCACGGCTGGGGAACCGCCGCCTGGGTCACGGGAGTCGAGGCCGCGCTGAGCCAGGCCGCGCGTCGCGGTCTCACCATCGACCTGACCGTCGGACCCAGTTGGCCCGCCGCCGTTCCGGGCATCACCCCCGACAGCGAAGCCGCCGTCAAGGAACTCGCCCACGGAGCGGCGACCGTCGCCCCCGGCGCCACGTTCACCGGCCCCGCTCCGAAGCCCGTCCACGAGGCGGCTTCCGGCGTGCGCGAGCAGCGGCTGCTGCTGGTCCAGGCGGCCCGGGTGAACACCGCGAACTCCACCCGCAAGGAGACCGGCCTCGACCTGGCCTCGGTCCGCGATCTCACCTCCGACGTCACCGACGGCGCCCTGAACTGGACCGCGCCCGACGACGGCACCTGGGTGGTGATCGCGTACTGGGTGCGCGGCTCCGGCCAGACTCCGGAAGCCGGACCGCACACCGACCCGCCCGCCTACGTCGTCGACCACTTCAGCGCCGCCGGCACGCGCGCGGTGACCGACTTCTGGGAGGCGCACATCCTCACGCCGGCCGTCCGCCGGCTGCTGAAGGTCTCCGGCGGGGCGCTCTTCGAGGACTCCATCGAGCTGGAGACCGACGGACTCCAGTGGACGCCGGGCCTGCCCGACGCGTTCCTCGAACACACCGGCCGCTCCCTGCTGCCGCTCCTGCCCGCCCTGATCCTCGACAACAGCAACCAGGTGTACGCGTTCGAGGCCGCCGTCACCCGCCAGATCCGCCACGACTTCTGGGAGACGGTCTCCACCCTCGTCAACAAGCACCACTTCACGGCGCTGCGCACCTGGGCCCACTCGCTGGGACTGCAACTGCGCTCCCAGCCCTACGGTCTGCAGACCGACGCCATCGCCACGGCCGCGATCCTCGACATCGCCGAGGGCGAGTCGCTGGGCTTCAAAAACCTCGACGACTACCGGTGCCTGGCCGGCGGCCGTGACATGGCCGGGCACACGGTGCTCTCGTGCGAGGCCGGCGCGTACACGGGCAGTGCCTACAGCACCACATGGCAGAGGTTCCTGCGCACCATGGGCGGCGCCTACGCCGCCGGAGTCAACCAGACCGTCGTCCACGGCTTCTCCTACGCCGAGTTCCCGGGCGTCAACTGGCCCGGATACGCGGCCTTCACCCCGTACAAGGGCGTGGCCGGCTACGGCGAGTCCTGGGGTCCCAGGCATCCCACCTGGACCCACGTCTCGGACGTCTCCGGCTACCTCGGCCGTGTCCACCAGGTCCTGCAGACCGGCCGGGCCAAGGCGGACGTGGCGGTGTTCCGGCAGACCGGCTACTCGGCCACCGGCATCGGCGCCTCCTGGTTCACCGCCACGGGCATCACGCTCGGCTGGACCCACCAGTTCCTCAGCGGCCCGCTCCTGGACCTGCCCTCCGCCACCGTGCGCGAGGGACGGCTCGCCCCCGACGGGCCCGCCTACAAGGCCCTGTTCGTCGAGGGCGACTTCTTCTACGGCTCCACGGTGACCCTCGCCCTGCGGGACGCGCGCGCCCTGCTGCGGCTCACCCGCGCCGGACTGCCGGTCGTCCTCCTCGGCGCCTGGGACACGGTGGTGCCGTCCGGCGTCCCCGACAGCGGCGAGAGCGACGAACTGCTGTCCGTGGTCAAGGAGTTGCTGGCCCAGCCACTGGTCCGGAAGGTCACCGACAAGGCCGCGGTCGGCGACGCGCTCACCGCGCTCGGGGTGCGGCCCGACGTCGGGTACGCGAGCGCCTCGACCCTCCTCAACGCCCACCGGACGGCCGACGGCGTCGACTACTACTACCTGTGCAACGGCAAGCACGCCGAGACCGTCAAGCCGCCGGTCGCCGCCGTCGACCACGAGGTCACCCTCCACCGCACCACGGCCAAGGGGGTGCCGTACGTACTGGACCCCTGGACGGGGAAGGCCGAGCGCGTCGCCCGCTACACCGAGGACGGCGACTCGGTCACCGTGCGGGTCACCCTTGAGCCCGCGGAGACCCTCATCGTGGCGATCGGCCGGCCGGGCCTCTTCGGCGACCGCAACGGCGCCCGCCCGCACGTCGTCGACAGCGAGGCCGACGAGGCGCGCTTCACGGACGCGGGCCTCACCGTGCGGGCCACGGCCGCGGGCACGTACCGGACCGTGCTCTCCAAGGGGCGCGCCGTCAGCACCTCGCTCAAGGACATCCCGGAGCCGATCGCACCGGCCTCGTGGCGTCTGAGCGTCCAGGACTGGCGGCCCGGCGCCTCGGCCACCCGCACCACCGTCGTCGAGCACGACCTGACGCTGGACGCGCTGGTGCCCTGGTCGCAGATTCCCGAACTCGCCGACGTCTCGGGCATCGGCCGCTACCGCACCACGGTCACCCTCGGCCGCGGCTGGACCGGCGGGTACGGCGCGCGTCTGGAGCTGGGCGCGGTCACCGACACCTGCCGGGTCACGGTCAACGGCCACCGGCTCGACCCGGTCGACCAGATCCATCCTGTGGTGGATCTGGGCGGTCTGCTCCGGCGCGGCGCGAACGTCATCGAGGTCGAGGTGGCCACCCCGCTCGCCAACCGGCTGCGGGTCAGCGACCCCGCGGTGTACGGCGGCGTGGCCCGGGGAGCGTACGGGCTGCTGGGGCCGGTCCGGCTGGTCCCCTACGGGGAGGCCCGGATCGGCTGATCCGGTCCGCGCCCGGGTCCGCGGTGGACCCTGGCCACCGCACGGGTCCACCTGGTCCACCGCCGTGCCGGACGACCGTTCCTTCCCGTCCGGCACGGGCAACGGGCAGGACGGCCGTCGGCCCGCGGCCACCGAAGTGGTCGCGGGCCGACGGGCGGTCCTACCCGGATGCCGTAATGCGCGAGGTTCCGTCGTACGCGTTCGCGTGACTCACCTGGCCCCGGTCCCGGCCACGACCGGCCGGCGCACCACGGTTCTGAGCGCGCCCTCTCCGGGATCGCCGGAGGGGGCGCCGCCGAGCGCCGCACCCACGAGGGGGTCCTCGGGCACCGGGCCCGCCAGGACCGGTACGGGCAGCTCGCGGGGCGTCCGCAAGGCTTCCCGCAGGCTGGGCTCGGGTACGGGCGGGACCAGCGGGGCGCGTTCCATGGCGCGGACCCGGCGGGAGAACCAGACGATCCTTCCGCCGCTGCCCGTGGCACACCACCCCCAGCCGTCGCTCAGCGCGGCGATGTGGGCCAGGCAGCCCCATGTCGCGGACTGCGGGTGGGACTCCCCGTCGATGTCCGCGATCGCGGTGATGAGGTGCTGGCCGTTCCACCACATCTCAAGCGTGGTGTTCTTGTCCGTCGCGTGCGCCGCGATCGTTCGCAGCAGCTTCTCGGCGCAGTGGCAGACGGGCTCGACGAGGTTCTCCAGGTCCCAGTACCGGAGATGGGCGGCCAGAATGCGCCTGACCTGATCGACCCGCTCCGGACTGACTTCCACGTCGAGGTGGTAGTAGCAGGGCACTACGGTCTTCATCGTCGTTGGCTCCTCACCGGCGAAGCTCTCGCTCCTCCTCGCCCCGGTGGGCCGAGCTCTGAATGCAGAGCGTGAGCAGTGATCGCTTCTGAGTCATTCCCAGGGTGCGAGTGGTACTCCATTCGTGCAACCCGAGAGACGACCGAATGTCGTTGAAGCGACAACAGGACGTTGAGTGGACTCGCATGCACCATGAGTGAAGGTGTCGGCCGCCGCAGTCGGTCGATGCCTCTGCGTGCACGGCCCTCACGCACATCCGGGCGAACCGTGCGCACCCAAGGGAGTGGAGGTGACCAGTGCGATGCTGCTGCCCGCCAAAGATGAGGTCGCCAGGTATCTGAAGCTGTACCGGACCTGGGAACGCATGATGCTCGCGGCGCCCGCCGACCGTGCCGCGCGGGGCAATTTCGAGGACACGGGCTACACGCTCTGCGTCCTCATGGGCAAACGGTGTGCGCGCGAGGCCGTGCACGCCGCCGAGCGCTATCTGGCGGCCGGTTCGGCCCGTCGCCGCGAACGGGCGAACGGCCGCTCCCCGAAGGGCGCGCTTCCGGCGCGTCCCGACGGGCTCGCCACGAGCCCCGCGACCTAGCGCGACCTAGAGAAGAAAGCCTCCCGACACGATGACGAACCGCGAACCGCGGACCACGAGCAGGACGAGGACCGGAGCCGGGCTCGGGCGCAGGCTCCGGCTCTGGTTCAGGACAAGGACAACCACAGCGGCAACGACAGCGACGACGGAGGTGAATTGCATGACCGAGAACCCGGCCGACGGCTGCGTCCCCCCTGTTGGCCGTATGCCCGTCGCCCCGTTCGGCCGAGTCCCCGTCGTCGATGTCCGTCCGGCCGTCGACCGTGGCGACCGCCCGGCGAAGGCGGTTCCGGGAGAGTCCTTCGAGATCTCCGCGACGGTCTTCCGCGAGGGCCACGACGCGGTCGCCGCGAACGTCGTCCTGCGCGACCCCGAGGGCCGCGCCGGCCCCTGGACCCCCCTGCACGAACTCGCTCCCGGCACCGACCGCTGGGGCGCCGACGTCACACCCACGACGGTGGGCGAGTGGACCTACTGGGTGGAGGCGTGGTCGGACCCCGTGTCCGCCTGGCGCCGGTCCGCCCGCATCAAGGTCCCGGCCGGCATCGACGTGGGCCTGGTCCTGGAGGAGGGCGCCGAGTTGTACGAGCGGGCCGCCGCCGGAGTGCCGCACGAGGCGGGGCGGGCGGCGGTCCTGACGGCCGCGGACGCCCTGCGCGACGATTCCCGGCCGCCGGCCGCCCGGCTCGCCGCCGCCCTGACTCCTGACGTGGACGCGGCGTTCGCCGAGCACCCGCTGCGGGAACGGATCTCCCGCTCGGCCCCGCTCCCCCTGTCGGTGGAGCGGGAGCGGGCGCTGTACGGCTCCTGGTACGAGTTCTTCCCGCGCTCGGAGGGCGCGGTGGTCGAACCCGGCAGGCCACCGGTCAGCGGCACGTTCCGCACCGCGGCGAGGCGGCTGCCGGCGATCGCCGAGATGGGCTTCGACGTGGTGTACCTGCCTCCGGTCCACCCCATCGGCACGACCTTCCGCAAGGGCCCGAACAACAACCTGTCGGCCAGTCGCGAGGATGTCGGGGTGCCCTGGGCGATCGGGTCGCCGGAGGGCGGGCACGACGCCGTCCACCCCGACCTCGGCACGATCGACGACTTCGACGCGTTCGTGCGCCGGGCCGCCGAGCTGGACCTGGAGATCGCTGTCGACTTCGCGCTCCAGTGCTCACCCGACCACCCGTGGGTGGAGAAACACCCGGAGTGGTTCCATCACCGCCCCGACGGCACGATCGCATACGCCGAGAACCCGCCGAAGAAGTACCAGGACATCTACCCGATCGCCTTCGACCGGGACATGCCGGGCCTGGTGCGGGAGACGCTCCGGGTGCTGCGGTTCTGGATGGGGCACGGCGTACGGATCTTCCGCGTCGACAACCCCCATACGAAACCGGTCATTTTCTGGGAACAGGTCATCGCGGAGATCAACCGCACCGACCCGGATGTGATCTTCCTGGCCGAGGCGTTCACGCGCCCGCAGATCATGCACGCTCTGGCACGTGCCGGTTTCCAGCAGTCGTACACGTATTTCACCTGGCGCAATACCAAGGAGGAGCTGACCGAATACCTCACCGAACTCTCCGGTGACGCGGCGGCCCATATGCGGCCCAACTTCTTCGTCAACACCCCCGACATTCTTCCGGGCTTCCTCCAGCACGGCGGCCGGCCCGCTTTCGAGATCCGGGCCGTTCTGGCGGCGACGCTCTCTCCCTCCTGGGGGATGTACGCGGGATACGAGCTGTGCGAGAACGCCGCGGCCGGCGCCGGTACCGAGGACTATCTCGACTCGGAGAAATACCAGCTGCGGCCCCGGGACTGGGAATCCGCCGAGCGTTCGGGAACGTCCATCGCGCCGCTCATCGGTTCGCTGAACAGAATCCGGCGGGAACACGGCGCGCTGCGCCTGCTGCGGAACGTCCATTTCCACGAGACCGACAACGACGCCGTGCTCGCGTACAGCAAACGGGACGGCTCGGACACGGTTGTGGTGGTGGTGAATCTCGATCCCCATCACACCCAGGAGGCCACGGTCTCGTTGGACATGCCACACCTCGGCCTCGACGAGCACGCGTCCGTGCCGGTACGCGACGAACTCACCGGCGAGGTCTACCACTGGGGCAGGACCAACTACGTACGCCTCACCCCCGGACACCGGCCCGCGCACGTCACGACCGTCCTGCGACCGTCCCCACCGCCCACCGGAGGGTCACCCACATGATCGTCAACGAACCCGTCCCGGACACCTTCGAAGACACCCCCGCCAAGGACCGCGACCCCGAATGGTTCAAACGCGCCGTCTTCTACGAAGTCCTCGTCCGCTCCTTCCAGGACAGCAACGGCGACGGCATCGGCGACCTCAAAGGCCTCACCGCCAAACTCGACTACCTCCAATGGCTCGGCGTCGACTGCCTCTGGCTGCCTCCCTTCTTCACCTCCCCCCTCCGCGACGGCGGCTACGACGTCTCCGACTACACCGCCGTCCTCCCCGAATTCGGCGACCTCGCCGACTTCGTCGAATTCGTCGACGCCACCCACCAACGCGGCATGCGCGTCATCATCGACTTCGTCATGAACCACACCAGCGACCAACACCCCTGGTTCCAAGCCTCCCGCACCGACCCCGAAGGCCCCTACGGCAACTACTACATGTGGGCCGACAACGACCACCAATACCCCGACGCCCGCATCATCTTCGTCGACACCGAAGCCTCCAACTGGACCTTCGACCCCCAGCGCAAGCAGTACTACTTCCACCGCTTCTTCTCCCACCAACCCGACCTCAACTACGAAAACCCCGCCGTCGTCGAAGAAATCATCTCCGCCCTCCGCTTCTGGCTCGACCTCGGCATCGACGGCTTCCGCCTCGACGCCGTCCCCTACCTCTTCGCCGAAGAAGGCACCGACTGCGAAAACCTCCCCGCCACCCACCACATCCTCAAACGCGTCCGCGCCGAAATCGACGCCCACTACCCCGACACCGTCCTCCTCGCCGAAGCCAACCAATGGCCCGAAGACGTCGTCGACTACTTCGGCGACTACACCGCAGGCGGCGACGAATGCCACATGGCCTTCCACTTCCCCGTCATGCCCCGCATCTTCATGGCCGTCCGCCGCGAATCCCGCTACCCCGTCTCCGAAATCCTCGCGAAAACCCCCGCCATCCCCTCCGGCTGCCAATGGGGCATCTTCCTGCGCAACCACGACGAGCTCACCCTCGAAATGGTCACCGACGAAGAACGCGACTACATGTACGCCGAATACGCCAAAGACCCCCGCATGCGCGCCAACATCGGCATCCGCCGCCGCCTGGCCACCCTCCTGGACAACGACCGCAACCAGATCGAACTCTTCAC